>NZ_JBSHNE010000005.1:0-391871 GCF_053646035.1 Streptomyces sp. NPDC055287 | reverse complement strand
GGTATCAACATATCTGGCGTTGACTTTTGGCACGCTGTTGAGTTCTCAAGGAACGGACGCTTCCTTTGTACTCACCCTCGCGGGCTTTCCTCCGGGCTTTCGTTCGGTATTTCGTGTTTCCGACTCTATCAGACTCTTTCGTGTCCGACTTCCTCGGCGCTTTCCAGTTCTTCGCTTTCGCGTTTCCCTTTCCGGCGGTTCCGACTCTATCAGATCCTTTCGGGCCTGACTCCCAGTCAGCGGGCTTTGTCTTTGCGGCTGTTCTGCCGTTCCGACGCCTCAAACCCTAGCGGATTTCCCGGGTGGCTCATAATCGAGCCTGTCGAATGAATTCCGGCATGCCGAAATTCTCTCCGAGTAGGAGACCGTGCAGAGTTTGGGTTTGCCGCGTGTGCGGCGAGTGGTTGTCGCAGAACCGTTCCGGCTCCGTGACAACTCGAAGAACCTTACAGATCGACAGGTGGCGTGTCAACCCCCGCCTCGGTCGCGCCAGTCCGGGCCCACGAGGGGCCCTCAGTCCAGGTCGGTGAGGCGGCCGCCGGCGTCCGGCTGGGCGTCCTCGACCCTGCGCAGCAGGCGGATCAGCATCTCGCCGAGCGAACCTCGCTCGTCGGCGGAGAGGTCCTGGAGCAGGTCCTCCTCGAAGCTCGACGCCATCCGCATCGCCTCGAGCCACTTGGCGCGTCCCTCGTCCGTGAGCTCCACGATCACGCGTACGCGGTTGTTCTCGTCGCGGTCCCTGGTGACCAGACCGTCCGCTGCCATCCGGTCGATGCGGTGGGTCATGGCGGCCGGGGTGAGGCCGAGGCGCTTCGCCAGCTCGCCGGGGCCCAGGCGGTAGGGGGCGCCGGAAACCACGAGGGTCTTGAGTACTTCCCACTCCGTGTTGCTGATGCCGAGTGCGGCGACCTGTCGGCCGTACGCGACGTTCATGCGGCGGTTCAGGCGGCCCAGGGCCGAGACGACCTTCTCGACCTGCGGGTCCAGGTCGCCGTACTCGCGCTGATAGGCGGCGATCTGTTCGTCGAGGCTCGGCTCCTGGAGGCCGGGCGGCTCATGGGTCTCAGGCATGCCGCGCAGTATGACACGGAGCCGTTGGCAGTTAAGTCCTTCGGTGTGTACTGTTGAGGGTCTAACTTTAGTGTTGAAGTCTTCAGCCTTCAGCTCTTCTCTTTCGAACCTTGAGGTAGGTGAGTGTGACCAGGGCTATGGGCGCCGCGATGCGCCGGATCCAGATGGGGAACGCGCTGAGTGCGTTCGGTATCGGATTCACCGTTCCGTATCTGTATGTGTACGTCGCCCAGGTGCGGGATCTGGGCGCGAGTACAGCAGGTGTGGTGCTCGCCGTCTTTGCTGTGGCCGCACTCCTCGTCCTGCCGTTCACCGGGCGCGTCATCGACCGGCGCGGACCGCTGCCCGTGCTGGTCGCCGCCGCTGTCATCGCTTCCGCCGGCTCACTGTGCATGGGGCTCGCGAGCAGCGTGCCGATGGTCCTGCTGTCCGCGGCGCTGCTCGGCGCGGGTACGGCGGTCGTCCAGCCGGCGCTCGCCACGATGATCGTGTGGTGCTCCACGCCCGCCACCCGTACGCGGGCCTTCGCCATGCAGTTCTTCCTCGCGAACCTGGGCCTCGGCATCGGTGGCCTCATCGGCGGCCAGCTCGTCGACGAGAGCCGGCCGGACAGCTTCCTGTTGCTCTTCAGCATCGAGGCCGTGATGTTCCTGGTGCTCGCCGGAATCGGTGCGAGCGTCCGGCTGCCGCGTGCCGCCCTCATCCCCGGCGCCATGCCGCAGGACGACGCCACTCCCAAGGGCGGGCTGCGGGCGCTGCTCAAGCACCGGGCGATGGTGCAGCTGTGCGGGCTCGGGTTCGTCCTGTTCTTCGCCTGCTACGGGCAGTTCGAGTCGGGCCTGGCGGCGTACGGCACCGAGGCGGCCGGGATTCAGCCGTCCACGCTCGGGATCGCCCTGGCGGCGAACACCGCCGTCATCGTGCTCGCGCAGTTCGTGGTGCTTCGGCTGGTCGAGCGCCACCGGCGTTCACGCGTCATCGCGCTCGTCGGGCTGATCTGGACCGTCGCGTGGATCGTGGCGGGTTACGCCGGGCTCGGGCACGGCAGCCAGACGATGGCCACGGCGGCGTTCGTGTCGACGTACGCGCTCTTCGGGCTCGGCGAGGCGATGCTCTCGCCGACCGTCGCGCCGCTGGTCGCCGATCTGGCGCCGGAGTCGATGATCGGGCAGTACAACTCGGCTTTCGCGCTGGTCAAGCAGCTCGCGCTGGCTGTCGGGCCGGCGGTGGGCGGGCCAATGGGCGCGTCGCTGCACGCGCCGTACATCCTCACCTTCGTCCTCTTCTCGCTGGGCATCAGCGTGCTGGCGCTGCGGCTCGGCAAGCAGCTGACTCCGGCTCAGGACAAGCCGCTGCCGGCCAAGTCGCGGGTCGTCGCCTCGGGCGCGCCGAAGAAGGATCTCGCTCCGGCGGGCTGAGGCGTCAGGACGTCGGCAGGGCGAATTCGCACCAGACGGCCTTGCCGCCGCCCGGTGTGCGGCGGCTGCCCCAGGACGAGGCGATCGTCGCGACGATCGAGATGCCGCGGCCCGCCTCGTCCGCCGGTTCGGCGCGGCGGCGGCGCGGCAGGTGGTCGTCGCCGTCCGTCACCTCGATGATCAGGCGGCGGTCGGTACGGCGAAGGCGAAGGCGCATCGGCGGCGTGCCGTGCTGGAGGGAGTTCGCCACCAGCTCGCTCGCCGCCAGGACGCCCAGGTCGCACAGCTCCACCGGGAAGCGCCAGGAGGCGAGCACTCCGGTGGCGAAAGCGCGGGCCCGCGGGGCCGCCTCGACGCCGCCGAGCAGGTCCAGCGCCGCGTTGTGGAAGAGCTCCGCGTTCGCGCCCGTGCGCGTGGGGTGCTGGAGGACCAGTACCGCCACGTCGTCGTCGTGGTCGGCGGTGACGCCCAGCGCGCGGATCAGGCGGTCGCAGACGACCTGCGGCGTGCCGGTGGCGCCGGACAGGGCGCGCTCCAGGGCTGCCACGCCCTCGTCGATGTCCTCGCGGCGGCGCTCGACGAGACCGTCCGTATAGAGGACAGCCGTGGAGCCGGGAGGGAGGGCGATCGTGCCCGAGGTGTGCATCCAGCCGCCGGTGCCGAGCGGGGGGCCCGTGTGGTCCTCGGCGCGGCGGACCGCGCCGTCCTCGTCGCGGACGAGGATCGGGAGGTGACCGGCGGACGCGTAGACGAGACGGCCCTCGTTGGGGTCGTGGACGGCGTACGCGCAGGTGGCGATCTGGTTGGCGTCGATTTCGGCGGCGAGGCCGTCGAGGAGTTGAAGGACCTCGTGGGGCGGGAGGTCGAGGCGGGCGTACGCGCGGACCGCCGTGCGGAGCTGGCCCATGACGGCGGCGGCGCGCACGCCGCGGCCCATGACGTCACCGATGACCAGGGCTGTACGGCCGGCGCCGAGGGTGATGACGTCGTACCAGTCGCCGCCGACCGCCGCGTCCGTGCCGCCCGGCTGGTAGGTGGCGGCGATGCGCAGGTCGTCGGGTTGTTCCAGCTCCTGCGGGAGGAGCGAGCGCTGGAGGGTTACGGCCGTCTCGCGCAGGCGGCGCTCGCTGGCGCGCAGGCGCTCGGCCGCCTCGGCGTGGTCGGTGACGTCGGCGGCGAACACGAGGACGCCGCCATCACCCGCTCCCGCGCCGCCCGGGATCTCGATGGGCGTGCAGGTGATGGTGTACGAGCCGCCCTTGGGCACCTTGCGGGACTTGACCGTACGGGGCGTGCCGCTGCGCAGGACCTGGTCCAGGAGCGGGAGCAGGCCCAGCTCGTCCAGCTCGGGGAGTGCGACGGCGGCGGGGGTGCCGGTCTCGCGGGGGCCGAAGGCGGCGGCGTAGGCGTCGTTGACGTACGCGACGCGGTGCTCCGGGCCGTACACCAGGGCGACGAGGGCGGGGAGCCGACCGAGGATCTCGCGGACGGACAGGTCGGTCAGGGGGTCCGGCGAGTGCAGGGGGTCGTCACCGGACGCGTCCGGGGCGTCGGGTCCGTGCTCGGACTGCCGACCGTACTCAACGCGGGCCGCCGGGACGGAGCCGCGGTCGGTCCGCGCTGCGGCGCGGCGCTGCGTTCCGGGGAGACGGGCGCTCCAGCGCGTGAAGTTCACTGACTTTCAAGCCTCATGGTGTCGCGTTGCGTTGTGTGGCGTCGCTGACGCTGCGGTCGCCGTCCTTGCTTGGTTGCTGCTGTTGCTGTGAGGGGGAGCTGCTGTGTGGTTACAGCGGGTCACTCTGAGCGGGTGTGAACCAACCTATGGTCACACGCCCAGTGTGACCGACCGCACTGACAGCCGTCACTTGGTCTTGGGGGGCTTACCGCCCGCGGCCAGTTCGAATTCTGCCCGCGGGTGCTCCAGGGAGCCGAGCGAAACGATCTCTCGTTTGAAGAGTCCGGCGAGTGTCCATTCGGCGAGGACCCGGGCCTTGCGGTTGAAGGTCGGCACCCGGCTGAGGTGGTAGGTGCGGTGCATCAGCCAGGCCGGATAGCCCTTGAGCTTGCGGCCGTAGACGTGCGCGACCCCCTTGTGGAGACCGAGCGAGGCGACCGAACCGGCGTACTTGTGCTCGTAGTTCTTCAGCGGTTCGCCGCGCAGGGCGGCCAGGACGTTCTCGGCGAGGACCCTGGCCTGGCGGACGGCGTGCTGGGCGTTGGGGGCGCACTCCCTGCCCTTCTCGTCCGCCGTGAGGTCGGGGACGGCTGCGGCGTCCCCGGCGGCCCAGGCGTGCTCGGTTCCTTCGATCGTGAGCCTGGCGGTGGCGGTGAGGCGGCCGCGCTCGTTCAGCGGCAGGTCGCTCGCGGCGAGAACGGGGTGCGGCTTGACGCCCGCGGTCCATACGACGGTGCGGGTGGGGAAGCGCGAGCCGTCGCTGAGGACGGCGACGCGGTCCGCGCAGGAGTCGAGGCGGGTCTCCAGGCGTACGTCGATATTGCGACGGCGCAGCTCACGGATCGCGTACTTGCCCATCTCCTCACCGACCTCGGGAAGGATGCGGCCCGTGGCCTCGACCAGGATCCACTTCATGTCCTGGGGCTTGACGTTGTGGTAGTAGCGGGCGGCGTAGCGGGCCATGTCCTCCAGCTCGCCGAGCGCCTCCACGCCGGCGTACCCGCCGCCGACGAAGACGAAGGTGAGGGCGGCGTCGCGGACGGCCGGGTCTCGGGTGGCGGACGCGATGTCCATCTGCTCGATGACGTGATTGCGCAGGCCGATGGCCTCTTCGACGGTCTTGAAGCCGATGCCGTAGTCGGCGAGACCGGGGATGGGGAGGGTGCGTGAGACGGAACCGGGCGCGAGGACGAGTTCGTCGTACGTGATCTCGATGCCGCCGGTGCCCTCCTCCTCGGTGGCGAGGGTGGTGACGGTCGCGACGCGCTTGGCGTGATCGATGGACTTGGCCTCACCGATGACGATCTTGCACTTGTCCAGCACACGGCGGAGCGGGACCACGACGTGGCGCGGGGAGATGGAGCCGGCCGCCGCTTCGGGCAGGAACGGCTGATACGTCATATAGGGATCAGGAGTCACCACAATGACCTCGGCCTCGCCGCTTCTCAGCTTCCGCTGGAGGTGCAGCGCGGTGTACATCCCGACGTAGCCGCCGCCGACAACGAGAATGCGCGCAGGTTCTGTCACTGTCCCATGACGCAACGGCCGAAGGACTTTGTCCACAGGCCCGGCAAATTGTGTGACCGGAGGTCATGGGTACCGCACGCTGCGGGAATTCCTGCTCGGTCTGGAAGGTTTGCAGGTCAGCGAGTGGGGAGGGGGTGTCGACAGTGGCCGAATCAGGAAGGTTCCGGTCGATACTCCGATCGGGCGGGCGCTCCGTGCGGAACTACCCCCTTCTGAATCCACGCGCGCTCAACTATGTTCGTATCTCGTCGGGGCGGCCAGGTCTGCGGTCCCGGCCGACTATCAGGGCGGGGAGTCTCCGGGGGGAGACATCATTACCGGGGGAACGCTGATGCACATTCAGGACTCACATTGGCAGACGGCCGTCGCATCCGACGGCCACGGGCGCGCGGGGGCAGGCGGATCTCGCTCCGCGCCGCTGCGTGTGGACGCACAGCGCAATCTTGAGCATGTACTGCGGGCCGCTCGCGAGGTATTCGGCGAGCTGGGCTACGGGGCGCCGATGGAGGACGTGGCGCGACGGGCCAGGGTCGGTGTCGGGACGGTGTACCGCCGCTTCCCGAGCAAGGACGTACTGGTGCGCCGCATAGCCGAGGAGGAGACCTCCCGGCTGACCGATCAGGCGCGTACGGCCCTGGGCCAGGAGGACGAGCCGTGGTCGGCGCTGTCCCGCTTCCTGCGTACGTCGGTGGCGTCCGGCGCGGGCCGGCTGCTGCCGCCGCAGGTGCTGCGGGTGGGCGTGGACGGCGCGGACGCTGCCGAGTCGCCGCACGTGCGGGACGAGGTACGGGTGCCGCAGCAGCGGCAGGCCGTGCGTCCGGTGGCGTCGGGTCCGGCTGCGACCGGGACGGCTGCGGGGCCGGCGGCGCCGGAGCTGCGGCTGGTCGGGCAGCGGCCCACGGGTGCCGGATCCGACGGCCTGGGGAGTGACGACGCGGGTGCCGCGGAGCTGCTGGAGGTCGTGGGGCGGCTCGTGGACAGGGCGCGTGCGGCCGGTGAGCTGCGTGGCGATGTGACGGTGGCCGACGTGCTGCTGGTGATAGCCACGGCGGCGCCTTCGCTGCCGGACGCGGCGCAGCAGGCGGCGGCTTCCGCCCGGCTGCTGGACATCCTGATCGAGGGGCTGCGGTCCAGGCCCGCGTAGGCCCGTAGGTGGGACTTTCGCGGGAGTTCGACCTGTCGGCCCGCTTGTTCGCCAGGTGGCGGACGGGCGGGCCTTCCGGTTCCAGGAACCGTTGAACCTTCCCCGTTCGAGTGAACGGTAGAGCTCGCATACGGCAAAACTCCCCGGATGAGTGGTTGCCCGGTCGGAGCAATGGGCCGTGGTGCGCTCTGTGGGATTCTTGGCCGGTATCTCCGGTCCGAGGGTGCTTACGGGGGCTTCCGCTATGGGTGTTGAGGGGCGCGACGACCCGCTCGACCGTGTCGGTATGGAGTCCGACGGGCTGCCTTCGCGACAGGTGCCGAGCCAGGCGGGACCCGGCCGGGCGGAGAACAAGGCACGCGGGTACGAGGACGGGTACGGGGACACGGACGGCGGGACCGTGCTGCCGGGGCCGTGGCCGGCCGTGGACGGTGACGACGCGAGCGTCCCCATGCAGCGCAGCGGCCCCGGCACACAGACGCCGAGCGCCGACGTGGCGCTGATCCAGCGGGTGCGCGGCGGTGACGACGGTGCGTACGAGGAGTTGTTCCGGCGGCACTCCGACGGCGTCCGCCGGTACGCCCGTACCTGCTGCCGGGACGCCCACACCGCCGACGACCTGACGGCCGAGGTCTTCGCGCGCACGCTGCAGGCGGTGCGCAGGGGCTCGGGACCCGAGCACGCCGTACGGGCGTACCTGCTCACGACGGTGCGGCGGGTGGCGGCGGCGTGGGCGACGACCGCCCGGCGTGAGCACCTGGTCGAGGACTTCGCCGTCTTCGCGACGCAGTCAACCCGTTCCGTGGAGGTGTCGGACGACGACACCCTGGATCTGGGCGCCGACGTCAGGGCCATGCACGAGGCCGAGCAGACGCTCGCCATGCAGGCGTTCCGCAGCCTGCCCGAGCGCTGGCAGGCCGTGCTCTGGCACACCACGGTCGAGGAGGAGTCGCCAAGCGATGTCGCGCCGCTGTTCGGGCTGACCGCGAATGCCACGGCGGTGCTGGCGAGCCGGGCCCGGGAGGGCCTCAAGCAGGCGTACCTCCAGGCACATGTGAGCACCGCGCTGACGGCCGGCGGCGACTGCGCGCGGTACGCCGACCGGCTCGGCGCGTATGCCAGGGGCGGGCTGCGGATGCGGGCCGAGCGGGGGCTGCGCAAGCATCTGGAGGAGTGCTCGAAGTGCCGGGTGGCGGCCGGTGAGCTGAGCGATGTCAACGCCGGGATTCCGGCGCTGCTTCCGGTCGCGGTCATCGGCTGGTTCGCCGCCGGGTACGCGGTCAAGGGCGCCGGGCTGGTGGCGGGTGGTGCCGCGGGGGCGGCGGGAGCCGCCGGAGCGGGGGCCGCCGCTGCCGCGACGGGCGGGGGTTCGAGTTCGGCCGGGGGTGCGGCCGGTGCCGCCGGGGGCGAGGCCATGGGTGCCCCGGCCAAGGTGGCGATCGGTGCGGCGGTGGCTGTGTCGGTGGCGGCAGGGGTGGTGTTCGCGCTGGTGGGCGAGGACGCGAAGCCCAAGGCGAAGCCGGTGGCCAAGCCGCCGGTGTCGCAGCCGGCCGTTCCGCGGCCGCCGAGTCCGGAGCCGCCCGCGCCGCCCGCGCCCAAGCCGCCGCCGGTGGTTCCGGCGGGGCCGTCCCCCACGCCCACCCCCACTCCTACGCCCTCGCCCACACCGGCCGAGGCGGAGCCCACGCCGAAGCCGCCGGCGCCCAAGCCCCCGCCCCCGCCCACCCCGACTCCGAAGCCCACGCCGCCCCCAAAGCCGCCCCCGGCGCCGACGCCGCCTCCTCCGCCGCCCGCCCCGGTCGTCTACCAGGTGAACACGCTGGATTACGGCACGTTCGGCGATCACACCGAGCCCGAAGTGCGGCTGGGCGAGAGCAGTTGGCTGTGGCAGCGCTACGGCATGTCGATCGGCGGGGTGCGGTACGGGAACGGCGTGACCACGCACGCGAAGTCGTCCGTCACCATCGACCTCAACCGCGCGTGCACCACCTATGACGCCCTGGTCGGCATCGACGACATGACGATGGGGATCGGCGCGGCGCGCTTCTCGCTCTACGGGGACGGCTCACTGCTGTGGCGGTCGGGGTTGGTGCGCGGCAGTGGGGGTGCTGTGGCGGTGCGCGCCGGTATCTCGGGACGGGAGACGATCCGGCTCGTCGTGGAGCCGGATCATCCGCACGAGTCGATGGTGCTGGCGGACTGGGCGCAGTCACGGATCAGCTGCGGGGGGTAGTGGGGGGCGGGGCGTGAGCACGACCCGCCTCCGGCGGAATAGCCCCTACTGGCCCCTCCCGGCTGTGGCACTTGCGGCTCCGCCGCGTGAGGCAGTTCCGGACCCCGTGCGCCCTCCGGGCGTGTCCTGGCGTGCCCTCGAAGGCCGGACGGGCTGGGCACATCCAGATGTCCGCCCGGAGTCAGAGAGCCCGGCGTGGGGGCACGCCGCCTGCCACCGCGCGTTGGCGGGGGGCCGCCGTGCCCGTCCAGCAGGTTCCCCGGCGCGAGATCAGCCGGCGCAGCCACAGTTCCGTGGAGACCAGGTCGGCCAGGCCGTCCAGCGGGACCGGTTCACCCTCGGCGGCCGCGCGCAGGGCTTTGCGTACGACGCGGGCCTCGATCAGGCCCGCGTCCGCCAGCAGCGGGGCGTCGAAGAGTGCGATCAAGTCGCCCACCGACGCGCGCAGTCCGGCCCGGGCCGCCGTCGCCGAGGAAGCGTGGGACGTGGCACCCCAGCCCGGCGGGAGGTCCTTGATGCCCGCCCCGGACAGCACGGCGCGCAGGATCGCTGCCCGGGCGCCCGGCTGGACCCGCAGTGCTTCGGGGAGGGTGCGGGACGCCCGTACGACCTGGTTGTCGAGGAACGGGGCGTGGAGGCGCTGGCTCCGCACTTCCGCGGCCTGCTCGAAGACCCGGTGGTCGGCCGCCGCCCGGGCCAGGGCGGCCCGCGCGCGGGCCTCGCCCGGGCGCTGCACCGACGAGGGCCTGGCGGCCGAAGCCTGGAGGCGAACCGATACTTCAGCCAGTGCCTCCCCCGTCAGCCAGCGCGCCGCGGGGCCCGGCCTGGTCCAGGCGAGGGCGGCGAGTGAGGCGTCGAGGGCGGACGCGGGACCGTTGGCGGCGCCCCTGGTGCCCGGCTCGTCGAAACGGCCGTCCATGAGGCGGGCCGCCGCCTCCTCGATGCCCACGCGGTACGGCGTACGGGCGAGCCGGCGTGCGGCGCGGTAGACGGTCAACGGGACGAAGAGCGAGTGGGCGGAGGGCCCTTCGACCTTGGCGAGGGCCGCGACCGGGCGCAGCAGGTCGCGGCGTCTGCGGTCCATCAGGAGGTCGGCGAGCCGCGCCGGGTGGGCGTCCAGGACCTGACGGGCGCCGTGCCCCGTGAAGTGGTCGGCGCTGCCCGCGGCGAGGCGCCGGCGGTGGCGCTCGGCGGTGACCAGGGACGGCCCGGGCTCGTCGGTGAGCGGGCCGCTGTCCAGGTCGGCGTACGGCAGGGCTTCCTCTCCGGCGGTTACGACGACGTGGTGCAGGCGGGGGTTGGCGGCGATCGCGCCGGCCCGTGCCAGCTCGGCCTCGGTGCCGGGCCCTTCGGCGGTCAGATCGTTGAAGGTGACAGCGAGGAGCCGCTCCCCCGCACCGGTGCCGTGGCCGAGGACGGTCCCGGGCAGCCCCGGCAGGCCCGCCGCGAGGAGGGCCAGGGTCGCCGACGCGCTGCCGCCCGAGAGGTCGGCGCCGATGCCGGGGACGGGTGCGCCGCGCGCGGCCCGGCGGTCGGCGGGGCCCATGCCGGGGACGGGCCCTGGGTCGGGCGGCACGGTCTCGGGGGCGTGGCGCGGTGCGGTGAGCCGGGCCCGTACGGCTTCGACCAGGGCGTCGCGTACGCCGTCGACGGCGCGCTCCGGGTCGAGTTGGGGCGCGGCGACGGCGAGGGAGGCGACCTGCTCGTACCCGGTGATCTCCCGGGATCCCTCGCGCAGGACGAGCGCGTGCCCCGGCGGAATGCGCCGTACGCCGGCGTACGGCGTACCGTCGCGCAGCGCCTCCGGCACGTCCGGGCAGGCGAGCAGCGCGGCGAGGTGGCCGATGTCGAGCTGTGCCTCGATGAGGTCGGCGAGCGGGAGCGCGGCGGTGGCGTACGCGGTGCCATTGGCCCAGGGCGTGTAGAAGACGGGGCGCGCACCTGCCAGGTCACCAACCACGGTGACGCGCCGGCCGACCTGGACGACGGCGGTGTAACTGCCGGACCACGCGGTCAGGTGCCGCAGTGCGCCGCCGCGCGCCGCGAAGAGGCCGACGCGCAGTTCCTCGTCGGACGCGCCGCAGCAGCCGAGGACGGCGATCCGGGTGAAGGGGTCGACGCTGAGGGTACGGACCTCGTCGGGGCGCCAGTCCCCGACGGCCCACAGGGGGTCGGGATCGCCCCACAGGAGCTGGGAGCCGACGGGGTGCACGGTGAGGGATTCATGGTCGGAGGGGGAGGACGAATGGACGGAGGAACGGGCCGAGGAGGGCATGGCGCCGACCGCTCCCACCGTCCCGAAGCTGGCGGCGACACTGCTCCACCCCACCAACCACCGCATCGCCGCCTCCACAGGCTGTGGACAACCAAACGCACGTACCGAAGCAGCATCGAGAAATCCGAGAAGTAGCTTCGGGACCATGCTGCCACGACAACGGCACGCAGGAGGGGCTACGGAAGGCGTACGGGCAAGTCAATGCGCCCGCCGCGCACAGGACTTCGGCCGGTTTGGGCGACAGGCGCCATTCAGCCATTCTGCGAGCACGGCGGTACCGCGGGTATCCGTCGGGGAACGCACAGTCCGGGAGGCGCTGTTCGCCTCCCGGACCGGTCCGCCGCCCGCGGGGATGAAGACGGCGGTGTCCCCCAGCCCACTGGATCCAGTGCAGCGGGCCGACCCACGCAACTCCCATGGAACGGCCGCGGCACCGGCCCGACGAGAGCGCAGGGCGGGCGCACGGCCACACACACGGAGCACGGGGCGGAGCCCGGGCGTTCGTGTAACTACACGAATCTCGCCATACGGACCACCGCCCCTTAACGGTCGGGAGGCGGCGAACTACGCTGGGTTTACTGATGTCCTGCGCGGTCCGCATATTCCGGCTGGGCTGGCCGCATGGTTGTGCGGGCAGTAAGGCTGGGAATGTCCCCGCCGGACGGCCGTCTGTGTCGAGGGGTGGCGCAATGTCCAGGGAGCAACGCGGGCCGAACGAAAAGCTCGGCACGGTTCTCGCCCTCGCGGGAATCAGCAATGCCGGCCTGGCGAGGCGGGTCAATGATCTCGGGTCGCAGCGCGGCCTGACACTTCGCTACGACAAGACGTCGGTGGCGCGGTGGGTGTCCAAGGGCATGGTGCCGCAGGGCGCCGCGCCCCATCTGATCGCCGCCGCGATCGGCGCCAAGCTCGGCCGCCCCGTGCCGCTGCACGAGATCGGCCTGGCGGACGCCGACCCGGCGCCGGAGGTCGGTCTCGCCTTCCCGCGCGACGTTTCGGCGGCGGTGCGGTCGGCGACCGAGCTGTACCGGCTGGATCTGGCCGGACGGCGGGCGGGCAGCGGCGGCATCTGGCAGTCCCTGGCCGGTTCGTTCGCGGTCAGCGCGTACGCCACACCGGCCTCCCGGTGGCTGATAACACCCGCCGACTCCTCGGTCGCGCGGGACTCCGCGGCCGACGAGTCGGCGACCGATGCGACGCCGCTGCGGGTGGGGCACGCGGACGTGGCCAAGCTGCGGGAGGCGGCCGAGGACGCGCGGCGCTGGGACTCCAAGTACGGCGGTGGGGACTGGCGTTCGTCGATGGTCCCGGAGTGCTTACGGGTTGACGCGGCGCCGCTGCTCCTCGGCTCGTACAGCGACGACGTCGGCCGCTCGCTCTTCGGCGCGACGTCCGAACTGACGCGGCTGGCCGGGTGGATGGCCTTCGACACCGGGCAGCAGGAGGCCGCCCAGCGGTACTACATCCAGGCGTTGCGGCTCGCCCGCGCGGCGGCCGACGTGCCGCTCGGCGGGTACATCCTGGCGTCCATGTCGCTCCAGGCGACCTACCGCGGCTTCGCCGACGAGGGGGTCGACCTGGCGCAGGCGGCGCTGGAGCGGAACAGGGGTCTGGCCACCGCCCGCACCATGAGCTTCTTCCGGCTGGTGGAGGCGCGGGCGCACGCGAAGGCGGGCGACGCGCAGGCGGCCGGGGGCGCGCTGAAGGCGGCGGAGGGGTGGCTGGAGCGGGCGCGGGAGGGCGACCCCGATCCGACCTGGCTGGGCTTCTACTCGTACGACAGGTTCGCGGCCGACGCGGCGGAGTGCTACCGCGATCTGAAGGCGCCGCGGCAGGTGCGCAGGTTCACCGAGCAGGCGCTGTCCCGGCCGACGGAGGAGTTCGTACGCTCGCACGGCCTGCGGCTGGTGGTGTCGGCGGTCGCGGAGCTGGAGTCCGGGAACCTGGACGCGGCCTGCGCGGCGGGGACGCGGGCGGTGGAGGTCGCGGGGCGGATCTCGTCGGCGCGGACGACGGAGTACGTACGGGATCTGCTGCACCGGCTGGAGCCGTACGGCGACGAGCCGCGGGTCGCGGAGCTGCGGGAGCGGGCGCGGCCGCTGCTGGTGGCGCCGGCGTAGGGGGCGGCCCCGGAGCCGGCCCGGCGGTCGGCGCAGAGGTCGGCGCGGGAGCGACGCAGAGGTCGGCGCGGCAGTCGGCGCAAGGGTCGGCTCAGGGGTCCTCTCCCGTGGTTTGAAGGCGTTGTCAGTGGGTCAGTGCATCATCGGGAGTCCGGGGCGCTGTCAGGGCGCCTTCCCGGAGGACACGCACACGTACACGGACATGGCCGCGGTCGGAGGTGAACAGCGATGCCGTACGACTGCGATGTGCTCGTGATCGGTGCGGGGATCGTCGGCCTCTCGGCGGCGTACGCCATCACGCGCTCCGCGCCCGGCACGCGCGTGACGGTGCTGGAGAAGGAGCGGGGCCCCGCCCTGCACCAGACCGGGCGCAACAGCGGCGTGATCCACAGCGGCATCTACTACCGGCCGGGGTCGCTCAAGGCGAAGTACGCGGTGCGCGGTGCGGCGGAGATGATCAAGTTCTGCGCGGAGCACGGCATCGCGCACGAGGTCACCGGCAAGCTGATCGTCGCGACCGGGCGGGAGGAGCTGCCGCGGCTGCACGCGCTGGTGCAGCGCGGTCGCGAGAACGGCATTCCGGTGCGGGAGCTCGGACCCGCCCAGATCGCGGAGTACGAGCCGAATGTGCGGGGCCTGGCCGCGATCCAGGTCGCCACGACCGGCGTCTGCGACTTCGGGGCGGTCGCGGGGCAGCTCGCGGAGAGCCTGGGCGCGTCGGGCGCGGAGATCCGGTACGGCGCGGAGGTGACGGCCGTCGACCGGCGGCCGTGGGGTGTGGCCGTGCGCACGGCGGACGGGGCGGTGGTGCGGGCGCGAGTCCTGGTCAACTGCGCGGGTCTGCACTGCGACCGGGTGGCGCGGCTGGCGGGCGACGACCCCGGCATGCGGATCGTGCCCTTCCGGGGTGAGTACTTCGACCTGGCGCGCCCGGAGCTGGTGCGCGGCCTGGTCTATCCGGTGCCCGACCCGGCGTTCCCCTTCCTCGGGGTGCACCTCACGCGGGGCGTCCACGGCGGCGTGCACGTCGGGCCGAACGCGGTGCCCGCGCTGGCGCGGGAGGGGTACGGGTGGTCCGCGATCCGGCCCCGGGAACTGGCGGACACGCTCGCCTGGCCGGGATCCTGGCGGATAGCCCGGCGGCACTGGCGGTACGGGGCGGGGGAGCTGCACCGCTCGATGTCGAAGCGGGCGTTCACCGACGCGGTGCGGCGCCTGCTGCCGGAGGTGACGGAGGCGGACCTGCGCCCGGCGCCGGCGGGGGTGCGGGCGCAGGCAGTGCTGCGGGACGGGACGCTGGTCGACGACTTCCTGATCCAGGAGTCCCCCCGCACGATCCACGTCCTGAACGCCCCGTCCCCCGCGGCGACGGCGTCACTGCCGATCGGGAGACGAGTGGCCCGGCGGGCGCTGGAGGCTTTGGGGGCGACGGCGTAGGGGGTGCGGCGTCCGGGGGGATGCCGGGGGACGCGCGGTGACGCCCCGCGAGTGGGGGGGCGGCCAACGTATGGGGCGATCCCCGGGCACGGGGCGGACGGGCGCCGCGCGGCACAGCGCCGAAGCAGCGACGGAGGGATGCGCGGTTACGGACGGCCCGTCCGCCCGACGCGAGCCGCTTCGCTTCGGGAGGTCGGGTTCAGCCCCGAGGGGGCCTTGCCCGTCCGGCGCTGAGGACAACGATCGTGGGCTCCGGGGCCGGGGGCCTGCCCCCGATTGGGGAAGGCGTGGGGCGGGGCAGGGTGGGGCGGGGAAAGCTCCACAGGGCCGCGTCGTGTCCCGGCGTAGAATCGGGTCATTGTGTCTGAGTCCTCCCGCGTCCAGCCCGACGCCGCCCTCCATGTCTCCCCCTTCCACCGCGCCAAGGGCGAGCCCCGCTTCCCCGGCGGTCCCGCGCCCGACCCCGCCGGGTCGCACCACGAGCGACGGATCCGCAGCTTCCAGCCGCGCCGCAGCCGCGTGACCACGGGGCAGGCCGAGGCGCTGGAGCGGCTGTGGCCCCAGTGGGGGCTCGACATCGACGGCCGGCGCGTACTCGACCTCGACGAGCTCTTCGGCGGCCACGGCCTGCCCGTCGTACTGGAGATCGGCTTCGGGATGGGCGAGGCCACCGCGCAGATGGCCGCCGGGGACCCGGGCACGGGCATCCTGGCCGTCGACGTACACACACCCGGCCAGGGCAACCTGCTCGGTCTCGCCGAACGCGCCGGTCTCAGCAACGTCCGCGTAGCGAACGGCGACGCGATCATCCTGGTCCGCGAGATGCTGCCGGCCGCCTCCCTCGCCGGCCTGCGCGTCTACTTCCCCGACCCGTGGCCGAAGAAGCGTCACCACAAGCGGCGCCTCATCCAGCCCGAGTTCCTCGACCTGGTCGCGCCCCGCCTCGCGCCCGGCGCGATCGTGCACTGCGCGACCGACTGGGAGTCGTACGCCGAGCAGATGCTGGAAGTGCTCAGCGCGCACCCCGACTTCGAGAACACCGTGCCGGACGGCGGCTACGCGCCCAGGCCCGCGTTCCGGCCGCTCACCCGCTTCGAGGGGCAGGGCCTCGACAAGGGCCATGTCGTGCACGACCTGCTCTTCCGCCGCCGGTAGAGCCCGGGGAGGCCCCGGCAAGGACCTGGCAAGGACCTGGCCCCGACCCGCCGGGCCCCTGGCCCCGACCCGGTCGGCGCCCGCCCGGCACCCGGCGGAGCCCGCACGCACCATCGCCGGTGTCAGTGGCTCTCGTTAGGGTCGACGGGTGTACGAGACGCCTCCGCACCCCCGGCAGCACCCGGCGGTCCCGGACTGTGAGCGGCAGCCGCAGTTCACCGCCGTACCGCCGCCTGCGCACTGGCGCTACAAGCCACGCCACGCCTGGTGGCGCACCAGGGCGGTGCGCGCGGGCGCGGTGATCACGGCCCTCGCCCTGTGCGGCCTGGTGATCCTGGCGATCGTCCGGGACCAGACCGGCACGCACGGCTTCCTGGTCGGGCTGGGGCTCGCGGTGTTGCCGGTGCCGCTGCTGGCCTCGGCGTTCCGGTGGCTGGACCGGGTGGAGCCCGAACCCTGGCGGAACCTCGTCTTCGCCTTCGCCTGGGGCGCGTTCGCCGCCGCACTCGTCGCGATCATCGCGAACAGCTTCGCGACCCGCTGGATAGCCACGGCCACCGCCGATCCGGCGGGGGCCGAATCCCTCGGCGCGACGGTGATAGCCCCGGTCGTCGAGGAGAGCGCGAAGGCGGCGGCCCTGCTGCTGATCTTCCTCTTCCGCAGACGGGACTTCACCGGGATCGTCGACGGGGTGGTCGTGGCCGGGTTCACGGCGACCGGCTTCGCCTTCACCGAGAACATCCTCTATCTCGGCAACGCCTTCGGCGAGGACCAGGAAGCGGGCGCCTCCGGCCTCGCGTCGGTGACCGCCGCGACCTTCTTCGTCCGCATAGTGATGTCCCCGTTCGCGCACCCGCTGTTCACGGTGCTGACGGGCATCGGCTTCGGGCTGGCCGCGCTCGCCCCGCCGCGCCGTGGCAGGTGGCGGCGTATCGCGCTGCCGCTGCTCGGCCTGGCGCTCGCGATGGGCGTGCACGCCCTGTGGAACGGCTCGTCGGCCTTCGGTCAGTACGGCTTCTACGCGGTGTACGCCGCGTTCATGGTCCCCGCCTTCGCGATGCTCACCTGGCTGGTGGTCTGGACGCGCCAGCGCGAGCTGGGCACGATAGCCGCCGAACTGCCCGCCTATGCCGCCGCCGGCTGGCTACTGCCCGCCGAACCGCTCGCGCTCTCCTCGATGCGGGCCCGCTCGCTGGCGCGGGGCGCGGCGGCGCGTGCGTACGGAGGACGGGCCGGAGGACGGGCCGCCGCCCGTGCCGTCGCCGAGTACGAGGCCTTCGCCACGTCCCTGGCCTTCCTGCGCCACCGCGCCCACCGCGGCGCACCGGGCCCGGACTTCACGGCACGCGAGCAGGAGCTGCTCCACCACCTGTGGCAGCGCAGGGAGGTCGCCGGGCCGGCCCTGGAGTACGCGGCGCGGGCGACGGGCCGGGTGCGGACCCCACCGCCCTGGCAGCCGCCGCCGTGGCAGCAGCCGCCCTGGCCGCCGTACGGGTACGGACCGCCCCCGCACCAGGCCTGCGCCGCGTACAACCCGTACCGGCAGCAGTAACCGCTGCGGCCGGTCCGAGGTCAGGCGGACGCCGCCGTCAGTGCCGCCAGCTCCGCCTCCGCCAGCTCCAGATCCGCCACCGCCAGCAGCGCAGGCAGCTGTTCCACCGTCCGCGCGCTCGTGATCGGCGCCGCGACCGTCGGCTGCGCCGCCAGCCACGCCAGCGCCACGGTCCGGCACGCACAGCGCCCCGCACACACAGACCGGCAGCCCTGGGCGCGGGGGGCGTGCGCCGGGACTGCCGGGGACTGTGGGAAAAGCGTCAGACGGTGAGGCCCTTGCCGCGCAGCCAGGCCGCGGGGTCGACGCCGGCGCCGTCGGGCGTGTGCACTTCGAGGTGCAGGTGCGGACCGGTGACATTGCCGGTGGCGCCCACACGTCCGATGACGTCGCCCGTACCGACCTCGCCGGACGTGACGGTCATCGAGGAGAGGTGGCAGTACCAGACCTCCGTGCCGTCCGAGAGCTCCAGGACGATGCGGTAGCCGTACGAACCCGACCAGCCCGCGGACTTGATCGTGCCGCCGTGCACGGCCTTGACCGGCGTGCCCGTCGGGGCGGCGAAGTCGAGACCGGTGTGCTGGCCGGAGGACCACATCGAGCCGGACTGGCCGTAGGTGGAGGTGAGCGTGTACGACGAGGTGGGCAGCGAGTAGCTGGCGGCCAGCTTGGCCAGCCGCTCCTCCTCGGCCTTGCGCGCGGCTTCTTCCTCCGCCTCGCGCTTCTTCTCCTCGGCCTCGCGCTTCTCCTCGGCGGCCTTGGCCTCGGCCGCGGTCTGCTGCTGCTTCGCCTCGGCGGAGGCCTTCTCGGCGGCCTCCTTCTCGGCGGCCAGCTTCACCTCGGCGTCGGCGGCGGCCTGCTGCTGCTCGGCCTGCTGGAGGATGCGGGCGCGCAGGGCCTCGCCCGCGTCGGTGGTGCCCTGCCGTGCGTCGGCGGTGGTGACGCCCGCGGTGGTGAGCGGGGCCGCGGCCACGACGGCTTCGTTCGCGGCGCCCGTCCCGGAGCCGGATTCCGCGTCGTCGGACATCAAAGACCCGACACCGGGTAGTGACTTGGCGTCGGGAAGGGATTCCGTTATCGCGTCGGGAAGGGAGATCGAGATTGCCGGCTTGTCCTGCGCGGTGGCGATGCCTCCCGCGCCGACCGCGGCGATGACGCCGACGCCGAGAACGGTGGAGCTGCGGCCGAGACCGCCGCGCTGCTTGGCGACGCGGTGACGACCGCGTACGGGCCGGACGGATTCCTCAGTCGGATTCCATTCTTCCCAGGTCCCCTCCCCGGCGACGTGACTCTCGCTGTCGTGGGGCGCCCCGTAAGGGGGCAGGGTGGCTTGGGGGGCAGGCCTGTTGGACGCCACGGAGGCGTGCTCCTTTCCTTCCTTCTCGCCTACCGGGTTAGCTGACGGGTTCGGAGCAGGAAGGTCTCCTACGGGCCTCTTCGTGGGTACGAAGCGGCCCGATTCACCCCAAGGAACATGGTTCCCCGGTTCCCTTGCGGGATTCGGCGCGTGCGCACGGTGCCGTCTCTTGCGACGACTGGGACGACCGCGCTGCGTTATCGAACGTTAATAGACACCGGCTCCGGTTTCCAAGCTGTTCCAACTGATCGTTAAGGACCTTGGCCCGAACCAATCGGGACACAAGCGACCACAGTCGGACGAGTTGACCACCCCTCAGAAAACATCCGCACCATGACGGTTCGTCAATTGTTATGCGCAGGGCTCTCGTGCGGTTACCCAGCGTCGCGACGGTCTCCGCACGGCTAACTTCAGCACATGGTTGTCAACAGCACGCATCCCAGTCCGTGGCCGGCCGATCGCTACCGCGAGTTCTCCGAGCAGCAGGCGCGCGGCATTTCTCCCGCTTACGCCGAACTCACCGCCCGTATCAGCGAGGACCGGGACTTCTGCGCCCTCATCGCCGGCCTGCCACCCGGCAACAAGCAGCAGCCCAATCTCCTCCTCGCCGCCGTCCGCTTCCTCGGCGGCCCCTACGAGCAGTGGGCGCCCTTCCGCGAGTGGACCCTGGCCCACTGGGACGACGTACGCGCCGTCATGCTGGACCGCTTCACCCAGACGAACGAGCCCGCCCGCTGCGCCACCCTGCTGCCCCTCCTCGCCGCACTCCCCCAGCCCCTCGCCCTCATCGAGGTCGGCGCCTCGGCGGGCCTGTGCCTCCACCCCGACCGCTACGCCTACCGCTACAACGGCGGCGCCACCCTGGGCACGTCCCCCGTCACCTTCGACTGCCGTACGGAGGGCCCCGTGCCCCTGCCCACGGCGCTCCCCGACATCGCGTGGCGCGCCGGCATCGACCTCAATCCCCTCGACCCCACGGACGAGGAGGACGTCCGCTGGCTCCAGTCACTGATCTGGCCCGGCCGCGCGGAGCGCCCGCGTCAGCAGCTCGCCGCCATCGAGGCCGTACGTACGGCGCCCGGCCCCCTCATCGTCCGCGGCGACCTCGTCGACGAACTCCCGGCGCTGGCGGCCCGCGCCCCCGCGGACGCCACGCTGGTCGTCTTCCACACCGCCGTGCTGACCTACCTGCCGCTCGCCCGCCGCGAGGAGTTCGCCCGGCTCGTCCGCGACCTGCCGGGCCACTGGATCTCCAATGAGCACCACACCGTGCTGCCCTGGCTCGACGCCCCGGCCCCCGACGACGAGCACCTGCTCACCCTCGCCCTGGACGAGCGCGCCGTCGCCTTCACAGCCCCGCACGGCCAGGGCCTGCACTGGTTCGACCGGCCGGCAGGCCTGCCCGTCTGACCAGGCCCACGGTCCTGCGGCGGTCCTGCTGCCCCTCGGTGGGCCGCCCGACCGCCAGCAGGGCCATGTCGTCCGTGGCGGCTCCCGCCGTGTGCAGCCGTACGTCGTCGACGAGCGCGTCCAGCAGCTCCTCGGGGCCCGGGAAGATCCGGCCGCGCAGCCGGGCTGCCGGATCGTAGAAGACCCCCGCCGCGTTCCGCGCCTCGGACAGACCGTCCGTGTAGAGCAGCAGCGTGGCGCCGGGCGGGAACGCGTACTCCCGCGCCCGGTCCGGCCAGACGCCCAGATCGCCCATCCCCAGCGGCAGCGCGGCCTCGGGCGGCACGATCTCCGCGAGGTCCCCGTCGGCGTACAGCAGGAGCGGCTGCGGATGGCCGCGGTTGACCAGCCTCACGACGCCCTCACCGCGCGGGATCTCGGCCAGTACGGCCGTCGTGAAGCCCTCGAAGGCGTCGAGCCCGTCGCGCCGCGCGCCCTCGCGCGTGAGCGCCCGCTCGAGCCGCTGCGCGACCCCTTCGAGCGTGCCCTCCTGTTCGGCCGCCTCCCGGAACGCCCCGACGACCACAGCCACCGCCTCCACCGCGCCGAGCCCCTTCCCCCGGACGTCGCCGACCACCAGCCGTACCCCGGACGGGGTGTCCTGTACGGCGAAGAGGTCGCCGCCGATGAAGGCGTCCGCCTGGGCGGCCTCGTACCGCGCGGCGACGTGCAGCCCGGCGATCCGGTCGGCGGGCACCGGGATCACGGCGCGCTGGGCCGCCTCGGCGATGGTGCGGGCGGAGGCGAGCTGCCGGCCGCTGCGGCGTACGACACGGTTGATGACGAGGGCCAGGACGGCGACGGTCACCACGGTGATCAGCTCGGTCACGGACTCGACGTGCGTCGAGGTGCCGTTGTAGAGGTGCAGCCCGACGACGGCGGCGATCGCCACGACGCCGGTCAGCAGGGTGTGGCGGAGCGAGAAGAGCGGCGCGGCGATCAGCGGGGCGGCGGCGAAGAGCGGCGACGCGGTGAAGTTCGGCGGTGTGGTGATGTCGAAGACGCACCCACCGACGATCAGCAGCGCCGGCAGCGCCCGGACGAACCGCGAGGTCTTGCCCACCGGCTGCGAGGCCCTGCCCGCGCCGGGCCCGGCCCCCGCTCCGCCTTGCTTCCCCACCAGTGGTCTCCTGCTCGCCGCGCACCCGGCTGCGGACGGTACCGCGCCCAGCCCAGGCTGGCCGTAGCCGCGCCGCGCGGCCATCGGGCACCGGCCGAACGGGGGACGCCGGGCCCGGCGACGCGGTCCGGACACGACGAAGGCCCGGATCTCTTCCGAGATCCGGGCCTTCGTTTTCTTCTTCAGTAGCGGGGACAGGATTTGAACCTGCGACCTCTGGGTTATGAGCCCAGCGAGCTACCGAGCTGCTCCACCCCGCGTCGTTAAACCCAACTGTACGCCATCGGGGGACCTCCCCCGACCACTCGCCTCCGCGCGGCGGTCGCACCCGCGCCGGTCACCTGCGCACAGGCCGTGGCTTCGGTCCGCGGGGTGTCCGGCTCCACGTCGTAGCCGACACCGCGGCGTACCCGGAACTCGCCCGCGACGGACACGTGCCCGTTGAGAACGGTCACCTGGACTGCCGCGGCGCCGCCGCGGGACGGCGTCCAACGCCCTCCCCCCGGCGGGGCGTTACTCGGCGATCTCCGTACGCTCCCACCACGCGTAGACAGTCAGGCGCCCCTCCTCGCTGTCCTGATGCCTCGAGGTCACCTTGAAGTGTTCGTACCCGCCGCGGTGCGGGATCTTCAGCTCTTGTCCGGGAGGCGTGATCGGGACGACACGCTTGG
This sequence comes from Streptomyces sp. NPDC055287, assembly GCF_053646035.1. Taxonomy (NCBI): domain Bacteria; kingdom Bacillati; phylum Actinomycetota; class Actinomycetes; order Kitasatosporales; family Streptomycetaceae; genus Streptomyces; species Streptomyces sp. NPDC055287. The sequence continues at coordinate 369,667 of NZ_JBSHNE010000005.1, read as the reverse complement.
TCAGATCGTCCGGCCCGCCTTCGAGGAGCGCCTTTTCAGTCATGGCCCCAGTCTTCCCACGCTCCGGCGCGCCCGCACGTCGGTGCGGCCGACCGTGAACGCGAAAGCGCCCCGCCGGACAGGTCCGGGGGGCGCTGACGTGCGGTTCGACCGGGGTGTCCCGGTCGCCTTGGGCGGTAGGCCGTGTGGGACTCGAACCCACAACCAACGGATTAAAAGTCCGCTGCTCTGCCAATTGAGCTAACGGCCCTCGGCGAATCACCCCCGAGCATAGCCGCAGCGAGCCCGGCAGCCGATCGGGTATCGGTTGCCGGGCCCGTCGAAGCCGACCGGGAGCCCGCAACAGGCCCTTGTATCCCCGCCGGACGGTGGCGATCCGCGTCAGTACATGTCCCCGGTGGATGCCTGACGGGCGACCAGGTCCGCCCGGCCGTCACGGTTCATGACGCCGGGGAGACGTCAGCACGTCGTACTGGCCCCGGCCGGCGCCGACCGAGGTGTACGCGTCGAAGACGTCGGCTCGCCGACGGTAGTGGGAAGGGAAAAGAAAAGCGGGCCCGTTCGTGGAGAACGGGCCCGCCTGCGGCTCAGCGGCTCACGCCGCCGAGCTGATCAGCTATCAGCTGCGCTTCCAGCGCGGCTTGTCGTCACGACGGCCGAACGAGCCGGTCGCGGTGCCGGTGCCGGTGCTGCCGCCGCCGCGGTGGTCGTCACGACGGCCCTGCGGGCGGTCGTGGCCACCGGTGCGGAAGCCGCCACCGGCCGGACGGTCGTCACGACGGTCGCGGTTGAACGGACGGTCGGCGCCGCCGGAGCGGAAGCCGCCACCGGTGGCCGGACGGTCGTCACGGCGCTGGAAGCCACCACGCTCGCCGCCACCGCGGTTGTCGTCACGACGCTCGTTGTCGCGGCGGAAGCCGCCACCACGGTTGTCGTCACGGCGCTCGAACGGACGGCCGCCACGGTCGCCACCGGCCGGACGGTCGTCACGGCGCTGGAAGCCACCGCGCTCGCCACCACGGTCGTCGCGACGGAAGCCGCCACCACGGTTGTCGTCACGGCGCTCGAACGGACGGCCGCCACGGTCACCACCGGCCGGACGGTCGTCACGGCGCTGGAAGCCGCCACGCTCGCCACCACGGTCGTCGCGACGGAAGCCGCCCCGGTCACCACCGCGGTCGCCACCGCGGAAGCCCCCGCGGTCACCGCCACGGTCGCCACCGCGGTCGTCACGGCGCTGGAAGTTGCCGCGGTCGTCGCGACGCTCCGGGGCCTGGGCCGGAACAGCGGCGGCGGCCTCAGCGGCAGCCAGCTCGGCCTCGGCGGCCTTGGCCGCCTCCGCCACAGCCTCGTCCGGGTCCTCGCCGCGCTCGCGCGCCGCACGGGCGACCAGACGGTCGGCCTCCTCGCGCAGCTCGGTCGCACGGCGCTGAACACGCTCGAGCTCACGAGTGAGCTCCTTGGCCTCACGCTCCGCCTGCTTGGCGGCGTTGTTCGCGGAGTCGGCCTGGACCTCGGTCAGCGAACGGGCGCCGGTGATCTCGGCGACCTCCGGCTCGAACGCGCCCGCACCTCCGACGATGTGGCGCGAGGCGTCGACGCCCGCGTCCTCCATGAGTCGGAAGATCTGACGGCGCTGGTGCGGCAGCGACAGGGAGACGACGACGCCGGACTTACCGGCGCGGGCGGTACGGCCCGAGCGGTGCAGGTAGTCCTTGTGGTCGCCGGCCGGGTCCACGTTCAGCACCAGGTCGATGCCGTCGACGTGGATGCCGCGAGCGGCGACGTCGGTGGCGACCAGGGCGTTGACGTAGCCCTTCTTGAAGTCTTCGAGGACGCGCGTACGGGCGCCCTGCGTCATGCCGCCGTGCAGTGCGTCGGCCTTGACGCCCGAGTCCTGGAGCTGCTCGGCGATGCGGTCCGCGCCCAGCTGGGTGCGGACGAAGATGATCGTGCGGCCCTTGCGGGCGGCGATCGCGGCAGTGACCGGCGCCTTGTCCTTCGGCTTCACGACGAGGACGTGGTGGGTCATGGTCGAGACGTTGCCCTGGGCGCTGTCGACCTCGTGGGTGACCGGGTTGGTCAGGTAGCGCTTGACCAGCGTGCTGATCTCGTTCTCCATGGTGGCGGAGAAGAGCATCCGCTGGCCGCCGCCGGGGATCTGGTCGAGCAGCTCGGTGACCTCGGGCAGGAAGCCCAGGTCGGACATCTGGTCGGCCTCGTCGAGGACGGCGACCTGGACGTTGGCGAGCGAGCAGGCGCCGCGGTTGATGATGTCGCGCAGACGGCCCGGGGTGGCGACGAGGACGTCGACGCCGCGCTCCAGGGCGTAGATCTGGTTGCTCATGGACGTACCGCCGCAGACGACCTTCATCTTCAGGCCGAGTACGTCGCCGTACGGCTGAAGCGCGTCCGCGACCTGCATCGCGAGCTCACGCGTCGGGGTGAGGATGATCGCGCGGGGCTTCTTCTTCTCCGTGTGACCACCGGCCAGCGTGGCCAGGGTCGGCAGACCGAAGGAGAGGGTCTTGCCGGAGCCGGTGCGGCCACGGCCGAGGATGTCCTTGCCGGCCAGGGCGTCCGGGATGGTCGCGGCCTGGATCGGGAAGGGGGCGGTGACGCCGTTCTGGGCGAGCTTGCGGACGATGCCGTCCGGGAGGCCCAGGGAGGCGAAGGTCACAGTGGGCTCGGCGTCGGCGGCGGCTACGACGGCCTCTTCCGCCTCGTCGGTCTCAACGGCCTCGATCGCGTCGTCGAGCTCGGTGATCTCGGCGGTGATCTCGGTGTTGACCTCGGTGGCCTCGATGACGTCGGCGGCCACTACGGCCGTCTCGTTCTCGGGCATGGCGGTGCGGTCAGTGCTGGAAATGGACATACGAAATGCGAAACCTCTCGGAGTCTCGGCACGCGCCCAAACTCCGTGAAATCGCAAATCAATCGCAAATTCGACCGCCTCAGTGCGGTCAGTCACGGTAAGGGAGAGTACGCGCCACGGGGCGCTCCAGGTCCTCGTTCTTTACGAGAACTCAACGGCGCCGGGCAATGGGATCAAACGATCTATAACCATACGCACCCTCCCCCCCTTATGGCAAACCGGGGTCCCTATACCGGCCCCACCTGCGGTGATGCCGCCGGCTCGCGCCGCAGCTCCCCCCGCTCACCCATCGCCGCCGTCTGCGTGTCCGCCGCCGGCGACGCCGAGGGCGGCGGCGGGGTCGGCTCCGGCTCGGACGGCTCCGGAGGCGGCGGCTCAGTGGCCGGCGGCGGCTCGGGCGGCTCCGGCGGCCGCGTCGGCGCGGGCGTGTCCCGCGTGGGCGTCGGCACGCCGGGTCGCGGCTTCGGCGGGGTGCCGCCGGCCCGGGGCGGGGCCTTGCCGCTCTTCGACGGCGCGGCCGTGGCGCCCGGTGACGCTCCGGGGCTCGCCGACGCGTCGTCCCTGGCCTTGTCGTCGTCCGCCTTCCCGCCGCCGTCGCGGCCGGCCGCGCCCCGCCCGCCCGTACGGCCGATTCCGGTTCCGCTCTGCGCCTTCCCGCCGTCGGGCTCCGCCGCCGCGGCCCCCTGCCCGGCCGCCGAACGGGACGGGGCCGGCTTGCCTCCCTCGTCGCTCACGCTCATGCAGCCTGCGGACGCCGCGACCGCGAGGACAGCGGCGGCCAGTCGGACAGGGGCCAATCGGACAGGCGGGGGCAACTGGCGCACGAGCGGCACCTCCGGGGCACGGCGGGCGGGATTTCACTGCCCAACTCCCTTTGGCCCACAAGGGACACGCAAGGGAGGCACCGGGTGGCCACGGGCCGGGCCCCGGTCCACTCACGCCCGGCTCACGGGCGGGAGCCGCCCCGCGGGCCGCTACCCCACCGGCCCCCGCCCGAGCGCGAACCCGAGAAAGACCGCGCCGAGCCCCACCAGCAGCGAACCGCCCGCATTGGCCACCGCGAGGAACGGCCGGCCGCGCTCGGCCAGCCGCAGCGTCTCGTAGCTGAAGGTCGAGTACGTCGAAAGGGCCCCGCACAGCCCGGTTCCGAGCACGGCGTACGTCGCCGAGTCCACCAGCGCACCCGTCAGCGTCCCCACCACCAGGCTCGCCCCCGCGTTGACCACGAACGTCCCCCACGGGAACACCGCGTCGTGCCGCGCCTGCACCGCACGGTCCGTCAGGTACCGCAGCGGCGCCCCGACAGCGGCCCCCACCGCCACCAGCAGCCAGGTCACGACGCGGCTCCGGCCCGCGTCACGGCGCCGCGCGTCACCGCCACCCCGGCCCAGACCGCGCCCATCGCCCCGGCGAACGTTCCGGCGGCGTACGCCATCGCGGTGAGCGCGTCCCCCCGCTCCAGCAGCCGCGCCACATCCACGGCGTACGTCGAGAACGTCGTGAAGCCGCCGAGCACGCCGACCCCGAGGAACGGCCTGACCAGCGCATGTCCCCTGCCCTGCTCGCTCACCAGCACCATCAGTACGCCGATCAGCGCGCAGCCCAGCACGTTGACGCCGAAGGTCGTCCACACGCTCCCCGGCCAGAGCAACGCCGCCCCGTACCGTCCCAGCGCCCCCAGTACCCCGCCGGCCGACACTGCGGCGAGCACCCGCCACTTGCCGCGCCCGGCCGTCTCGGCGCGCTGCGCGGGCACGTGCAGGTCGACATCCGGGTCGACGACGTCACCCGGGCCGGCCGCCCGGCTCACCCGTACCCCAGCGCGTGCAGCCTCTCGTCGTCGATCCCGAAGTGGTGCGCCACTTCGTGGACGACGGTGATCTCCGTCTCCGCGACGACGTCCTCCCGGGACTCGCACATCCGCAGCGTCGGCCCCCGGTAGATCGTGATCCGGTCCGGCAGCACCCCCGCGTACCACTCGCCACGCTCCGTCAGCGGGGTCCCCTCGTACAGCCCGAGCAGGTCGGGTCCGTGGTCGGGGTCGTCCGTCGCCGGTTCGTCCTCCACGAACACCGCGACGTTGTCCATCAGCCGCGTCAGCTCCGGCGGGATCCTGTCCAGCGCCTCGGCGACCAGTTCCTCGAACTCCTCACGCGTCATCTCCAGCACCCCGCCATTGTCACGTAATCCGGTGCGATGGGGTGGGGTCAGTGCCGGCGGGCATGGGCCCCGGCCCGCATGGGCATACGGGACCAATGGCCCGCGCCCCTTTCCGTGCCACGCTGACCCGACTGCAACGCCACTACCGCTCCCGCCGCTCCAGCCCCACCAGCACCCTGGTCCACACGCCGCATCCCTACACACGGGTGCTCGGTCTCGTCACGGTGGTCCTGTGCGGGGCCTGGCTCGGGCTGCTGATCGTCGGCAGTGTCCGTACGCCGGTCGGCCCGATGGACACGACCATGACGCTCCGCGCGTCCGCCGTCGGCGGCACCAAGATCAACGTCTCCCCGCTGGGCGCCCTCGAACTCGACACCCACACCGCCCCCATCCGCCTCGACGTGGACGTCGACCAGCTCGACCCGGTCCGCTCCCAGGCCCTCGTCGAACACCCCGAGCGCCTCTCCGGCCTCCAGGACGAGGTCACCCAGGACGTCGCCGACGGCGCCACCGAACTGGCCGTACGCTCCTGCGTCGCCGTCGTGTCGGGCGCCACCGCCCTCGGTCTCGCCGTCTACCGGCGCCCGCGCCGCGCCTTGGCGGCGGGCGGCCTGGCGCTCGTCCTGCTGACGGCGTCGGGCATCAGCGCGTACGCCACCTGGAACCCGAAGTCGGTCCTGGAGCCGAAGTTCTCCGGCCTGCTCTCCTCCGCGCCCTCGGTGGTCGGCAACGCGCGCAGCATCGTCAGCGAGTTCGACGTCTACCAGAAGGAGCTGGCCCGGCTGGTCACCAATGTGACGAAGCTGTACGACGCCACCTCGACGCTGCCCACGTACCAGCCGGACCCGGCCACGATGCGCGTCCTGCACGTCTCGGACATCCATCTCAACCCGGCGTCGTGGCACATCATCGGCTCGCTCGTCGAGCAGTACGACATCGACTTGATCATCGACTCCGGCGACACGATGGACCACGGCACCGCCGCCGAGAACGGCTTCCTGGACCCGATCCCCGACCTGGGCGCGCCCTACGTCTGGGTCCGCGGCAACCACGACTCGCTCGCCACCCAGCGCTACCTCGAAGGGCTCAAGAACGTCCACGTCCTCGACGAGGGCAGGGCGGTCACGGTGGCGGGGATCCGCGTGGCGGGCGCGGGCGACCCGCAGTTCACGCCGGACCGCTCGGTCGAGGCGCAGGGTGATCCGGCCGAACGCATGACGGGGATCCGCCTCGCCTCCGCCCTGCGCGACCAGCGGCGCGCCGGTACGCCCGTCGACATCGCGGTGGCACACAACCCGGTCGCCGCACGCGAGACGGACGGCACGGTTCCGCTGGTCCTGGCCGGGCATGTCCACAACCGCAAGACGCAGGTCCTCAAGCACGGCACCCGTCTCAAGATCGAGGGTTCGACGGGGGGCGGCGGCCTGCGCGCGCTGCAGAACGACGAGCCGGAGAAGGTCCGTACGTCGGTGCTCTATCTGGACCGTTCGACCAAGCGGCTGCAGGCCTGGGACGAGGTCACGCTGGGCGGCCTGGGCCTGACAACGGCCGAGGTCAGCCGCCATCTCCCGGAGGAGAACCGACCGGGCGCGCCCGCCTCCCCTGCCCCTTCCGACACGTCCCCCTCACCCTCCCCGTAAACCGTTTTGGCGAACGGTCCCGCCATCCCATATGCTTCTCACGTCCCCGACGCGCTGCAAAGCGCCCAGGCGGGCTCTAGCCCTCATCGTCTAGTGGCCCAGGACGCCGCCCTTTCAAGGCGGTAGCACGGGTTCGAATCCCGTTGGGGGCACGCACAACCGTGTGCGAGACTTGTTCTCGCACCACGCTTGGTCCTGTGGAGCAGTTTGGAGTGCTCGCCACCCTGTCAAGGTGGAGGCCGCGGGTTCAAATCCCGTCAGGACCGCTGCGGATCGCGAGATCCGAGTGGCTGGGTAGCTCAGTTGGTACGAGCGATCGCCTGAAAAGCGATAGGTCGCCGGTTCGATCCCGGCCCCAGCCACCACTTCGAAGGCCCCCGTCCGGTGGACGGGGGCCTTTGCGTTTCCCCCGGCCCCCACCGCTTCGAAGGCCCCGCCCACCGGACGGGGCCTTTCGCGTCAGCCCTCCTCCGCCGGCGCCTTGCGGCGCCTCGCGCGCAGGGCGAGCGTCACGCCGACCACGGCCACCACACCGGTCAGCAGCACCGCGTCGGGCACCGACTCCCCCAGGCCGCTCACCCACTCCTCCACGGCGAACGAGTCGTCCACGTCCAGCAGGCCGGGCAGGGACGTCGTCCCGTCGAAGACGAGGAAGAGCGTGCCCAGCGCGACGAAGAAGAGCCCGGACAGCAGCGACGTCGTGTGCAGCTCGAAGCGGCCGAGCCGCAACGCCCGCCCCCGCAGCCACTGCCGCCCGCCCAGTTCGTACCGCTCCCAGAGCAGCGCGAGCAGGAACAGCGGCAGGGCCATGCCCAACGCGTAGACGGCCAGCAGCAGTCCGCCGTACACCGGACTCCCGCTGATGGCGGCGACCGTCAGGACACTGCCGAGGATGGGGCCCGCGCAGAAGCCCGCCAGGCCGTAGACGGCACCGAGCGCGTACACCGAGACCGCCGTCGTCGGCCGGATCCGCCCCGACAGCGCGGCGATGCGGCGGGACGCGAAGCCCCTGCCCAGGATCTGCGCGACGCCGAGCGCGATGATCAGCCAGCCGCCGGCGAGGACGAGCTGGTCCCGGTGTCCGTAGAAGAGCCGTCCGGCGTACGAACCGGCCGCGCCCAGCGGCACGAGGGTGGTGGCGAGTCCGGCGTAGAAGATGCCGGTCCTGGCCGTCAGCCGTGACGTCGAGTCGATCGAGTACGCGAAGAAGGCGGGGAGCAGGAGTGCGCTGCACGGGCTGAGCAGGGCGAGCAGCCCGCCGAGGAAGGCGGCGAGATACCCGATGTCGGCGCTCACTGCCCCGCCTTCGCGTCCTTCGGGGCCTTTGCCGCCTTCGCCGCCGCCTCGATCGCCGTGGTGAAGGTCCCGGCGGACTGGGCTCCGGCGATCGGCCTGCCGTTGACGAGGAAGGACGGCGTGGAGGTGGCCCCCAGCTGGTACGCCTCCTCCTGGTCCGCCTTCACGGCCTTCACGGCGGCGTCACTGCCGGCGTCCCGGGTGAACCGGGCGACGTCCTTCACCCCGGCTTCCTCCGCCAGCGCCTCGAGCCGGGCGTCACCGAAGCCCTTCTCCTTGGCGCCGTCGGCGTACGCGGCGGCGTGGAACTGCCAGAAGCGGCCCTGCTGCCCGGCCGCCCAGGCCGCGCGGGCCGCCGCGTCGGACTCCTTGCCGAAGATCGGGAAGTTGCGCCACTCGATGCGCAGGGTGCCGTCGTCGACGTACTTCTTCACCAGGGCGGGCTCGGTGTCGCGGGCGAACTTTCCGCAGTAGCCGCACTTGAAGTCGGCGTACTCGATCATCACCACGGGTGCGTCCGCCCGGCCCTGCGCGAGCGGGTCCCCGGCGTCGCGCCGGGCGAGCTTCGCGAGCTCCGGGTAGACACCGGCCGTCGGATCGGCGGAGACCTCGGCGGCGGAGGCGTCGCGGGCCTCGCCGGGCTTGGTGGCGGTGTACGAGACGACGCCGAGCAGGACGGCCGCCGCGGCGACGGCCGCCCCGATGGCGACGGGCTTGGTGCGGGAGGTACGGGAGGAGGTCATGGGTGTTCGGTACTCCTGAAGGGAAGTGCGGGACGCGGACGTGGGCGCGGGTGGCCGGGCGAAGCTGTTTCCCCTGCCCGCCGCTTCGCGTAACCGTGGCCGCGCTGCCGACGCGGCGGATCCACCCAGCCATGGCTGGTCCGGCCGGTGACTGGGGACACGCCCGCCGGGCGTCCGGGGCCCGGGGTCACGCGGCGGAGCCGCGCGGGGTCACAGCGGAGGGGCGGGGGACGAAGACAAGCCCGCCGCGGGCGCGACGGTCTAGACCCGCATGACCGAGAGGTCCATGGGCGTCGGCGGGTCCAGCGGCGGTGGCCGGTGGCCGGGCGCGAAGTGCGGGGTGACGCAGTCGGCGCCCCACGAGTCCGCCGAGGCCCCGGAGTCGAAGAGGGCGGGCAGCAGCTCGTACGCCGCCCCGCCGCGCGGGGGTGCCACGGGCTCGGTCCCCACGCCGTCCCGGTGCCGCTCCCGGCAGCCCGGCTCAGGGGTCTCCGTGGAGGCGGATGCGACCGCCGTCGGCGTCGTCGCCGCGCTCACGGCCGCGGCTTCAGCGGCGGGCGGCCCGCCCCCGGCGCCCGGGCCCGTGCCCGTAACGGGCAGCGGCACGGCGGCCGCAATCGTGACCGCGACCGCGACCGCGACCGCGACCAGCATGCCCAGGAGCACGCGGCACGGGCGGCTGACCTGGGGCATCGGCTTTCGATCTCCTGTCCGGGGAACGTCCCGCCCAGCGTAAAGGCTGCCGCGCACCCGGCCCCACCGCCGCCCCGGCCGAAATCGGTTCGCCAGTCCTGACCGGCGGGTGAGATCCTGAATCAGGTATGTCTACTTCCTTCGCCGACCTCCAGACCGTGCTCGGAGGGCTGCCGCTCCGCGACGCCCACCGGCTCGGCCGCCGTCTCGACGGCGCCCGTCGCATCCGCAAGCCCGAGGCCCGCCAGGCCGTACTGGACGAAATCGCCGCCGAGGCCGAGAAGTCCGCCGCCCGGCTGGCGCAGCGTGCTGCCCGGATGCCCGAGATCACGTATCCGGAGTCGTTGCCGGTCAGCCAGCGCAAGGACGACATCGCCGCAGCGATACGCGATCACCAGGTCGTGATCGTCGCGGGCGAGACCGGCTCCGGCAAGACGACGCAGATCCCCAAGATCTGCATGGAGCTCGGCCGTGGTGTGAAGGGCATGATCGGCCACACACAACCCCGCCGCATCGCCGCCCGTACCGTCGCCGAACGCATCGCGGACGAGCTGAAGACGCCGCTCGGCGAGGCGGTCGGCTGGAAGGTCCGGTTCACGGATCAGGTCAACCCGGACGCGACCTTCGTCAAGCTCATGACGGACGGCATCCTGCTCGCCGAGATCCAGACGGACCGCGAGCTGCGCGCGTACGACACGATCATCATCGACGAGGCCCACGAGCGGTCGCTCAACATCGACTTCCTCCTCGGCTACCTCGCCCAGCTGCTGCCCAGGCGCCCGGACCTCAAGGTCGTCATCACCTCCGCGACCATCGACCCGGAGCGCTTCGCCCGCCACTTCGGCGGTTTCGCCTCCGTAGGAATCGATGGCAGCGAAGGCCGAGCGCAGCCGAGCGCGCCCATCGTCGAGGTCAGCGGCCGGACGTACCCCGTGGAGGTCCGGTACCGGCCGCTCCTCGAGGACGACAGCGACGACTCCGACCGCGACCAGATCACCGCCATCGCCGACGCGGTCGACGAGCTCCAGGCCGAGGGCCCGGGCGACATCCTCGTCTTCCTCTCCGGCGAGCGCGAGATCCGCGACACCGCCGACGCGCTCAACAAGAAGAACCTCCGCCACACCGAGGTCCTCCCCCTCTACGCCCGCCTCTCGCACGCCGAGCAGCACCGCGTCTTCCAGCGCCACACCGGCCGCCGGATCGTTCTCGCCACCAACGTCGCGGAAACCTCGCTCACCGTCCCCGGCATCAAGTACGTGATCGACCCGGGCACCGCGCGCATCTCCCGCTACAGCCACCGCACCAAGGTCCAGCGCCTGCCGATCGAGCGGATCAGCCAGGCCAGCGCCAACCAGCGCAAGGGCCGTTGCGGTCGTACGTCCGACGGCATCTGCATCCGGCTGTACGCCGAGGACGACTTCCTCACCCGCCCCGAGTTCACCGACGCCGAGATCCTCCGCACGAATCTCGCCTCCGTCATCCTCCAGATGACCGCCGCCGGCCTCGGGGAGATCGAGAAGTTCCCCTTCATCGATCCGCCGGACCACCGCAACATCCGCGACGGCGTCCAGCTCCTCCAGGAGCTCGGCGCGCTGGATCCGGCCGAGAAGGATCCGAAGAAGCGGCTCACGGACCAGGGGCGCAAGCTCGCCCAGCTGCCCGTCGACCCCCGCCTGGCCCGCATGGTCCTGGAAGCCGACAAGAACGGCTGCGTACGCGAGGTGATGGTGATCGCCTCCGCGCTCTCCATCCAGGACCCTCGCGAGCGGCCGTCCGAGAAGCAGCAGCAGGCCGACCAGCAGCACGCCCGTTTCAAGGACGAGACGTCCGACTTCCTCGCCTTCCTCAATCTCTGGCGGTACGTCCGCGAGCAGCAGAAGGAGCGCGGCTCCTCCAGCTTCCGCCGGATGTGCAAGTCGGAGTACCTCAACTTCCTGCGCATTCGCGAATGGCAGGACATCTACACCCAACTGCGCTCGGTCGCGAAGCAGATGGGGATACACGTCAACGAGGACGACGCCCCCGAGCTGTCCGTGCACCAGTCGCTGCTGGCCGGCCTGCTCTCCCACATCGGGCTGAAGGACACCGAGAAGAACGAGTACCTCGGAGCCCGCAGCGCCAAGTTCGCGATCTTCCCCGGTTCGGCGCTGTTCAAGAAGCAGCCCCGCTTCATCATGTCCGCCGAGCTGGTCGAAACGTCACGCCTGTGGGCGCGGGTCAACGCGCGGATCGAGCCGGAGTGGATCGAGCCGCTCGCCCAGCACCTCCTCAAGCGCACGTACAGCGAGCCGCACTGGGAGAAGGACCAGGCCGCCGTCATGGCGTACGAGAGGGTCACGCTGTACGGCGTACCGATCGTCGCCCAGCGCAAGGTCAACTACGGCCGGATCGACGCGGAGACCAGCCGCGATCTTTTCATTCGCAACGCACTGGTCGAGGGTGACTGGCGTACGCACCACAAGTTCTACGCCGACAACCGCAAGCTGCTCACCGAGGTCGAGGAGCTGGAGCACCGCGCCCGCCGCCGCGACATCCTCGTGGACGACGAGACGCTCTTCGACTTCTACGACAAGCGCATCCCCGAACACGTCGTCTCGGGCGCGCACTTCGACTCGTGGTGGAAGCACAAGAAGCGGGACGAGCCCGAACTTCTCGATTTCGAGCGCGAGATGCTCATCAACGAGAAGGCCGGGGCGGTCACGAAGGACGACTATCCGGACTCCTGGCGGCAGGGAAAGCTCAAGTTCCGGGTGACGTACCAGTTCGAGCCGGGCGCGGACGCGGACGGTGTGACCGTCCACATCCCCCTCCAGGTGCTCAACCAGGTCACGTCCGAGGGCTTCGACTGGCAGATCCCCGGCCTGCGCGAGGAAGTGGTCACCGAGCTGATCCGCTCCCTCCCGAAGGCGATCCGCCGGCACTACGTCCCGGCCCCGGACTACGCGCGGAAGTTCCTGGAGCGGACCGTGCCGTCGGCCGCCGGCCACCCGGTGTCGCAGCAGGAGCCGCTGCCGCTCACGCTCGCCCGCGAGCTGAAGCGGATGGTCGGCGTCCCGGTCGAGGCGAACGACTTCGACCTCTCCCGCGTCCCGGATCACTTGAAGATCACATTCCGGATCGTCGACGAGCGCCGCAAGAACCTCGCCGAGGACAAGGACCTGGAGGCACTGCGGCTCACGCTGCGCCCCAAGGCCCGTCAGGCGCTCTCCAAGGCCGCCGCGGCCACCGCCGGCCCCGCGGGTGAGTCCGTCGAACGTACGGGCCTCACGGACTGGACCATCGGCACGCTCGGCCGCGTATTCGAGACCCGCAGGGCGGGGCAGCCCGTCCGGGCGTACCCGGCCCTCGTGGACCAGGGTGAGAGCGTCGCCGTACGGCTCTTCGACACGGAGGCCGAGCAGCAGCAGGCGATGTGGCGGGGCACGCGCCGGCTCATCCTGCTGAACATCCCGGTCAATCCGGCGAAGTTCGCCTCGGACAAGCTCAGCAATCAGCAGAAACTGGCTCTTTCGCGCAATCCGCACGGATCGATCCAGGCGCTCTTCGACGACTGCGCCACCGCTGCCGCCGACAAGCTGATCGCGGACCACGGCGGCCCGGCCTGGGACGAGGAATCGTTCCGGAAGCTGTACGACAAGGTCCGCGCCGACCTCGTGGACGCGACCGTGCGCACGGTGAACCAGGTCCAGCAGATCCTCGCCGCCTGGCAGGCCTGCGAGCGCCGCCTGAAGGCCACGAACAGCCTGGCCCTGATCAACAACCTCGCTGACGTACGCGACCAGCTGGCGGTTCTCGTGCCGCCCGGCTTCGTGACGAAGACGGGGCTGCGCCGGCTGCCCGATCTGATGCGCTATCTCGTCGCGGCAGACCGCAGGCTCCAGCAGATGCCCACGGCCGTCCAGCGCGACACCACGCGCATGGAGAAGGTCCACGAGATGCAGGACGAGTACGCCTGGCTGCTGGAGCAGTTGCCGCAGGGCAGGCCGGTGCCGCAGGAAGTGCTCGACATCCGCTGGATGATCGAGGAGCTGCGGGTGAGCTACTTCGCGCACGCCCTGGGGACGGCCCAGCCGGTCTCGGACAAGCGGATCGTGAAGGCGATCGACGCGGCGGCGCCGTAACTCCTCCGTCGCCTTGAGTGAGTTCGCACGCACCCCCTGACCTGCTGTACAGTCTGTCTTCGCAGCGCAACGCAGTACGGCGCGGCAAGCAAGGTCCTGTGGAGCAGTTTGGAGTGCTCGCCACCCTGTCAAGGTGGAGGCCGCGGGTTCAAATCCCGTCAGGACCGCTCGATACGAAGTAGCAGAAGGCCCGGATCCGCAAGGATCCGGGCCTTCTTGCGTCTTGACGGCGTCATCTGCCACCGGTACCCAGGCATCAGGGCATCGGGGGGCCCGCACCGGGGAGGTGACGCATGGCGGCATCAACGGCCAGGCACGAGACGCGCGCGCTGCTACGTGCCCATCTGGCGGCCTCGACGGGCTATCGCCACGTGACACGGCACTGTCCCATCTGCCATCGGCTCCTGCGGCTCGCCATGGAGCCCGAGCCGGAGCCTCGTCAGGCGCCGGAGCCCGAAGAGAACGAGAGCCCGCCGGCGTCGTGACGCACTGCCGCTATCGCTGGCAGCCCTGAAATACACAAGAGTTGCGTCATGTGACGGGTGTCACCCAACGAGTTTTGGGAACCGGTGGACTTACACCCTCCCTACAACCGGTCAATTTAATATGTGCAATTGCACCCCTTCGGAGGGGCCGTCACAGGCCCCCCGAAAAGCCGGCGTCCCGCAGGTCAGAGGGGTCGAGAGTGGGGTTGGGAGAGGGCTGGACGGGTACCCGGGAACGGGCACAAAAAAGATCGCGCTGGACCCGGCGGAGTCCAGCGCGATCAACGACGCACCCGTCATGCATGGATGTGGCGCCTGTTGGGGCAGACGCCTGTCGTGTGGTGCTCAGGTGGGCGTCCAGGTTGGGGGACCCGGAGGAATGCCCGGTAAAGCGGGGTTATGCGGTTGTTCAGGCCTCGCTGCGCTGTTGCGGAATACCCGCAAGCAGTGCGCGGACCTCTGCCTCGCGGTAACGCCGGTGTCCACCAAGTGTGCGGATGGACGTGAGCTTGCCTGCCTTGGCCCAGCGCGTGACCGTCTTCGGGTCCACGCGGAACATCGTGGCAACCTCAGCCGGGGTCAGCAGCGGCTCGGCGTCAGGGGTGCGAGCGGTCATGAGCGGCCTCCTCGGGAGAACCGAACCATCACGGTTCTTTCCTCTAAATTCTGCACCTTGACCCGCGTTGCCCGAAATGGCGGACGCGGGCCGAGTCGGTTATAGGACGAACGGCTTGTCCTCGGCACTACAACTACACCATCCGTCCAGCCACGTCGGCCAAACCGATGGAATTGCCCTCCCAGGTGTTCATCAGCGACGAAGCCGATGGACCATGCCATAGCGGACAGTCACGTCACAGTGACGATCAGTCACAGAGCGATCAGGAGCCATCAGACCCCCCATAGCGCGCAATACCGAGCTAATCCGCCCTTAGTTGGACGGAAGGAGCCCTCACCGGACTCCTTGTCCTATTTTGGCATGAGGATAGGCGATGGGCGCAAGAGCCCGCTTAGTGCTGTCCGTCACGCTTGAGGCAAAGGCCCGGATCAGGACCTACGTCCCGGCCGCCAGGAGCCGCCCGACTGCCGTCAGTTCGCGAACTGGCGCTCGCGCACCACCCGCCACCGTTCCGTGAGCCGTCCGTACGCCTCACCGGCCGCCGCGCCGTCCCCGGCGCGCAGCGCCGCGATCCCCTCGGCCACGTCCGCGGCGGAGAGATCCGCGGCCAGGTGCTCCTGCGGGAGTACATGTGCCAGGCCGCCGTAATCGAGCTCGACCAGTGACCGGGGGTGGAATTCCTCCAGCCAGCGCCCCACATCCACCAGGCCGTCGACGAGCGGCCCCCCGGCCTCTTCGTCGAGATGCTCCCGCAGCGCCTTGAGCGCCCGCGCCACCCGCCGCCGCGCCTGGGCCATCGGCGTCCGGTAGCGCAGTACGGGCGGCGCCTCGCCCTCTGCCTTCGCGTACTCCCGCTCCTCGCCCGCGAAGAGCGCGAACCAGCGCACCGGCACGTGCCACGCCGAGCTCCTGATCCACGGACGCGCGTCCGGGTTGCGCTCCAGCCAGCGCTCGTAGTCCGCGGCCGCCTGCCGGCGCACCAGCGGCGGCAGCGCGGCGTCCAGCAGCGGCTCCGGGAGCAGGTCGGGCAGCTCCACGAGCGCCAGCCACCCGCGCAGCCGCGTACGCCATGGACAAACGCACACGACCCCGTCGACTTCGGTCACGAACGCGTCGCCGCTCTCGTGCACCGGCACCGGGACGGGCGGAGTCGCCAGCAAGTCCGCCAGGGAGCGCCTCAGTTCGTCCTGGGCGGTGGGCAGCCGCTCGCGCTTGGCGTACTGCGTCCAGTGACCGCGTTCGGGCTCGGGGAAGGCCGCCAGCGGTTCATACACCCGCAAATAGGAGACGTACGGGACGATCACCGAGGACTCCTGGGCCACGCCTGCTCCTCACTCGGACCGGAAAGAACCTCAAAGAACCGGAAGGAAACCGGAGGGAAATCGTCCCACGCGTACTCCGCCAGGGGGTGATCCCAGGCACTGCCGCACGCACGCGGCCCGCCAGGTCTTACTCTCTTGCCCACCGGCCCTCCCCACCCGCAGGAGGGCAAAGCCGCCTCGTACTTGGGAGTCACCACCGTGACCGACGCAACCGACGGCGTCCTGCACACCCTGTTCCGATCGGAACAGGGCGGCCACGAGCAAGTCGTGCTGTGCCAGGACCGTGCCTCCGGCCTCAAGGCCGTCATCGCCATCCACTCCACCGCCCTGGGCCCGGCCCTCGGCGGCACCCGCTTCTACCCGTATGCGAGCGAGGAAGAGGCCGTCGCCGACGCGCTGAACCTCGCGCGCGGCATGTCGTACAAGAACGCCATGGCCGGACTCGACCACGGCGGCGGCAAGGCCGTGATCATCGGTGACCCCGAGACGCTCAAGAGCGAGGAACTGCTGCTCGCGTACGGCCGGTTCGTGGACTCCCTCGGCGGCCGCTACGTGACCGCCTGCGACGTCGGCACGTACGTCGCCGACATGGACGTCGTCGCGCGCGAGACCCGCTGGGCCACCGGCCGCTCCCCGGAGAACGGCGGCGCGGGCGACTCGTCCGTGCTGACCGCCTTCGGTGTCTTCCAGGGCATGCGGGCCTCGGCCCAGCACCTGTGGGGCGACCCGACGCTGCGCGGCCGCAAGGTCGGCATCGCGGGGGTAGGCAAGGTCGGCCACCACCTCGTCGAGCACCTCCTCGCGGACGGAGCCGAGGTCGTGATCACGGACGTGCGGGAGGAGTCGGTACGCCGCATCACCGACCGCCACCCGCAGGTGACGGTCGTCACCAACACCAGGACGCTGATCGGCGTGGAGGGCCTCGATATCTACGCCCCCTGCGCCCTCGGCGGCGCACTGAACGACGAGAGCGTCCCGGCGCTCACGGCGAAGGTGGTGTGCGGCGCGGCCAACAACCAGCTCGCCCACCCGGGCGTCGAGAAGGACCTCGCCGACCGCGGGATCCTCTACGCGCCCGACTACGTGGTGAACGCCGGCGGAGTGATCCAGGTCGCCGACGAGCTGCGCGGCTTCGACTTCGACCGGTGCAAGGCCCAGGCCGCGAAGATCTTCGACACCACGCTGGCAATATTCGCACGTGCGAAGACGGACGGTATTCCGCCGGCCGCGGCGGCCGACAGGATCGCCGAGCAGAGGATGGCCGAGGCGCGCCGGAGCTGACCCCGAGGACTCTCCGGACGGGGTCGGCCCGCCGCCGGTGAGACATGACGAGACATGACTCACCCCCGTCGGCGGGTCGACCCTCGGGAAGAGGTTAAAATCGCAGTTGACCAGCGAGGACGGGGCTCCTCGCAGGTTCTGTGCCGAGGCGTTGCATGCGGGCGGCGTACCGTATGGCCGCGGAAGCAGGTACCGTTGATGCCCTACGGACCGGTCTCTCCAAGGGGAGCCCGTTCCGAACCATGAACGCGTGTCAAGACTCTGGGGCCGTCGAGCCCCGTCACCGAGGGGGTCGAGCCATGGGGCGCGGCCGGGCAAAGGCCAAGCAGACTAAGGTCGCCCGCCAGCTGAAGTACAGCAGCGGCGGGACTGACCTGTCGCGTCTGGCCAACGAGCTGGGCGCTTCGACTTCGCAACAGCCGCCTAATGGCGAGCCGTTCGAGGACGACGACGAGGAAGACGACCCGTACGCACAGTACGCGGCTCAGTACAACGATGACGGGGACGAGGACGAAGAGTCCGGTCCTTCGGCACATCGTCGCGGCGCTTGACGTCCGTACACCTCGAACAGGCATTACACACTGACCCGGTCCTGGGGCCTCGGCCCCGGACCGGGTTCTGTGCTACCCCCGGCGACTACTTGGCGTAGTCGCCCGTAAGCGTCGCGCCCGTGGCGTGGTCGCCGCGCTCGGTGATCTCTCCGGCCACCCAGGCGTCCACGCCGCGGTCGGCGAGGGTTTCCAGGGCCACGTTCACCGACTCCTCGGGGACGACGGCCATCATGCCGACGCCCATGTTGAGGGTCTTCTCCAATTCGAGCCGCTCGACCTGACCGGCCTTGCCGACCAGATCGAAGACCGCGCCGGGGGTCCAGGTGGAGCGGTCGACCGTCGCGTGCAGGCCGTCCGGGATCACGCGGGCCAGGTTGTTCGCAAGCCCGCCGCCCGTGATGTGGCTGAAAGCGTGCACCTCGGCGGTGCGGGTGAGGGCCAGGCAGTCCAGCGAGTAGATCTTGGTGGGCTCCAGGAGCTCCTCGCCGAGCGTACGGCCGAACTCCTCGACCTCGCGGTCCAGCGACCAGCCGGCGCGGTCGAAGACCACGTGGCGCACCAGCGAGTACCCGTTCGAGTGAAGACCGGAGGACGCCATGGCGATCACCGCGTCACCCTTACGGATACGGTCCGCGCCCAGCAGCCGGTCGTACTCCACCACGCCCGTACCGGCGCCGGCGACGTCGAAGTCGTCCTCGCCCAGCAGGCCGGGGTGCTCGGCCGTCTCGCCACCGACCAGGGCACAGCCCGCGAGGACACAGCCCTCGGCGATGCCCTTGACGATGGCCGCGACACGCTCGGGATGCACCTTGCCGACACAGATGTAGTCGGTCATGAAGAGCGGCTCGGCGCCACAGACGACCAGGTCGTCGACGACCATGCCGACGAGGTCGTGGCCGATCGTGTCGTACACGCCCATCTTCCGGGCGAGGTCGACCTTCGTACCGACACCGTCGGTGGCGGAAGCGAGCAGCGGACGCTCGTAGCGCTTGAGCGCGGAGGCGTCGAAGAGACCGGCGAAACCGCCCAGGCCGCCCAGGACCTCGGGGCGCTTGGTCTTCTTCACCCACTCCTTCATCAGCTCAACGGCGCGGTCGCCTGCTTCGATGTCGACGCCCGCGGACGCGTAGCTGGCACCAGTGCCCGCGTGCGGAGCACGCCCAGAAGATTCAGCAGACATTGCTGGGAACTTTCGTGTCGTGGAACGGGGGCGTTACGGGCGACGGAGCGCCTCGGCCGCGGCGTTCGCCGGGCCGGCCGCGAGCTCGGTCTCCAGAAGCTGCTTACCGAGCAGCTCGGGGTCCGGGAGCTCCATCGGGTACTCGCCGTCGAAGCAGGCGCGGCACAGGTTCCCCTTGGGGATGGTGGTCGACTCGATCATCCCGTCGATGGAGATGTACGAGAGCGAGTCGGCGCCCAGCGAGGTGCCGATCTCTTCGATCGTCATGCCGTTGGCGATGAGCTCCGCGCGGGTCGCGAAGTCGATGCCGAAGAAGCAGGGCCACTTCACCGGCGGGGAGGAGATCCGGATGTGGATCTCGGCGGCGCCGGCCTCGCGGAGCATCTTGACCAGGGCGCGCTGGGTGTTGCCGCGGACGATCGAGTCGTCGACGACCACCAGGCGCTTGCCGCGGATGACTTCCTTGAGCGGGTTGAGCTTCAGGCGGATACCGAGCTGGCGGATCGTCTGCGACGGCTGGATGAAGGTCCGGCCGACGTACGCGTTCTTGACGAGGCCCGAGCCGTACGGAATTCCGCTGGCCTCCGCGTAGCCGATGGCGGCGGGGGTGCCGGACTCGGGCGTCGCTATCACCAGATCGGCTTCGGCCGGGGCTTCCTTGGCCAGCCTGCGGCCCATCTCCACGCGCGAGAGGTAGACGTTCCGGCCGGCGATGTCGGTGTCCGGGCGCGCCAGGTAGACGTACTCGAAGACACAGCCCTTGGGCTTCGCTTCCGCGAATCGGGAGGTGCGCAGACCGTTCTCGTCGATGGCGAGCATCTCGCCCGGCTCGACCTCACGGACGTACGCGGCGCCGCAGATGTCCAGGGCGGCGGACTCGGAGGCCACCACCCAGCCGCGCTCGAGCCGGCCGAGGACCAGCGGGCGGATGCCCTGCGGGTCACGGGCGGCGTAGAGGGTGCCCTCGTCCATGAAGACGAGAGAGAAGGCGCCCATGACCTCGGGAAGAACCTTTGCGGCGGCTTCCTCGATCGTCAGCGGCTTGCCGTCGTCGTCCGTCTGGCCGGCCAGCAGAGCTGTGACCAGGTCGGTGTCGTTGGTCGCGGCGACCTGGGTCGCGCGGCCGTTCTCCTTGGGCAGGTCGGCGACCATCTCGGCGAGCTGCGCCGTGTTGACCAGGTTGCCGTTGTGACCCAGCGCGATCGATCCGTGCGCGGTCGCACGGAACGTCGGCTGCGCGTTCTCCCACACCGAGGCTCCGGTGGTGGAGTAACGGGCATGGCCCACCGCGATGTGGCCCTGGAGGGAGCCGAGGGAAGTTTCGTCGAAGACTTGCGAGACCAGTCCCATGTCCTTGAAGACCAGGATCTGGGACCCGTTGCTCACTGCGATGCCCGCGGACTCCTGTCCACGGTGCTGCAGGGCATACAGTCCGAAATAGGTGAGCTTGGCGACCTCTTCGCCGGGAGCCCAGACACCGAAGACGCCGCAAGCGTCCTGGGGGCCTTTCTCACCGGGGAGCAGGTCGTGGTTGAGTCGTCCATCACCACGAGGCACGCCACCGAGTGTAGGCGAGATCGACCACTGGTCCGAATTGGGGATGCGAGCCGCTGCCGGTCTCCGGCACCCGGGCTTGACAGGTGTGCGGTGCCTCCGTCACGCTCCGGCCTCCCGCAGCCCCTCGGTGACTACTCGGTCAGGCTTGTGGCGCGCCGCCACGTCGACCTGGTCCGTGTCGCGAGCGCAGTCTGTCGCTGCGCGCAGGCGCGTTTCCCCCAGCGCCCACAGCTCCCCCCTCCCTCCCCCTCGTGCGGCCCCTCCGTGGCCGGTCTCTGCCCCGACCCGGCCCCGGCCGGGCGCTGAACCGTGCCGCCAGAGGCCGGGTCGGTGTGCCCTTCATCACTGAAGGCCCTGTGACCTCGCACGACGAGAAGCTGCGCGCCGGGGGCGTGAGGGGGGATTCGCGGTTTGGCGCGTGCCGCGCGTGATCACGATCTCCTCCCTCACGGTTTTCGTTCGCGACGGAAGGAACCCCCACATGCAGTCGACCTCCCGAGTCCGTCTGTCGGCCCTCGCCGGTGGCGTCGTACTCGCCTCGGCGGCGCTCTCCGCCGGGTACGCCGTCGAGGCGGCGCCCGCCGACCGGCGCACCGTGCAGGTGGTGATGGTCGACTTCAGCGACAGCGCGTTCACCGGGGCGGCCAGGCTGGAGGCGACCCTGGAGTCCACCTACTACGGGAAGAGCGGTTCGCTGACCTCGTACTACGACGAGATCACCCGGGGCAGGACCACCTTCGCGCCCGCCGGTGCGGACCGGGTGATCGGGCCGCTCACCCTGCCCATGGCCGCCGCCTGCGACAGCGGCCGGATCGCGGACGAGGCGCAGAAGGCGCTGGCCGTGCAGGGGGTCGGGGCGAAGGCGTACCACCACGTCTCGATCGTCTTCCCGAACGAGAAGGCCAAGTGCGGCTACGCCGGCCTCGGCACGGTCGGCGGCGGCAAGACCTGGATGCCGAACGAGCACTTCACGGCCGACGCGCTGGTCCACGAGTTCGGCCACAACCTCGGCTACCACCACCAGATGCGGCTGCGGTGTCCGGCCGGGGACCTGGGTGCGGGCTGCAAGGAGGACGGCACCAGCGATACGTCCGTGATGGGCAGTGGTGGTTCGGCGGCCGGCCTGTCGTCGCCCGAGCTGATCCACAACAAATGGCTGACGGGTGACGAACTGGCCGATGTCACGGCGTCCGGCACATACCGGCTGCGCCCGCTGAACGGTGCGGGCAGCGGTGCCCGCGCGCTGCGCATCCCGCTCGGCGGCCAGGACAAGATCGTCGTCGAGTTGCGGGCGCAGGCGGGATCGCTCGACGGCGCGGTCCGGGGCGTCCACGCCTACCGGGTCTCCGGGGGCGACTACACGCGGTCGGCGCTGATCGACCCGACCCCGGGTGACAGGAAGGCGCCGGACGCGGACGCGGTCAAGACCGGTACCGAGCTGACCGACACCGCGCGGAAGGTGTCGGTGAAGGTCGTGGCCTCGGACAGGGCGGAGGCCACGGTCGCCGTCGCCCTGGGCGCCCGGGCGGCGGCACCCGGAGGTAGGGCGCAAGCGCCGGACCCGGGTCCGGACCCGGCGCCTGCTCAGGCTCCGGCTCCCGAGGCGCCGAAGGCCGCGGCAGCGGGGCCGAAGGCTGCCGCGGCGCAGGCGAGGGCCGCCGCCGCGTCGGCCTCGCCCCTGGACCGGCGGTCCGGCGTACGTCCCCACGAAGGCGGCCGGGTGCTGGCCGAGACCGGTGGCGACCCGGCCACCGTGCCGCTGGCCGTCGGCGGTGCGGCGGCGCTCGCACTGGGCGGCGCGGCCCTGTTCGCGCTGCGCCGCCGTCGCGCGTAACCGGCCGGCGGTCTACTTGGCGAGTGCGACCGCGTCCAGTCCCTTGCCGTCCGCCGCGGTGAGGGACAGGGCGCGCTCACGGATCTCGTAGGACGTCTTGCCGTCGAGGACCTTGAGCAGCGCCCGCTCGGCGTCCATCACCGGCGGCGTGCACAGCTTCCGGGTCGTGGCGATCTTGGAGAAGGTGAGGGTGGAGCCGGAGACCTTCGCCTTGCCCGAGACGTTGTTGCAGCCCAGGTGTCCGCCCACGGACCCGTCCTCGCCGAAGATCAGCTTCGCCTTGCCCGCCGCGTCCCCGGGCAGCGAGGTCGCGGTGTCGCCGTCCCGCAGCGACTCCACACGCCACTCGGTGCCGAGGAGCCGCGCGGCAGGCTCGGGCTTCGTCTCGGACAGGGCGATGGAGTCGCCGTCGGCCGTGGTCAGGGTCAGCCGGTCGTCCGAGACCTTGGCCTTGAGCTCACCGGTGAAGGTGCGCTGCAGGTGCTGCTCGAACTTCGCGACGTTCTTCGGGCAGCCGATCTCGGTGGTGTGGCCGGACCCCACGGTGACCGTGTCGCCCTTGACCGTCACATCGGCGCCGAAGTGATTGCAGCCTGTGTTGCCCTTGGCCCGGCCCTTGTCGTCGATCCGGACGGTGGCCTTCTCGGGCGCCGGCATCTTCTTCCCGTCGACGGTCACGCTGTCGACGGTCCAGTCGATGCCGGAAACCTGGATGTCCGGCTTTACGGTGCCGTCGTTTCCGGCGCCCGAGCCCGATTCCGTGCCGCAGGCGGCCAGGGTCAGGAGGGCCAGAACGGTGACGGTGCCGGTGAGGGGGCCGGAGATGCGGGTGCGCGACGTATCCATGGCGATGGGACGGAACGAGTGGGGTTTCTGGTTCCACCTCCCCTCCCTCACGCACCCTTCCTTCCGATGACGACGGTGGCGTACAGCTCTTCGGACGTGACGACCCGCGGGACCATTCCGCCGCGTGCGACGGCTTCGACCGCACGCGACGCCTGGCGCTCGCTGGTCTCGAACAGCAGATGGCCGCCCGGCGCCAGCCACCGCGCCGCTTGGGCCGTCACCCGCCGCAGTACGTCGAGCCCGTCCGCCCCTCCGTCGAGAGCGACCCGCGCCTCGTGGATGCGGGCCTCCGGGGGCAGCAGCTCTATCTCGTCGGTCGGTACGTACGGCACATTCGCCAGCAGTACGTCGACCCGCCCCCGCAGCGCGGCGGCCGGCAGCGGCGCGTAGAGGTCGCCATCGTAGACCTGCCCGCCGAACGCGGTGACGTTGCGCCGGGCACACCGCACGGCGGCGGGATCCACGTCGGCGGCGTACAGCTCCACTTGGTCCAGGGACGCGGCCAGCGCCGCGCCGAGCGCGCCGGACCCGCAGCACAGGTCGACGACGACGGCCGGCGAAGGGGCGAGGGCCACGGCCTGCTCGACGAGGAACTCCGTGCGGCGGCGCGGGACGAAGACCCCGGGGTCCACGGCGATGCGACGGCCGCTGAACTCGGCCCAGCCGAGTACGTGTTCGAGGGGCAGACCGGCGACGCGGCGGTCCACCATGGCGCGGAGGTGGGCGGGTCCAGAGGCGGTGGAGAGCAGCAATTGCGCCTCGTCCTCGGCGAATACACAGCCGGCGGCCCGGAGCCTGGTGACGACGGAGGGGGAAAGCGAAGGGGAGAGCGACATGGGGAAACCTTTCGGGACGCCGATGGGCGCTCCCTCGGTCCCCTATGCCCGGCGGACCGCGCGGTCGCGAGAGGAGAGCACCCGACCTGATACAGCGGTAATGGGTCTCACCTCCTTGGTGCGTACGTCCTGCTTTGGCGTCGGCAACACTACATGATCAACAACTGGCTAGCCGAGGATCGGCAACAACCCCGCCAGGTGCGCCCGCTCGCCGCCGGCACTGACCTTCGCGTCGCCGACGGCCGCGTCCCAGTCCGTACGCCCCGTGGCGAGGCGGATCCAGGTGAGCGGGTCGGTCTCGACGACGTTGGGCGGCGTGCCGCGGGTGTGGCGGGGCCCTTCCACGCACTGCACGACGGCGTACGGCGGGACGCGCACCTCGACGGAACCCCCGGGCGCCTTCACCGCGAGGGCGTCGGCGAGGAGACGGGTGCAGGCGGCGAGGGCCTGCCGGTCGTACGGGACGGCAAGGCCGGCGGCGCGGTTCAAGTCGTCCGTGTGGACGACGAGTTCGACGGTACGGGTGACGAGGAAGTCGTCGAGGCGCATGGCACCGACCCGGGTCGCGACAAGCCGGTCGTCGGGGACGGCGGGCAGCAGCTCGGCGAGCCGGGCGCGGGTCCGCTCGTACCGCGCGGCGAGGTCGGGGGCGGAGCCGGCGATCGACTTCGTGTCGTCGGAGATCTGCGCGGCGCGCTCTGCCGTGGCGAACGGCCAGTCCAGTAGCGGGACTTCCTGCCGGGGCGGGGCGGGCTGTTCGAGACAGCCGACGACCGCGCCGACCCCCATGGAGATGTGCGCGGCCAGCTCCCGGACGGTCCAGTCCCCCAGGTGGGTGGGGAGGGCAAGCTGCGCGGGCGTCAGCTCCCGTACCGCCTCTTCCGCGTTGCCGAACTGTGCCAGGACGGAGGCGCGGATCTTGCCGGCGTCGTAACGACGCGGGCGGGGGCGCGGACGCTTCTGGGCAGCGGATGACATGCCCCCGAGATTAACGCGTGGGTACGACAACGGGTCTTGTGCGGCGCGGACCAGCAGCGGCCCTGCCGTGAGAAAAACCCGGTCCCGGCCAGTAACTGGCCGGGACCGGGTGATGGCTCCGGGACACGTCAGGCGAAGAGGCCCGGCAGCGTCGCCTCGTGCGCCGTGCGCAGCTCGCTCAGCGGGATGCTGAACTCGCCCTGCACCTCGATCTCCTCGCCGTCCACGACACCGATCCGGGTCACGGGCAGGCCCCGCGCCCCGCACATGTCGTTGAAGCGGAGCTCCTCGCTGCGCGGCACGGACACGACCGCGCGCCCCGCCGACTCCGAGAAGAGGAACACGAACGCGTCGAGCCCCTCCGGCACGACCAGCCGCGCACCCTTCCCGCCCCGCAGGCAGGACTCGGTGACCGCCTGGATCAGGCCGCCGTCGCTCAGGTCGTGCGCCGCGTCGATCATTCCGTCGCGCGAGGCCGAGATCATGATCTCGCCGAGCAGCTTCTCCCGGTCCAGGTCGACCTTCGGCGGCATGCCGCCGAGGTGGTCGTGGATCACCTGCGACCAGGCGGAGCCGCCCAGTTCCTCGTGCGTGTCGCCGAGCAGGTAGAGGAGCTGGCCCTCTTCCGCGAACGCGACCGGCGTACGCCGCGTCACGTCGTCGATCACGCCGAGCACCGCGACGACCGGCGTCGGGTGGATGGCGGTCTCGCCGGTCTGGTTGTAGAGCGAGACGTTGCCACCGGTCACCGGCGTACCGAGCTGGAGGCAGCCGTCCGCGAGGCCGCGCGTGGCCTCCGCGAACTGCCACATGACGTCCGGGTCCTCGGGCGAGCCGAAGTTCAGGCAGTCGGAGATCGCGAGCGGCTTGGCGCCGGAAGCGGCGACATTGCGGTACGACTCGGCCAGCGCGAGCTGGGCGCCCGTGTACGGGTCGAGCTTCGCGTACCGGCCGTTGCCGTCGGTCGCCATGGCGACGCCCAGGTTCGTCTTCTCGTCGATCCGCACCATGCCGGCGTCCTCGGGCATGGCGAGCACCGTGTTGCCCTGCACGAAGCGGTCGTACTGGTCGGTGATCCACGACTTCGACGCCTGGTTCGGCGACGAGACCAGCTTCAGCACCTGCTCGCGCAGCTCCGCCGCGTTCGCCGGGCGCGCCAGCTTGTTCGCGTCGTCGGCCTGGAGCGCGTCCTGCCACTCGGGGCGGGCGTACGGCCGGTGGTAGACGGGACCCTCGTGGGCCACGGTCCGCGGCGGTACGTCGACGATCTGCTCGCCGTGCCAGAAGATCTCCAGCTGCGAGCCGTCGGTCACCTCACCGATGACGGTGGCGATGACGTCCCACTTCTCGCAGATCTCCATGAACCGGTCGACCTTGTCCGGCTCGACGATCGCGCACATGCGCTCCTGCGACTCGCTCATGAGGATTTCCTCGGGCGAGAGGGAGGAGTCGCGCAGCGGAACAGTGTCCAGCTCGACACGCATACCGCCGGAACCGGCCGAGGCCAGCTCGGAGGTCGCGCAGGACAGGCCCGCGCCGCCGAGGTCCTGGATGCCCGCGACGAGCTGCTCGCGGAAGATCTCCAGGGTGCACTCGATGAGGAGCTTCTCCTGGAAGGGGTCGCCGACCTGAACGGCGGGACGCTTCGCGGGCCCGGTCGACTCGAAGGTCTCGGAGGCGAGTACCGATACGCCGCCGATGCCGTCGCCGCCCGTGCGGGCGCCGTACAGGATGACCTTGTTGCCGGGACCGCTCGCCTTCGCGAGGTGGATGTCCTCGTGCTTCATCACGCCGATGCAGCCGGCGTTGACCAGCGGGTTGCCCTGGTAGCACTTGTCGAAGACGACCTCGCCGCCGATGTTCGGCAGGCCCAGGCAGTTGCCGTAGCCGCCGATGCCGGCGACGACACCGGGCAGTACGCGCCGGGTGTCGGGGTGGTCGGCCGCGCCGAAGCGCAGCGGGTCGACGACCGCGACCGGGCGGGCGCCCATGGCGAGGATGTCGCGGACGATGCCGCCGACACCCGTGGCCGCGCCCTGGTAGGGCTCGATGTACGAGGGGTGGTTGTGCGACTCGACCTTGAAGGTCACGGCGTAACCCTGGCCGACGTCGACGACACCCGCGTTCTCGCCGATGCCGACGAGCATCGCGTCGTTCTCGGGGACCTTCTCGCCGAACTGCTTCAGGTGGACCTTGCTGCTCTTGTACGAGCAGTGTTCGGACCACATGACGCTGTACATGGCGAGCTCGGCGCCGGTCGGGCGGCGGCCGAGGATCTCCCGGATGCGCGCGTACTCGTCCTCCTTGAGGCCGAGTTCCTTCCAGGGCTGCCCGGCCTCGGGGGTCTCCGAGGCGTGCTTGACGGTGTCCAGAGTCATGCGTTGACCAGCTTCTTCAGGATCGAGGTGAAGAATCCGAGGCCGTCGGTGCGTCCCGTGCCGACCAGCGGCTCCACGGCGTGCTCCGGGTGCGGCATCAGGCCGACGACATTGCCGGCGGCGTTGGTGATGCCGGCGATGTCGCGGAGCGAGCCGTTCGGGTTGACGTCGAGGTAACGGAAGGCGACACGGCCCTCCGCCTCCAGCTCGTCGAGCACGCGCTCCTCGGCGACGTATCGGCCGTCCATGTTCTTGAGCGGGATCTGGATCTCCTGCCCGGCGGTGTAGTCCGCCGTCCAGGCCGTCCCGCTCGTCTCCACGCGCAGCTTCTGCTCGCGGCAGATGAAGTGCAGGTGGTTGTTCTGCAGCATTCCGCCGGGCAGCAGGTGCGCCTCGGTGAGGATCTGGAAACCGTTGCAGATACCGAGGACCGGCAGGCCGGCCTTCGCCTGCTCGATGATCGTCTCCATCACCGGCGAGAAGCGGGCGATGGCGCCGGCCCGCAGGTAGTCGCCGTAGGAGAAGCCGCCCGCGAGCACGACCGCGTCGACCTGCTTGAGGTCCTTGTCGCGGTGCCACAGCGAGACCGGCTCGGCGCCCGCGGTCCGGACGGCCCGGAGGCTGTCCTTGTCGTCGAGCGTTCCTGGAAAGGTGACGACTCCGATACGAGCGGTCACTTCGACTCCTCCACCTTCACGGTGAAGTCCTCGATGACGGTGTTGGCGAGGAACGATTCGGCCATCTCATTGATGCGGGCGAGGGCGGCGTCATCGACCGGCCCATCGACCTCGAGCTCGAAACGCTTTCCCTGACGGACGTCCGCGATTCCCTCGAAGCCGAGACGGGGCAGTGCACGCTGCACCGCCTGTCCCTGCGGGTCGAGGATCTCGGGCTTGAGCATGACGTCGACTACGACGCGTGCCACTGGCACTCCCGGTGGTGGTGTGGTGCGAAGGCGGTTCCATCAGCGTACCCGTCCTGAAATTCTACGCGGGTAGATATACGTTGACGTGGATCACGTTCCGGTATCGGCGGCAACAACCGCGGGAAAAATCCACGAAAAAACGGCCGCCTCCGATTGCGGAAGGACACGCGGACGGAATTAACTGGGCTTCACCATGCAATGCCTCTCGCTGTACAAAGGAATAGCGAGAAAATCAGCATTGCTCCAAAACAGCCGGAAGGCCGGCATCACCCCACGTCAGGCGCGATGTCGGACGTGGCAGTGCCGCAGGAAAGGACCGATATCCGTGGCTCAGCGCGTAGTGGTCACGCTCTCCGACGACATCGACGGAGGGGAAGCAGCGGAAACGGTCAGCTTCGGCCTGGACGGGAAGTCGTACGAGATCGACCTGAATCCCGCCAATGCAAAGAAACTGCGCACCGCGCTGGAACCGTTCATCGAGGCAGGCCGAAAGCACTCGAAGTCGGGCAAGGTCTACCGCCACACCCCCGTGGCCCCCGACCCGGCCGCCGTGCGCGCGTGGGCGCGCTCGCACCAGATGGACGTGCCGGCCCGGGGCCGCATCCCCAAGAAGGTCTACGAGGCCTTCGCGGAGGCTTCCTGACGGGCCGCCGGGGACCGGGACCGGCGCGCACGGAGCCCCCGGAACAGCCGACTTGCGTTCCACCCCAGGTGATCGGCTAGAGTCTGGAGCACGCCGAGGGGCAAGGCCGCAGGGCCGGTCCCCGAGCAGCGTGCGGGTGTAGTTCAGTAGTAGAACATCCCCCTTCCAGGGGGAAGGCGCAGTGTGCAATTCCTGTCACCCGCTCTACATCGCTTACCTACCACTTCGGTGGTTCGGGTACAGTGGTGGCACCAAATGCGGACGTGGCTCAGTTGGTAGAGCATCACCTTGCCAAGGTGAGGGTCGCGAGTTCGAATCTCGTCGTCCGCTCCATGAGTACGAAGGCCCCGGTCATTGCGACCGGGGCCTTCGTCGTCTCAGTGTCCGGTGTCCCCGCCGACTGACATTTGTCATGTACGTCGATGACAACGCGCACTGCCGGTGGCCGTGGCCCGGCGGAAGTCTTGTGTCATGACCAGCAATGAGTACGTGATCGATGCCGAGGGGCTCCGGCGTACCTACAGCGGCGGCTTCGAGGCCGTCCGTTCGCTCTCCTTCTCCGTGGCCCGCGGAGAGCTCTTCGCGCTCCTCGGTACCAACGGGGCCGGCAAGACGTCCACCCTGGAACTCCTGGAGGGCCTCGCCCGGCCCAGTGGCGGCAGCGTCCGGGTACTCGGGCACGACCCGTACGCCGAGCGGGCGAAGGTGCGCCCCCGGATCGGCGTCATGCTCCAGGAAGGCGGCTTCCCGTCCGAGCTGACTGTGCGCGAGACCGTCCGGATGTGGGCGGGGTGCACCAGCGGGGCACGGCCGGTGGGCGAGGCGCTGGAGCTGGTGGGGCTGGGGAGGCGGGGGAACGTACGGGTCAAGCAGCTGTCCGGTGGGGAGCGGCGGCGGCTGGACCTGGCGACGGCGCTGCTCGGACGGCCCGAGATCCTGTTCCTCGACGAGCCGACCACGGGGCTCGACGCCGAGGGGCGGCGCGAGACGTGGGAGCTGGTGCGTGAGCTGCGCGACGGGGGGACGACCGTGCTGCTGACCACGCATTACCTGGAGGAGGCGCAGGAGCTCGCCGACCGGCTGGCGATTTTGCACGAGGGACGGATCGCCGCCGAGGGGCGGGTGGACGAGGTCGTGGCGGAGTACCCGTCGCAGATCTCCTTCGAGCTGCCGGACGGATACCACTTGGGGGACCTGCCGCCGCTGGCGCAACTGGGCGTGACGGGGCACGCACTGGCGGGGCGGACTGTGCGGCTCTTCACCGACCGGCTTCAGCGGACCGCCACCGGGCTGCTGACGTGGGCGGAGACGGCGGGGGTGGAGCTGCGCGGACTCGATGTGCGGTCGGCGTCGCTCGAGGAGGCGTTCCTGAGCATCGCGCGCGAGGCGAAGAAGAGCGAGCGGGACGGGGAAGAGGTGGGTGCCCGATGAGTACGGTTGTGGCGGGACGTATGGCGGCGCTGACACGGGCCGAACTGACTCTGCTCGTACGGCACAAGGCGGTGCTCCTCACGGCGCTGGTGGTGCCGGTGGCCATGACGTACGCGATGCGGCCGGTCGTCGAGGATCTGGACCTGCGCGGGGCGGGGCTGTCGCTGGGGGAGGCGATGATGCCGATGGCCGTGGCGTTCGTCCTGCTCTTCGGGGTGTACTCGGCGCTGGTCACGGTCTATGTGGTGCGGCGCGAGGAGCTCGTACTGAAGCGGCTGCGGACGGGGGAGCTCGGCGACGCGGAGATACTGGCCGGGACGGCCGCCGCCACGCTGGTGGCCGGGCTCGCGCAGTGCGTGGTGCTGCTGATCGCGGGGGCGGCGGTGCTGGGGATGGAGATGCCGGCCGATCCGGTGTGGGTGGTGGCCGGTGTGCTGCTGGGGCTGGTGGTCGCGAGTGCGATGGCGGCCCTGACCACCGTGTTCACGCGGTCCGCCGAGGGCGCCCAGATCACGATCATGCCGCTGATGCTGATCTCGATGGTGGGGTCCGGCGTCATCGTGCCGCTGGAGCTGCTGCCGGACAAGGTGGCCTCGGTCTTCGAGCTGCTGCCGCTGTCGCCGGTGGTGGAGCTCGTGCGGGGCGGCTGGAGCGGACAGTTGGGAGCGTACGAGGCGCTGGGGGCGGTCGGCACGGCGGTGGCATGGACCGTACTGTCGGTGGTCGCTGTCCGGCGGTGGTTCCGGTGGGAGCCGCGGCGGTAGGGGGCGGCGTATCGGCGCGGTTCCGTGCTGAGCGCGAGAGCCGGCCGCCGACTGGGTGTGTGGAAGAGGGGGACGGGATGAGGGGCTTCTGGCGGAAGCGGAGTCAGGCCGCGAAGCTGGATCTGTACATGCGGGCGCTGCTGTACATCCTGCCGTGGCCGCTCTCTCTCGGCGGCGTGCTCCCCCTCATGGGGGGACTGACCGGCCACGACCCCGGTGCCGTCGCGCTGGTGCAGGGAGTGCTGGCGCTCTCCGTGGCCCAGTGCGCCGTCGCCATGCACACCATCCACCACGGGCTCGCGCATTACGTCGACGGCGCCCCGGCGCCCTGGCGCTCGGCGACCGTCGCGCTCGCGCTGATGGTGGCGTCGGTGGGGCTCATCGCGGCCCTTCAGGCGACCGGCGGCATCGACCGTGAAGGGACGGCGATGGCGCAGATGCTGCTGAACACCCTGCTGACAGCGGCCATGTCGACGTTCATGCTGTCGACGCTCCGGCGGCTGGTCCTGGGGACGCTGGTCGTGGCGGTGCTGGTGGCGGGGGCGCTGGCAGCGACCGGCGGACACAGCGGGCTGCCCGTGGCAGGGGTGATCGTCGTGCTGTGCGCGGGACTCTTCGGGCTGGTGACCACCCGGTCGTCGGCCTGGTTCGTCGCGGTGATCTGGGAACTGGACCAGGCCCGCGACGTGGCCGCGCGGCTCGCGGTCGCCGAGGAACGGCTGCGCTTCGGACGGGACATGCACGACGTCATGGGGCGGAATCTCGCCGTCATCGCACTCAAGAGTGAGCTGGCGGTGCAGCTCGCGCGGCGCGGCAGGCCGGAGGCCGCCGACCAGATGGCCGAGGTGCAGCGGATCGCGCAGGAGTCGCAGCGCGAGGTGCGTGAGCTCGTACGGGGCTATCGTGCGGCGGATCTGCCCGCCGAACTGGAAGGGGCACGGGGCGTGTTGAGTGCGGCGGGCATCGACTGTCTGATGGACCGGGGGCCCGGCGACGAGCTGCCGGCCGGCGTGCAGTCGGCGCTCGGGTGGGTCGTCCGGGAGGCGACGACCAATGTGCTGCGGCACGGGGACGCGCGCAGTTGCACGGTGCGGCTGAGGGCGGACGGGGGGCGTGCGGTGCTGGTCGTGGAGAACGACGGCGCGGGCGAGGTGTCCGCCACGGGCAGCCCGGGGTCGGGGCTCGCCGGGCTGCGGGAGCGGCTGAGCGCGGTCGGCGGGACGCTGCGGGCGGGGCCGGCCGGGGACGGGCGGTTCCGGCTCACGGCCGAGGTGCCGCTGGCCCGGGAGGCGCTGCGGTGAGTGATTCCGCCGTACGACCGGTGCGGGTGCTGCTCGCCGACGACGAGCATCTGATCCGGGGCGCGCTCGCCGCGCTGCTCGGTCTGGAGGACGACCTCGTCGTCGTCGCCGAGGCGGCCACGGGCCCCGAGGCGCTGGCGATGGCGCGGGCGCACCGGCCGGACGTCGCCGTACTGGATCTGCAGATGCCGGGCGCCGACGGTGTGAGTGTGGCCACATCCCTGCGGGCCGAGCTGCCCGGCTGCCGCTGCATGATCGTGACCAGTCACGGACGGCCCGGGCACCTGAAACGGGCGCTCGCGGCGGGGGTGCGGGCGTTCGTGCCGAAGACCGTCAGCGCGCAGCGGCTGGCCGAACTGATCCGGAGCGTACGAGACGGAAACCGCTACGTGGACCCGGAGTTGGCGGCCGACGCGATCTCCGCCGGGGACTCGCCGCTGACCGTGCGCGAGGCGGAAGTGCTGGAGCTCGCGGCGGACGGCGCGCCCGTCGCGGAGATTGCGGAGCGGGCCGCGCTGTCGCCCGGGACGGTGCGCAACTATCTGTCCTCGGCCGCCTCGAAACTGGGTGCGGAAAATCGTCATGCCGCGGTGCGCCTCGCACGCGAGCGAGGTTGGGTATAGTTGGCATCGCACACAGCGACACAGTGCATGCGGACGTAGCTCAGTTGGTAGAGCGCAACCTTGCCAAGGTTGAGGTCGCCAGTTCGAACCTGGTCGTCCGCTCAGAGTCAGAAGGCCCCGGTCACACGACCGGGGCCTTCTGCGTTGCTCTAGGACCAGGGGGTGCCGGTGAGCAGCTCGTACGCCTCCAGGTACTTCGCCCGGGTCGCGTCGACGATCTCCTGCGGGAGCGCGGGCGGCGGGAGCTCCGCCTTGCGGTCCCAGCCGGAGGCGGGCGAGGTCAGCCAGTCGCGGACGTACTGCTTGTCGTACGACGGCTGGGCGTGGCCCGGCTCCCAGGTGGCGGCGGGCCAGAAGCGCGAGGAGTCGGGGGTCAGTACCTCGTCGGCGAGGACCAGCTGGTCGCCGTCGAAGCCGAACTCGAACTTGGTGTCGGCGAGGATGATGCCCCGGTCGCGGGCGATGTCGCGGGCCCGGTTGTAGATGGCGAGAGTCATCTGGCGCAGCTGGGCGGCCGTCTCGGCGCCGACCTGGCGGGCGACTTCCTCGTAGCTGACGTTCTCGTCGTGCTCGCCCACGGCCGCCTTCGTGGCGGGCGTGAAGATCGGGGCCGGCAGCTCGGAGCCGTCGGTCAGGCCCTCGGGGAGGGCGAGTCCGCAGACGGTGCGCGATTCCCGGTACTCCGTGAGGCCCGATCCCGTGAGGTAGCCGCGGGCCACGCACTCGACCGGAACCATGTTCAGGGACTTGCAGACGAGGGTGCGGCCCGCCCAGTCGGCCGGCGCTCCGGCGGGGAGCTCGGTGGAGATGACGTGGTGCGGGGCGAGATCGGCGAGCTGGTCGAACCACCAGAGCGAGAGCTGGGTCAGGACCCGGCCCTTGTCGGGGATCTCTGTGGGCAACACCCAGTCGTACGCGGACATGCGGTCGCTGGCGACCATCACGAGGTCGCCGGCCTCGTTCTGGTAGAGGTCACGCACCTTGCCCGTGTGGAGGTGGGTCAGGCCCGGCAGCTGCAGCGGCTCGGGCTTTTCTACGAATCCGGACACGGTTCCTCCGCGTAGGTTGATCCAGGAGCACTTCTGATTCTCCCGTATGCGGAGCGCGGGGGTGGGGCCGGGGCGGTGCGTCGGTCAGTCGCGTTTGCAGATGCGGTCCAGGAGGTTCGCCGTCGCGCGCTGGATGCGAGGGTCGACGTGGCCCGGGCGGTCCAGGGCCGGGGACCAGGCGAAGGTGCCCGAGGCAAAGACCAGCGCGCCGCTGGGGGCCCGGTAGAGGGACGTCTCCTGGTGGCGGCGGTGGCCCTCACTGTCCTCGTACGGGGAATGGGCGAGCAGGATCCGGTCCTGGTGTTCGGGGAGCTGTGTGCGGGGGAAGTAGCGGTCCGCCTCGCCCGCCACCAGGCCCTCGATCTCGTCGTTCTCGTGGGCGCCCGTCGAGTCCCAGAGCCAGTGGTCCGCGTTGCGTACGACCAAGGGGCTCGGTTCCGGGACCCTTCCGGCGTACTGGATGCCCAGGAGCTGCTGCTCCGGACGGTCGATCTCGCGCCAGAGGGCGGCCTTGCCGGGGGCCCGGCGCTTGCGGCAGGTGAGGAGGCGGTCGGCGGTCCCGGAGGGGGACGGCGCCAGCTCCACCTGCCAGTACATCGTGTTGGCGGACAGGAAGACGAGGGAGGTGCCCGCCTCGCGCGCCAGCTCTGTGGTGCGGCGCATGGGGGCCGACCAGTACTCGTCGTGGCCCGGGAACACCAGGCCCCGGTAGCGGGTGGGGTCGATGCGGCCCGCGTGCAGGTCGCGGGCGTCGGCGTAGGCCAGGTCGTAGCCGTAGCGCTCGGCCCAGCGGATGAAGTCGTACGCGTGGCCGACGTGCAGGGGCAGACCCGCGCCGGCGTAGGGGCGGTCGAAGGAGACCGTCGTCGCCGCTTCCTCCTCGCCCAGCAGGCGCCCCATGCTGTCCCACGCGTGGTACAGGCTCGCGCCCGTGCGGCCGTTCTCCGGGTAGAGGTTGTACGCCTGCCAAGTGATGTCCGGCAGCAGGAGGAGCAGGTCGGCCGGGTGGCTGTCGCGGACCGTGAACGGGATGTGGGAGCGGTAGCCGTCGGCGGTGGTGAGCACGGCGACGTACGCCCCGATGCTCCAGAAGTCCGGGATCTGGAGGCGCCAGGACAGCCACCAGTGGTGGCACGAGACGGTGCGGTCGGCCGTGAGCGGGGCCGGCTGGACGATGCCGGACAGGCGGGGACTGGTGGTGATCTTGGCCGCGCCGTCGCCGCCGTAGTGGCCGATCCGGTAGATGTCCACGGAGAACTGCTGGGGCGGGTCCACGGTGATGTGGAAGTCGATCGCCTCGCCGGGGGCGGCGGCGCCCGGGGACGCGAAGCCCTTGATCTGCTGGCGTACGTCGTCGGCGGTGCGCGGGCCGCCGGTCGAGGCGGAGCGGGGCTGCGGAAGCCGGGCTCCGGTGACGGGGTCGCGGTGGTCCGCGCCCTCGGTGGGTTCGGCGTACCAGGGGATGACCTGGCCGCTGTCGCCGAAGTAGTGCTCGCTGCCGCGCAGCCAGGGCAGTGGGCCCTGGCCGAACGGGTCCGAGACGGCATGCGCGAGCGCGCCCGATTCCCAGCGCCGGATGAACTCGTCCCCCATGCCGCTTCCCTCCCTCTAGCCCCCGAGACAACTGTGATGCGCCACTTGTCAGCTACTGACCCCCAGCACATCACATAACGCACGCACTCCGTCACCGTTCGTCGCGAATTGACGTTAACGGAACGAGAGTCTCCGGTAAGCGGCGGGTCGTGATAGGGGGCGCGGAGCCGCGTACCGACGGGGCAGGGGCGCGGGGTGGGGGTTTCGGGGTGCCGGGGCGGCGAACACGGGGTCGGTGCCGCCCGTTGACAGCTCCTGCCGGGACCCCAGGCGCGGCCCTTCCCGGCAGCTTGGGTCCTTGGAGCGGGAGTGGGGTGGGGTGGGATGGGCCCTCGGCGTTCAGACCAGGCGGACGGTCTTTTCCGCGCGTACTCCTACCGAGGTCAGCCAGGAGCGGAGTGGGGCGGCGTCGCCGTCTTCGACGAGGGTCAGGACCCGGGCGCCCAGGTCCGCCCGGCGTTCGCCGTCCACCAGGAGGGCCGGGCCGTCCAGCCAGTCCAGGCCGGGGGCGGCGCCGGCCGTGTCCACCGCGGCGCAGCACACCATCGCGGTCACGTGGTCGGCGAGCAGGTCGCGGCCCGTCCTCGGCGGCTGGAGGGGGAAGAGCGGGCCGGTGTCCCAGGGGTCGTCGGTGTCGCCCAGGTCGAGGGGCGCGGGCGGCGGAGCGGCCGCCTCTTCCCGGGCCACCTCCGCGCCGATGGCAGCGGCGAGCGTCTCGGATGCCGGGTTGAGGGCGTCGGCTGTGGGCGCGGCGGCCGACAGGTGGTCCAGAACGCGCGTCAGCGTGGGGGCGGTGGCGCGGCGGGCTCCCAGGGTGTCCAGGACGCGGTGGAGGCGGGCGGCGTCCGCGCGCCACTTCCGGTCGACGACCTCCTCCGGGTACTGCTGCCAGTCCACCGGCGACCAGTCCGGACCCGGCTCGGCGGGGCCGCCGTGGAAAAGCCGGGCGGCGAGGAGCGAGGCGGCCTCGTCGACGGTGCCGGGCTCCTCCAGGAGGTCGCACGCCGGGCGCTCGCCCAGGCGGGAGGTGAAACCTTCGGCCAGGCGGTCGCGGCGCGAGAGTTCGGTCAGCGCGGAGACGACGCCGGCGTCCAGACGCGACGGCCAGCGGCCCATGCGCCAGGCGGGCAACGCGACGCGGGTCAGGAGGCGGTCCCAGCCCGCGTAGGCCAGGCCCACTTGCTCCTGGGCGACGATCCGCAGGCCGTAGTCGACGGTCTGGGCGCGCTCCGAAGCGGCTGTGGCGACGCCACGCTCCATCTCGGCGGCGTGCACCCGGCAGCTGCGCAGGAGGAGCCTGGAGACCCAGCCGACGAAGCGGAGGGGGATCCGGCGCAGTGGTCCCTGGTTCGGATCCGCCGCCACAGCCACCGCCGCGTCCAGACCGCGTACGAAGCGGCGGGCGGCGGCTATGTCGGGGTGCGCGGAGGGTCCCGTACCGGCGACGACCGGGGCGAGCACCGCGCGCAGCTCGGCCACCCGCATCCACCACAGGAACGGGGACCCGATGACCAGCACGGGCGCCGCCGCGGTCCTGCGGCGTCGAGAGCCGGCGCCCGGTATGGAGGCCGGGTGCGTGCGGTCCTCCAGCCAGCTGTCGCAGTCCGGCGTGAGCGCTATCGCGGACGGCGCCGGCACTTCCAGGCGGTCCGCCAGGTCACGCACGAGCCGGTAGAGATCCGGCGCGGAGCGCTCGGCGATCTCGACCGTCGGCGTCGTCGCGGGTCTCGCCCGTACGATCACCGCCCCTACGGCCGCTGCCGCCAGCAGGGCCACGACCGCTGTAGCGGTCATCACCCAGCGCGCGGCGTCCCAGCCCCCGCCGCCCGCGTGACCCGTCGTGCCGCCCACCAGCAGGACGACGGCGACGGCCGCGGGCAGCAGGGCGACGGCCAGCGCCGTGCTGCGGACGCGCAGCACGGCGAGAGCCCTGGAACGCGCGGACTGCGCGCCCTTCTCCACACCCATACCGGTACCGGACACGGCCGGACGTCACCCCCTTCGCCCTGCGACGGCTTTGCTCACTCCCCCACTGTGGCACCCGCCACTGACATCGCAATGTCGGTGGGCCAAGTGCCGGAACGCTTGCGCCGCACCCTAGTTGGGGGTTCGGCGACCGTCAGCCGGATGGCCGAGTGGTCACTCGATGGAATGGCTTTGGGGAAAGCTGCTGACGTCGTCGGGGCGGCAGGGCGGGGCGGGTCAGGCTTCGGACGCTGCCTTTTTCGCGATGTCCGTACGGTGCTGCGAGCCGTCGAGACGGATCCGGGAGACGGCCACGTATGCCCGCTCACGCGCCTCGGTGAGGTTCCGACCGGTTGCCGTCACCGACAGCACGCGGCCGCCCGCGCTCACGACGGCGTCGCCTTCGCTCCTGGTCCCGGCGTGCAGAACGTACGCGTGCGGCTCATCCCGGGCCGCGACCTCGTCGAGGCCCTCGATCGGGTCGCCCGTACGCGGGGTCTCGGGATAGTTGTGCGAGGCGATGACGACCGTCACGGCCGCGTCGTCGCGCCAGGTCAGGGGCGGTTCGACGTCGAGAGTTCCGTTGGCGGAGTTGAGGAGCACGCTCGCCAGCGGGGTCTTGAGGCGCGCCAGGACCACCTGGGTCTCCGGGTCTCCGAAACGGGCGTTGAACTCGATGACCCGTACGCCGCGCGAGGTGATCGCCAGACCCGCGTACAGCAGCCCGGAGAAGGGCGTGCCACGGCGGCGCAGCTCGTCGACGGTCGGCTGGAGCACGGTCGCCATGACCTCGTCGACCAGCTTGGGGTCGGCCCACGGCAGCGGGGAGTACGCGCCCATGCCGCCGGTGTTCGGGCCCTCGTCGCCGTCGAGCGCGCGCTTGAAGTCCTGCGCGGGCTGGAGCGGGAGTACGGTCACGCCGTCGGTGATCGCGAAGAGCGAGACCTCGGGGCCGTCGAGGAACTCCTCGATGACCACGCGGTCGCAGGCCAGCGCGTGCTCACGGGCCGCCTGGAGGTCGTCGGTGACGACGACGCCCTTGCCGGCGGCGAGGCCGTCGTCCTTTACGACGTACGGAGCGCCGAAGGCGTCCAGCGCCGTGTCGATCTCTTCGGGGGTGGTGCAGACATAGCTGCGGGCGGTCGGGACGTTCGCAGCGGCCATCACGTCCTTGGCGAAGGCCTTGGAGCCCTCCAGCTGGGCGGCCTCCCTGGACGGGCCGAAGCAGGGGATACCGGCCGCGCGCACGGCGTCGGCGACGCCCGCGACGAGCGGCGCCTCCGGGCCGACGACGACGAGGCCGGCACCGAGCTCGCCGGCGAGGCGCGCCACGGCGGCGCCGTCGAGGGCGTCGACCGGGTGCAGCTCGGCCACCTCGGCGATCCCGGCGTTGCCGGGGGCGCAGTACAGCGCGGTGACGTCGGGATCGAGGGACAGAGAGCGGCACAGGGCGTGTTCGCGGGCGCCGCCGCCGATGACGAGGACCTTCACGGTGTGCAGCCTAGCCCGCGCGCCGCGCTCCCCCCGCCGGGCTACTCGTTCGTGAACTCCTCGACGACCGTCGCGCCCAGTTCCCGCACGATCAGGTCGTGGCCCGAGAGTGCCGAGTCGACGAGGTCCGGGTCGTCCTCCTGCGGTACGTCGTCCTCGATCGCCATCGGCGGGGGCGGCGGCGCGGGCGGGGGCGTCGGGTCCGTGCCGTAGGACGTGCCGCCCGGGGACGACTCGGGGGCCGGGCGCTGCTGGCCCGACGCCTGGGGCACGGCGGGTGCCGGGGTCGGCTGGGCCTGGGGGGCGGGACGCGGAGCCGCGGCGGGGGGGCGTCCGCCGAAGCCGCCACCGCCCGCGCCGCCGCCACCGCCGAAGCCGCCTCCGCCGCCGGGAGGCTGGGCGCCACCACCACCGCCGCCTGACGGGTCGACGACCGACTCGATCTTCCACTGCACGTTGAAGGACTCGGCCAGCGCCTGCTTCAGCACGTCCTCGCTGCCGCTGCTCGCGAAGTTGTCCCGGGCACCGGCGTTGATGAAGGCGATCTGGAGCGTGGTCCCGTCGAAGCCGCTGACCTGCGCGTTCTGGCTGAGCAGGATCCAGGTGAAGCGCCGCCGGTTCTTGACGGCCTCCAGGATGCCCGGCCACATGTTCTGCACCTGCAGGGCGCCCTGCCCGGCCGGCTGCGGGACGGCGGCCGGAGCCGCCGCCGGCGCGGGGGCCGGAGCCGCGGCGGGCGCGGGCTGCGGCTCCGGCCGGCCCTGACCCGGCGCGGAGGCGGTGGGCCACCCGCCCGGTCGGCGCCCCCCGGCGTCCTGTCCGGCGGCGCCGCCGCCGGCGCCGGGCCACGCACCGGGGCGCTGGGCGCCCTCGGCGGCGGCCGGAACGGTGTCGGGCGCCGCGGCCGGCGCCGGGGCAGGCGGGACAGCCGCGGGCGGCATCACGGGAGCAGGCGCGGGCGCCGCTGCGGGCACGTTCGCAGCCGGCCCTGGAGCCCCATGGGCCTCGGGCCCCGGTACGTACCCCATGGCGGGACCCGGAGCGGCGGCCGCGGCCACGAACGCGCCGCCACCCCCGCTGCGCTCCAGCCGGTCCAGCCGCGCCTGGAAGGAACGCTCGTCGTCGAAGGCGGCGGGCAGCAGTACGCGGGCACAGATCAGCTCGAGCTGGAGGCGCGGCGACGTGGCGCCCCGCATCTCGGTGAGACCGGTGTTGACCAGGTCGGCGGCGCGGCTCAGCTCCGCCGCGCCGAACACCGAGGCCTGGGCCTGCATCCGCTCCACGACGTCCGCGGGCGCGTCGATCAGGCCCTTCTCGCGGGCGTCCGGCACGGCGGCCAGGATCACGAGGTCCCGCAGCCGCTCCAGCAGATCGGCCACGAACCGGCGGGGATCGTTTCCGCCCTCGATGACCTGGTCCACCACCTCGAAAGCGGCCGCGCCGTCACCCGCCGCGAAGGCGTCCACGACCGAGTCGAGCAGCGAGCTCTCGGTGTACCCGAGAAGCGCGGTCGCCATGGCATATGTCACACCGTCGTCGGCCGCGCCGGCGAGCAGCTGGTCCATGACGGACATCGAGTCACGCACGGAGCCGGCCCCGGACCGTACGACGAGAGGCAGCACCCCGTCCTCGACCGGGATGCCCTCCTTGCCGCACACCTCGCCGAGGTAGTCGCGCAGGGTGCCCGGCGGCACCAGCCGGAAGGGGTAGTGGTGCGTACGCGAACGGATCGTGCCGATGACCTTCTCGGGCTCCGTCGTCGCGAAGATGAACTTGAGGTGCTCCGGGGGCTCCTCGACCACCTTCAGCAGGGCGTTGAAGCCCGCCGGGGTGACCATGTGCGCCTCGTCGATGATGTAGATCTTGTAGCGGCTGCTCGCCGGCCCGAAGAACGCCTTTTCCCGCAGGTCACGGGCGTCGTCCACACCACCGTGCGAAGCGGCGTCGATCTCGATGACATCGATCGATCCCCGGCCGTTCCTGGCGAGGTCGACGCAGGACTGGCACTCGCCGCACGGATTGGGGGTGGGGCCCTGCTCGCAGTTCAGACAGCGGGCGAGGATGCGGGCGCTGGTCGTCTTTCCACAGCCCCGCGGCCCGCTGAACAGGTACGCGTGGTTGACCCGGTTGTTACGCAGGGCCTGCTGCAACGGGGCAGTGACATGCTCCTGCCCGATGACCTCGGCGAACGACTCGGGACGGTAGCGGCGGTAGAGCGCAAGGGACGACACGTATACGAGGTTATCGGGACCCACTGACAACCGGCCCCGCCCAACGCAAGCGCCCCCCACGCACCCGCCAGAGCTCACTTACCCTTGCTGCCTTCCGGCCCTGGGGGAGTTCGGTGAGATAGCGCCACGTGAGGGGCTGGACCCCACCCTAGCGGATCGCCCCCCGGGAAAACGAGCCGGACCCCGACCACGCGGAACGCGTTCGCGAGCACTCCTCAACGTCTTGTATTGTTTGCGGCGGAGGATTCGCCTAGTGGCCTAGGGCGCACGCTTGGAAAGCGTGTTGGGGGCAACCCCTCACGAGTTCGAATCTCGTATCCTCCGCACTCGCCCACCAGGGCAGATGAAGGCCCCGACCGGTTCACCGGTCGGGGCCTTCATCGTTCCTGGTCTCATCCCCCGGTCTCGGCAGGGCCCTTCGTCGGCCCTGGCTCCTCCTCGTCCGTGTCTCTTCGGCGGTGTGACGGGCGTCGTGCAACCGTGAGTTCCCTCAGCGGGAACTCACCTTGAGTGTCGATCATGTCGGCTGGGGCGTCGCCGCAAAGTGATGAGGCAGGCGAGCATGCCGAGGCCCCAGGCGATCAGCAGGGCGCCCCACAGCGGCATGGTCACCACGGGGATGAGAAGGCGGATCTCGACGCTCGCGCGGTTTTCGAAGATGAAGACCAGAGCGACAGCGGTGATCAGAACGAACGGTGCGAGGCGGCGGACGCCGGGGCGGGAGAGGAACGACGTGTGTTCCTTGGGGTGGTCTGTGCTGGTCCGAGCCATGGGTGCCTCTCCATCACGTTGCCCCTCATCCATCGTCCCCTTCCAGCACGTGGCGCGCGACCGAAGAGACAGCCGTGCGCGTCGTGGCCTCACGAGTTCGAATCTCGTATCTCCGCAGCCGGAAGGCCCGGACCGCGTAGCGGTCCGGGCCTTCCTTTTTCGGTCTCATCGGCGTGGACGAACCAGGTCCACCGGCCGGGAGTGGCCGTCGCGTCAGCAGTTGGACGGAGCCGGCCGGCCCGCGAAGCGCTCCGCGATCCAGCGCAGGTACTGCTTTTCGGCGACGACGGGGATGGTCTGGTGCGTGGCGCCCTGGTACTTCGTGTACTGGACCGGCTGGCTGAAGTGGCAGGCCCGCCGTACGTACTGGGTGGTCGAGTTCGGGTTGATGACGGTGTCCGCCGTGCCCTGCATCACCAGCACCGGAGCCACCGTCGTGGCATGGCCCGGAGTGTTCTCGCGGAACCGCTTGTGCCAGGCGCGCGGCACGTCCCGCAGCGGCTTGAACAGCGTGTCGAGCCTCCCGTTGTTCCCGACGTTGTTCTGGATCACGTCGGAGAAGTGCTCGATGCACGCAACCCCGTCACCCTTGAGGGCCTTCAGCCCGGCCGGCTTCAGTACGTCCGTGGCCCTCAGCTCGGGGTAGGCCGCCAGGAAGCCCCGGTAGACATTGATCCGCAGCGCCGCGTTGTGGGAGGCCGAGGTGGCGCTGGTCGGCCCGGGCGGGACCAGGCCGGCGAAGTCCGGACCCAGGTTGGCGGCGGGCGCCAGTCCCGCCACGCCGACCAGCTTGGTCTCGGGGGTGTACCTGCGGACGTTCTGGCCGATGAACATCGCCGCGCCGCCGCCCTGCGACCAGCCCAGTACCGCGGTCTTGTTGTTGGCGTGGGTGTCGGTGATCTGCCGGGCCGCCCGGACGGAGTCGAGGACGTTGTTCGCCTCCGTCTCGCCGACGACGTACTGGTGCACGCCGGGCGTGCCCAGCCCCTGGTAGTCGGTGCCGACCACGACGTCACCGGAGCCGAGGAACTGCGTCAGTGCAGGGACGCCGACGTCGATCCCCCAAGGGCTGTCGTACGTGAAGTAGTCCACCAGGTCGACGGCCGGGTCCGGCACGGCGGAGGGCGCGCACATGCGCGGGCCGCCCACTGTTCCGTGCGCCCAGGCCACGACATTGCGGCCGTCGCGCGGGGCGGGCTTGTCCGGCCAGGCCACGATGCCCGAGACGGCGACCGGGGCGCCGCTGTGGAGGGTCGAGAGGTAGAGGATCCGGCAGGCCCTCGCCCCGTGGGGGGCGTTCACCTCACGGGCCCAGATCAGGTCACCGTGCTCGCCCCCGGGCAGCGGCGACGGAGGGTCGTAGAAGTCCTTGCCCTCCGGACCTACCGGGACGCCCGGTGCGCATTGCCCGTTGCCCCTGCCGTCGTCCGGGGTCGCCGACTGCGCGACTGCGGTGCCGCATCCCAGCGCGAGGATCGCGGCCACACCGGCCGCGATGATCGCCGAAAACCTTCGTCTCATCTGATGGTCCATTCACTCGGTGCCGGACCAGAGACTAAGGAGGAGAGTATGAATTGTCACTGATTGTAATGTTATGTCTATTCTGTGTCGCAGTGAGGCGAGACGGCGGGGCGCCCGGCGGCATGCCGGGGATGCGGGGGATCAGGCCTGCGCCGTCGGACGGGGATGCCGGGCGGTGGTCGCCGCTGGATCCGGTGCCAGGCGCTTGAAGTAGAAGCTGCAGTCCTTGGGGGTGCCGGCCGGATCGTCCGCGTAGTCGGGAACGACGCCGTAGCGGGTCCAGCCCGCCGCGCGGTAGAGGTGCTCGGCGGGGCTGCCGGTCTCGGTGTCCA
This sequence comes from Streptomyces sp. NPDC055287, assembly GCF_053646035.1. NCBI lineage: Bacteria > Bacillati > Actinomycetota > Actinomycetes > Kitasatosporales > Streptomycetaceae > Streptomyces > Streptomyces sp. NPDC055287. Next base: position 325,635 of record NZ_JBSHNE010000005.1, on the reverse strand, counting down.
GGAGCAGGAGCGTGGCGCCGGCGCGGGTGGCCGCCTCTTCGGCGGCGGCGAGGAGTGCGCGGCCGAGGCCCTGGCCCCGGGCGGTCCGGTGGACCATCAGCTTGACCAGCTCGGCGCGGTGCCGGCTGTTGGGCTTGGGGCTGCGGGCGAGGCTGAACGTACCGACGACGCCGCCGGGACCGCGGGCGACCCACACGGCGAGGCTTCCGTCGTCGACCGCCGGCTGCTGGGCGGCCCACCAGGCCGCGGCGTCGTCGTGGCCGAAGGGGGCGAGGAAGCCGACGGAGGCGTTGCCGTCGACCGCGTCCGCGAGGAGGCCAGCCAGGTAACCCGCTCCGTCACGGAATTCGTCGGCCGACAGGCGGGCGATGACGTGAGAAGTGGCGGAGTGGTGGGGCGCAACCGTCACGGGAGGCGTGGCTGCGGCGGAGGGCGTGGTGACCGCGGGAGGCGTGGTGGTCACGGCAGGACCACCATCACCGCGTACCGGACCGGACCGGGGCCCGGGCAGTGGAACCGCGAAGGGCCCCAGAGGCGGAAGCGCAGGCAGTCCCCGGCGTGGATCTCGTGGGCGACGCCGCCCACCGTGACTTCCAGTGCGCCTTCCAGGACCCAGATGTGCTGCTCGATCCCCGGCACCGGGGGCCCTTCGTACGCGATGTCCGCGTCCGGCCGCAGGACGCCCTCGACGAGCTCTCCCCGCAGTCCGGGGTGCGGCGGGGACACCGACCGCCGGGTGAAGCCCGATTCGTGGTCCCGCCACACCAACTGGCGGTCGACGCGGACCAGTTGCGGCGGCTCGGACTCCACCTCGGCGAGCAGTCGCGACATCGTCCGCCCGTACACCGCGCACAAGTTGCCCAGCAGCGACGCCGTCGGGCTGATCTCGCCGCGCTCCAGCCGCGAGAGGGTCGACCGGCTGACGTCCGTACGCCGCGCCAGCTCCTCCAGCGACCAGCCTTGCTCGGTGCGCAGCTCGCAGAGCCGGGCCGCGAGCCGGCCCTCAAGGGTTTTCATATTCGGGAAGTTATCCCATTTCTGAGAAATCTCGCAGCGTTTTTGGCTGCCTGAGCGACAGAATGTGCGACTTCCCCGCGAATCCAAGGAGAGCCGTCATGCCCGACGATCCGTCCCGCCATCAGCCGACCGCCGCCGACCACCACAACGTGATCCAGGTCCGCGGCGCCCGCGAGAACAACCTGACCGATGTGTCGGTCGACCTGCCCAAGCGCCGGCTCACCGTCTTCACCGGCGTCTCCGGATCGGGCAAGTCCTCACTCGTCTTCGGCACCATCGCGGCCGAGTCCCAGCGGCTCATCAACGAGACGTACACCGCCTTCATCCAGTCGTTCATGCCGAGCATGGGCCGTCCCGACGTCGACGCCCTGCACAATCTGAGCGCGGCGATCGTCGTCGACCAGGAGCGGATGGGCGCCAACTCCCGATCCACCGTGGGCACGGCGACAGACGCGTACACGATGCTGCGGATCATCTTCAGCCGCCTCGGCACACCCCACATCGGGACGTCGAGCGCCTTCAGCTTCAACAGCGCGGAGGGCATGTGCCCCGACTGCGAGGGCATCGGCCAGGTGTCGAAGATCGACGTCGACCAGCTGGTGGACCGCGAACTGTCCCTGAAGGAGGGCGCGATCACCGTCCCCGGCTTCGCGGTCGACTCCTGGTACTGGCAGGTCATGGCCGCCTCCGGCCTCTACGACCCGGACAAGAAACTGAAGGACTTCACGCCCGCCGAGTGGGAGGACTTCCTCCACAAGCCGTCCACCAAGATCAAGGCCGGCAGCAACAACCTGACGTACGAGGGCCTCGTGGTGAAGGTCCAGCGCGTCTACCTCACCAAGGACCGCGACTCCATGCAGTCCCACATCAGGGCCTTCGTGGACCGGGCCGTCGTCTTCGCCGACTGCCCCGCCTGCGGCGGCACACGGCTCAGCGCCGCCGCGCTGTCCTCGGTCATCGACGGCGTCAACATCGCCCAGTGCTCGGCGATGCAGATCAGCGACCTGGCGGCCTTCATACGGAAAATCACCGACCCGTCGGTCGCTCCGCTCCTCGCAGGCCTGCGCCACACCCTGGACTCGCTGGTCGAGATCGGCCTCGGCTATCTGAGCCTGGACCGTACGTCGTCCACGCTCTCCGGCGGCGAGGCGCAGCGCGTCAAGATGGTCCGCCACCTCGGCTCCAGCCTCACCGACGTCACGTACGTCTTCGACGAGCCCACCATCGGCCTGCACCCGCACGACATCAGCCGCATGAACGACCTCCTCCTGCGCCTGCGCGACAAGGGCAACACGGTCCTGGTCGTCGAGCACAAGCCGGAGGTCATCGCGATCGCGGACCATGTGGTGGATCTCGGTCCGGGGGCCGGTTCGGCGGGCGGGCAGGTCTGTTACAGCGGCGACGTGGCCGGCCTGCGCGCCTCGGGGACGCTCACCGGGCGCCACCTGGAGCACCGGGCGCGGCTGCGCGGGACCGTGCGCGAGCCGCGCGGGAAGATCGCGATCGAGGGTGCCGGTCTGCACAACCTGCGGGACGTATCCGTCGACATCCCGACCGGTGTACTGACCGTGGTGACCGGCGTCGCCGGCTCCGGCAAGAGCTCGCTGATCCACGGCTACCTGTCCACGCGGGACGGCGTGGCGGTCGCGGACCAGTCCCCGATCCGGGGCTCGCGCCGGTCGAATCCGGCGACGTACACCGGCCTGCTGAACCCGATCCGTACCGCCTTCGCCAAGGAGAACGGGGTCAAGGCGGCCCTCTTCAGCGCGAATTCGGAAGGCGCCTGCCCGGGCTGCAACGGCCTCGGCCTCGTCTACACCGACCTCGCCATGATGGCCGGGGTGGCGTCGGTCTGCGAGAAGTGCGAGGGAAGGCGCTTCACGCCGGAGGTACTGACGTACACCCTGCGCGGCAGGAACATCAGCGAGGTCCTGGGCATGTCGATGGCGGAGGCGTACGACTTCTTCCCTTCCGGGCAGGCCCGCGCGATCCTGGGCCGGCTGATCGACGTCGGGCTGAGTTATCTGCGGCTCGGGCAGCCGCTCAACACCCTGTCGGGCGGCGAGCGGCAACGGCTGAAGCTCGCCATTCACATGGCGGAGAAGTCGACGACGTACGTCCTGGACGAGCCGACCACCGGGCTGCACATGGCGGACGTCGACAAGCTCCTGGAGCTCCTCGACCGGCTGGTCGACGCGGGAAACACAGTCGTCGTCATCGAGCACCACCAGGCGGTGATGGCGCGCGCGGACTGGATCGTCGACCTGGGACCGGGCGGCGGCCACGACGGCGGCCGCGTGGTCTTCACCGGGACCCCGGCCCGGCTGATCGCCGACGGTGACACGCTGACGGCGGAGCACCTGCGGCAGTACGTCGGCGGATAGCCGACCGGCGGGCGAAGCCGTCCGGGGCTCAGAAGTCGTCGCACGTCGCGGTCGCGAACCGGCCGGTGGCCGTGGCGGTCCGCGGCGTGTTCTCGTCCACCGTCACGGAGCAGGTGGCGGTGCCGCCGGAGGCGCCGGTGCTGACGATCAGCGAGCCGCCCTTCAACAGGCCGGTGGTGTCGACCTCCTCGCGCCACGGGAGACGGGCGTCGGTCACGGCGTTCGAGGAGGCGTCCCCGTCCCTCCAGGTCGTGTACCTGATCGTGACGTCCCTGGCGTCGCCGGTCACGGCATACTTCACCGTCACCGTCCGGGTCGACTCGTCGTCGACCACCGTGGCGACCGTGGCGATGACGGCGATGCAGCCGCCGGCGAAGAGGAGCACCAGGCCGAGGAGGACCCAGGGCCAGATCCGGCGCCTCTTGGTAGGCGGCGGGTAGCCGGCCCACCCGGGCGGGGGCAGGCCGCCGTCCGGGGGGCGGGGGCCCCATCGCGGGTCGCCGGGGGGCGGGGGTGGCGCATCGGACATGGAGCTGGTCCTTCCGGATACCGGACATCGCCCTTCGATGATTCACCGGGTCGCGCCCGCCCGCCCGCCGGACGGTGACCGGGCGGGCGGCGAGGTGTGCGAAGCCGGCGTCTGTGCGTGATCATCGAGGGATGAGCCCTGAGATCCGCCTCGCCCAGCAACCGGAGGCCGACGAACTGCTCGGCCGCAGCCCGCTCGCCGACCTGATCGGCATGCTGCTCGACCAGCAGATCCCCATGGAGTGGGCTTTCGCGGGTCCGTACACGATCGCCCAGCGGCTGGGCGGGGACGATCTCGACGCGCACGAGATCGCCGCGTACGACCCCGACGCCTTCACGGAGCTCCTGTCGGCCAAGCCCGCCGTGCACCGCTACCCCGGTTCGATGGCCAAGCGGGTGCAGCAGCTCTGCCAGTACCTGGTCGCCGAGTACGACGGTGACGCGACCGCGATCTGGCGCGACGTCGCCACCGGCAAGGAGCTGCTGGCACGTCTGAACGCGCTGCCCGGCTTCGGGAAGCAGAAGTCGCAGATCTTCCTGGCGCTGCTGGGCAAGCAGCTCGGCGTGCGTCCGGAGGGCTGGCGGGAGGCGGCGGGCGCGTACGGCGACGAGGGCTCGTACCGCTCCGCGGCGGACATCACGGGCCCGGAGTCCCTGGTGAAGGTCCGCGCGTTCAAGCAGCGGGCGAAGGCCGAGGCGAAGAAGAAGGCGGCGAAGTAGCCGGCGGAGCGGCCGCCCGGACCGCGACGGCCGTGGGGCCCCCGGAACGGTGATTCCGGGGGTCCCACGGCTCCGGCGGGCGGCGGCCGGAAGCCGGCGGTAGCGGCCAGCCGCTAGCGGGTGAAGGTGAAGTACTTCCAGGCGCCGTGGGTGGTCGAGTTGACCGTGTCCCCCGACGAGCTGTTGATGTACGACGACCGCATGCGCAGGCGGTAGCCCGTATCGTGCGGCCCGGTCAGCCGCACCCGGGACTTGCCGGCGGAGTCGAGCGTGAAGTACTGCGTGCCCGCGGACTGCCACCGGCCCTCGTAGTAGACCTCCAGGGTGAACCTCTGGGAGCGGCCCGGGAACGCCGTCATCGTGGTCGAGAACAGCGGGTCGGTGCTCTTGCGGAAGTAGGAGTACGACGTGGAACCGATCTTCCCCGTCTTGTAGTGGCCGGTGACCGCGGTGGAGATCTTCACCCGGGTGTACGCCGTGGACTTCGCCGTCTTCGGGGCATAGCGCGAGTCGCCCGCGAACACGGCGGTGACCGTGGTGTCGCGGGTCAGGTCCAGGGTGACCGACAGGTTGCCGCTGGAGTTCACCGTTCCCTTCTTCACGAGCTTCTTCGGCTTGTCGGCGCCGTAGGGGTCGGCCCAGATCTCGGCCGTCCGGCTCTTGTACGTGGTGCCGAGGTGCGCGGTGAAGGACACGTCGGCGCCGTAGCCGTACGTGCTGCCGTCGCGGTTCAGGGTGAGGGTGGGCGTGGCCCGGGAGACCTGGACCGAGGCCCAGGCGGAGGCGGCGGTGTGGGTGGCGTCACCGGCGTACGACACCTTGTAGGTGACCTTGCCGCCCGAGGGCGGGGTGTCGGTGAACGAGAACGCGCCGCCGGTGCCGAGCTTCTTCGTCCCGAGGGCCTTTCCGCCCGGCGACTCCATGTCGGTGCGCGTGACGGTCAGCGGGGTCCCGGCCGGGAGCGGCAGGGAACCGGTGAGCTTGCCCTTGACGGTGAGCAACTTGGCGCGCGCCGCGGTGGCGGGGGCCGTGAGCGTCAGCGTCGGTACGGACTTCGCCGGGTCGGTGAGGACGCGGAGCGAGAACACACTCTCGCTGTTGCCGGTCACCGCGAACAGGCGGCCGCCGCCCGGCTCCCAGGCCAGAGCCCCGTCGGCCAGCGTGTCCGCGCCGCTGTGCTGCCCCGTGTTCGGGAAGTCGTACCGCCGGACGGCGGTCGTCGAGCCCGGTGTGAACACGTGGACGTCCGGGTCGTACCAGGAGGAGGAGCCCGCGGCGACGGTTCCGTCCGGTGCGACGGCGACGGCGTTCGCGTAGTGCTCGGTGACGTAGGACCCCGCCGCCGCGAGGTCGGAGGTCCGCCAGACCCACTGCCGGTCGCTCGCGCTCGCCGTGATCAGCCGACTGCCGTCCGGAGTGAGCGCGAGGTCTTCGGTCTGGCTGCCCGAGGCGTTGTCGATGAGGGCGGTACGGGCCGCCGTGCCGGTGGCTACGTCGTACACGCCGAGCAGGTTGGAGGATGTGGTCGGGTCGCCCGCGGCCAGCATGTCCGGGGCGCCCGGCGCCGCGGCGAGCTTCGGGGCGTCCCGCCAGGCGGTGGCGTCGTCCTGGCCGAGGGTCACCACGGGCTCGTCGCCCGACAGGTCCAGCGAGCCGATGTTGCCCCGGTCCTGGGCGCCGTATCCGAACCAGACCTTGCCACCGGCGAGAGCGAGGTGTTCCGGGTCGGTGCCGTCGCCGGTCGCGTACCGGGCGGTCCGCGTGAGCGTCTGCGTCTCGAAGGAGACGATGGAGTCGTCGCCGGGTACGGCGGCGTACAGCTGTCCCGAGTCGGCGGACAGGGCGAGCCCGTCCACGCCGGGCAGGCCGGTCAGGGTCGCCAGCACCGTACCCGCGTAGTCGGTGGCGACGATCTTCCCGCTGTACGGGTCGCTGACGAAGACCTTCTTGTGAACGCCGTCCACCACGATGTCGCCGGCGGACGACACGGGCAGAACCCTGCTGGAGTCGGCGGAGGCCGCTCCCGCTGAACCGGCGACCAGAACGGCGGAGCTGAAGAGGACCGCGAGCGCTGTCGCGGCCGGAAGAGTGCGCGTACGCACGATGAGTTGTCCCCCCACGATGAGACCCGGCCCGTGAACCCGGGCCGGAGTGATCGCAGAGTAAGTCATGCCTCCGTCAAGACGACGCCGGGGAGCGCGTTCCGGGGCGCTGCCCGAAGCGCCGGCCCCTGAGGGTGTCGTCCGCGCCGCGCACGGCGTACCCCGAATGAGGGAAAGTCGCCCCCGTCGCCCCGGGCGCCCGGGCGTCGTCCTCGCCGGAGGCGGAGACGCCCGGACGGTCGCCGTGTCCCGCCGGGGTCACCGCGGCATGGTCACGGGACCGCGCAGATCACCGGAAGGGGTACTTCCGCTCATGAGTTGCTCCCGTTCTGGCGCTGAATACGACCTTTGCACCGCGCCCTCATGGCTGCGCCCGGAGCCGCTTGACCGGTAGGCTTTCCGTGTGATCTTCAAGCGCATCGGAAACGGCCGGCCGTATCCCGACCACGGCCGGGAAAGCACCCGGCAGTGGGCGGATGTCGCGCCGCGCCCGGTCCGCCTCGATCAGCTGGTGACCACCAAGGGCCAGCTGGATCTCGAGACCCTGCTGGCAGAGGACTCGACGTTCTACGGCGACCTCTTCGCCCACGTCGTGAAGTGGCAGGGCGACCTGTACCTCGAGGACGGACTGCACCGCGCGGTCCGCGCCGCGCTCCAGCAGCGCCAGGTGCTGCACGCGCGCGTCCTCGAACTCGACAGCATGTGAGCCACCCGGGCAGCCGTTGCCGCTCGAACGTGCGGCCGAACAGTCGTCCTCGTTGGGCCTTACGGGTTGGCCTGACCCGATGTCATTGATCATTTAGTAGGCATCGTCATCTTGGCGCACTACGCTGCGCCCATGAGCATGCTGACACCCCCCGGCATGGGCGGAAAGTACCGCATCACGGGCGACAAGTTCCCGCGCATGCGACGCCCCCGGAACCGGCGCAGGACCATCCTCGCGGTGGTGGCCTCCCTCGCGGCCCTCGGTCTGGCCGGCTGGGGGACGCTGCAGCTCATCGACGTCTTCTCCGGTGGCGCCAAGAAGACCTCGGCGGCCGGACTCAAACGGGACTGCCCGAAGGCCGCCGCGCCGTCCGCGCCCGCACGGCAGGCCGCCCTGCCCAAGCCGGCCAAGATCAAGGTCAACGTCTACAACGCGACCAAGCGCGGCGGTCTCGCCAAGCAGACCGCCGACGAGCTGAAGAAGCGCGGCTTCACCATCGGCAAGGTCGGCAACGCGCCGCCGGAGTACGACAAGAAGGTCAAGGGCGCCGGGATACTGCTGGGCGCCCCCAATACGGTCTCCGGCGTCCTGCCCGTGCTCGGTACGCAGCTCAAGGGCGCCGTGCAGAAGGCCGACGCCCGCAAGGGCACCGACGTCGACCTGATCATCGGCGGGGCCTTCAAGACCCTGACCACGAAGAAGGACGCGGACAAGGCCCTGGCCGCCCTGGCCAGGCCCGCGCCCGCGCCCTCCGCGAAGTGCTGAGAACGGTGCGTACGGTCCCCGCGAGTCGGGCGGACCGTACGGCAGGCCGCTAGACGGCGGTCCCGTACATCCGGTCGCCCGCGTCGCCGAGCCCCGGCACGATGTAGCCGTGTTCGTTGAGCCGCTCGTCGACCGAGGCGGTGACGACGGTGACCGGCGTGCCGGCCAGCTCGCGCTCCATGACCTCGACGCCCTCGGGCGCCGCGAGCAGCACGACCGCCGTGACATCGTCCGCGCCGCGCTTGATCAGCTCGCGGATCGCCGCGACCAGCGTGCCGCCGGTGGCCAGCATCGGGTCGAGCACGTACACCTGACGGCCGGAGAGGTCCTCCGGCATCCGGGTGGCGTACGTCTCCGCCTGGAGCGTCTCCTCGTTGCGGATCATGCCGAGGAAGCCCACCTCGGCGGTCGGCAGCAGGCGCACCATGCCGTCGAGCATGCCCAGACCGGCCCGCAGGATCGGCACGACAAGAGGGCGCGGGTGGGACAGCTTCACGCCCGTCGTCGCCGTCACCGGGGTCTGGATGTCGACCTGTTCGGTGCGCACGTCCCGGGTGGCCTCGTACGCGAGCAGGGTGACCAGCTCGTCGGCGAGGCGCCGGAAGGTCGGGGAGTCGGTGCGCTTGTCGCGCAGGGTGGTGAGTTTGTGCGCCACCAACGGGTGGTCGACGACGTGGATCCGCATGCCGTCAACAGTAACCGGGCACACGAGCCGCTCGCGCTGGCATCAACACGCCGGCCGGAGGGAAGGTGGGGTGAGGGACAGACGCGGGCTTGGGGTGGTGTGGCCGATGCCGGACGGGGAGCAGGAACAGGAACAGGAACAACAACCGCAGGAAAGCACGGGGGAGACCGACCGCAGGCGGCGGCGCGCCCAGTTCCTCCGCGAGCTCCACGAGGCGAAGGCGCTGCGTGAGCGGGTGCAGCCGCGCCGGGCCCGGGCGGCCCGGATGCGGCAGCAAATGCGGATGCGTACCTTCCGCTGGTAGGGGCTTTCTCGCAGGACTGGTACACGACGCAAGAGCGGAAGACCTCTCGCGGAACGCTTTCTTCTGCCACGATTCCGAGTGGGCGGGGCTCGGAGCTGCGAATCGGTTTCTCCCCCACCTCAGCCACACCCTCCGGCCGGGAACTCCAACCGGCACTTCTCAAGACCAGTGGGAGAGTCACGGTGTACTTCGCCGCACTGCTCGCGCGCACCGAAGACGGGTGGAAAGCGAGCGACACGGAGCTCGACGACGTGGAAACCCTGTCCGACCTGACCGATCTGGCCCGCGAGGCCACGGTCGACGACGACACGGTGATCGTCTTCATCGAGCAGGAAGACGCATGGTTCGGCCTCGTCCGCGTGGACGGCGAGGAGGACCCGCGCATCTATGTCTCCGACGCGGCCGCGGCCGCCCGTTCCTCGTACGGGGAGATCCTGCTCACCGACGAACTGCTCGGCCGGGACCCCGAGGACCCCGACGCCCTGGAGGAACTCGTCGACCTCGACGGCACCGAGGACGGGGAACCGGACGACGAGGACAGCGACGAAAACGAGGAGGAGATCGCGGCGGCCGACGGCAGCGTCGTACCGGCGGGCCCGCTCGGGGAAGCGGGGGTCCTCGCGGACCTCGGCGTCTCCGAGAAGGAACTGCTGGCGCTCGGCACGGACGCGCTCGCGGAGATCGCCGACGCGCTGGGCGCCGCCGACGTACTGGAGACCGTCCAGTAGTGAGCCCTGCGGTGACAGACGAACAAGGACCCGGACCCGGATCCGGGCCGGACCCGGTGCGGGACCGATGGCGGGCGCCCATGCGCCTGGCCCTGGACGAGGCGGCCCGGGCGGCGGAGGCCGGCGATGTGCCGGTCGGCGCCGTCCTGCTCGCTCCCGACGGCTCGCTGCTCGCGGCGGGCCACAACGAGCGTGAGGCGACGGGAGACCCGACGGCGCACGCCGAGGTGCTGGCCATCCGCAGGGCGGCGCGGGAGCTCGGCGAGTGGCGGCTGACGGGCTGCACGCTCGTCGTCACCCTGGAGCCGTGCACGATGTGCGCGGGAGCGATCGTGCAGTCCCGGGTGGAACGGGTGGTCTACGGCGCGCTCGACGAGAAGGCGGGTGCCGCCGGTTCGCTCTGGGACGTCGTACGGGACCGGAGGCTGAACCACCGGCCCGAGGTCATCCAGGGAGTGCTCGAAGGAGAGTGCTCGGCCCAGCTGACGGCCTTCTTCAGGGATCGCTGAAGCGGGCTCCGCACCGGCGCCGGAGAACCGATTTCGGAGCACGGCCCGGTGTGGGCTAAGCTCTCTCTCGGTAGCGTGTCCGAGTGGCCTAAGGAGCACGCCTCGAAAGCGTGTGATGGTGCAAGCTATCCGTGGGTTCAAATCCCACCGCTACCGCTCGGAACGAAAGCCCCGACTCCCTGAGTCGGGGCTTTCGTGTTGTGCGGTTAGACTCACGCGACTCAGGGGACCGGCAGGGGAGGCCGCACAGATGGTGCAAACGAAGAAGATCGCGCTGTACATGGTCGTGGTCTTCGTGCTGTACACGATCATCACTTCCCCTTCCCGGGCGGCCGATCTCGTCCAGGTAGGGTTCGAAGGCGTGTCCAGTGCCGCCCAGGGCGTCGGCGAGTTCATGTCCCAGCTGATCCAGTAGGAGTGCCCCTTGATCCGCCATCTGGTCCTCTTCAAGCTCAACGAGGGTGTCGAGCGGGACGAGCCGCGCGTCCTCGCCGGCGTGAAGGCGTTCGAAGAACTCGACGGGGTCGTTCCCGAGCTGGAGTTCTGGGAGTGCGCCTGGAACATCACCGACCGGCCCATCGCGTACGACTTCGCCATCAACTCGGCGGTCCAGGACCGCGATGCGCTGAAGCGGTACATCGAGCACCCCGCCCACCAGGCGGCCGCCGGACAATGGCGTGAATTCGCCACGTGGGTGATCGCCGACTACGCGTTCTGATTTCCCCGCCACAGCAGGCCCCGCACCGGTCCGGTGCGGGGTTTTCGCATGTTTACAACCCAATTTGGCGTCAACACGGAGTTATGCGGTGCTTGCACACAGTGCACATGTCTTGTGATGCTATGACCGCTTTTGACGGATGAGTTGAACGTGGTTGACCGAGAAAAGGGGTGGCGTGACCGTGCCGGCCAGTACAGCACCTCAAGCTCCGCCCCAGCAGCTCCAGCCGCTCCCGCCCGAGACCGCCCCCGACCCCCCGGCGGGCGGCACCCCCAAAAGCCGTGGCGCGGACACCAGGGCCCTCACGCAGGTGCTGTTCGCGGAGCTGAAGGGGCTGGACCCGGGAACGCCCGAGCACAACCGTGTGCGAGGCGCGCTCATCGAGGCGAACCTGCCGCTGGTGCGGTACGCCGCCGCCCGGTTCCGCAGCCGCAACGAGCCGATGGAGGACGTCGTACAGGTCGGCACGATCGGGCTCATCAACGCGATCGACCGGTTCGACCCGGACCGCGGTGTCCAGTTCCCGACCTTCGCGATGCCGACCGTCGTGGGCGAGATCAAGCGGTACTTCCGCGACAACGTCAGGACCGTGCACGTGCCCCGGCGGCTGCACGAGCTGTGGGTCCAGGTCAGCGGGGCCACCGAGGACCTCACGACGGCCCACGGGCGCTCCCCCACGACCGCCGAGATCGCCGAGCGTCTGCGCATCTCCGAGGACGAGGTACTGGCCTGCATCGAGGCGGGACGGTCGTACCACGCGACCTCCCTGGAGGCGGCCCAGGAGGGTGACGGGCTGCCGGGGCTGCTCGACCGGCTCGGTTACGAGGACCCGGCGCTGGCCGGCGTCGAACACCGCGACCTCGTGCGGCACCTGCTCGTACAACTGCCCGAGCGGGAGCAGCGGATCCTGCTGCTCCGGTACTACAACAACCTGACACAGTCCCAGATCAGTGCCGAGCTCGGCGTCTCGCAGATGCATGTGTCAAGACTTCTGGCGCGAAGCTTCGCCCGCCTCAGATCCGCAAATCGAATCGAGGCGTAACCGGATCGGGTAGCACCCTTCCATGGCCGAAAAGCCGCACACCCCCCTTTTCCTGCGCAGATTTGTCGACTTGGCGCTACAGCGTGTTGCCGACATGTGACATTCTGCTGGAACCGCGTTTGCCGCAGCTCCGCCGCCGGTATTCAGGTGGAGGCTGCTTCCTCCGACGGGAGCGCCCGCCGCTACCGTCAGCGACCTCAAGGGGGTGGCATGTCCGCAGAACAGGGCAGCTCGAAGGTGCTCACGAAAGAAGTGCCCGCCGTGCTCGACCAGGTGACGGCTCCTCCGCCGGCGCTGGTGTCGCAGCCGGAAGCCATCGACACCCGCACTCTGTCCCGCTCGCTCTTCCTGCGGCTTGCCGCCCTCGACAAGGACAGCCCGGACCGTACGTACGTACGCGACACGCTGATCGAGCTGAATCTCCCTCTGGTGCGTTACGCCGCGGCCCGGTTCCGCAGCCGCAACGAACCGATGGAGGACATCGTCCAGGTCGGCACGATCGGCCTGATCAAGGCGATCGACCGGTTCGACTGCGAACGGGGCGTGGAATTCCCGACGTTCGCCATGCCGACCGTGGTCGGGGAGATCAAGCGCTTCTTCCGTGACACCAGTTGGTCGGTACGGGTCCCGCGCCGCCTCCAGGAGCTGCGGCTCGCGCTGACGAAGGCGAGCGACGACCTCGCGCAGAAGCTCGACCGGTCGCCGACCGTCCCCGAACTCGCCGCCGTGCTGGGCGTGTCGGAGGAGGACGTCGTCGACGGACTGGCGGTGGGCAACGCCTACACCGCGAGCTCGCTGGACTCGCCCTCCCCCGAGGACGACGGCGGCGAGGGTTCGCTGGCGGACCGGCTCGGATACGAGGACACGGCGCTGGAAGGCGTCGAGTACCGCGAGTCGCTGAAGCCGCTGCTGGCCAAACTGCCGCCCCGCGAGCGCCAGATCATCATGCTGCGGTTCTTCGCGAACATGACGCAGTCGCAGATCGGTGAAGAGGTCGGCATCTCCCAGATGCACGTCTCACGTCTGCTGACGCGGACGCTCTCGCAGCTGCGGGAGGGCCTCATCGCGGACTGAACCTCGCCAGTGAGGTGTATGGGGTTTTTAATTGACGGTGCGTCAGGCACACTGGCGCGATGCGACGTCATGGTCTGACACACGGCCGCCGAGGTGCCGCTACGGGCGCCGCGGCGGTTGTGCTGTGTCTGGGCGGGGTGCTGGCCGCGTGCGGCGGCGGGAGCGACGACGGCGGCTATGTGGCGGTCGGCGCGGCGGGCCCTGGTCCGGAGCGCGCGCCGGGACGGGCCGTACCCCCGGAGGGCGAGGTCGAGCTGGTGCCGCTCGACGGGGACAGGTCGCGTGGCGGCAGCGGTCGTGACGGCCCCGGCGACGGGCGCCGGTCCGCCGGCGACGGGGGATCCGACGCGGGTGTCTCGGGCGACACCGGTGGTGCGAGCGGTACGGGTGCGCCGGGAGCCGACGCCAGTGGCAGTGGCAGTGGCAGTGGCAGTGACTCCGCGGCCGGGGGGCCGGGCGGCGGGGGCAGCGGCTCGGGCTCCGGCGGCGCGGATGCCCCGGAGGCGCCGGGCACGTCCGGCGGCGGTGGGGACGGCAGTGGCGGCGGTACGTCGGCGAAGCCGCCGGTGACCGGATCGCCCGGGGCGCCGGGGAACGGGACCGGAACAGGGACCGGCTCCGGGGGCGGCTCCCCCGCGCCGCCCGCGGGTCCCGCGGTACTCAAGCTGGGTGACCCGCTGCTCGCACCCGGGGAGAAGCGGTGGTGCGAGCAGGTGACCGTGCCGTTTCGCAACACCGGCGCATCAGCGGTCCGTTCGGGCACCGTGACCTTCGCGACGCACATCATCGGCGCGCTGGGGGTGGACTGGGACACCAGGATGTCGACCCAGCCGCTGCCCGGGCCGATCGCCGCGGGCGCGGCCGTGACGAAGACGTACACCGTGTGTGTGGACGCCTGGCGGGTGCCGCTGGGCATGCGTGTCGAGACCCAGGACGTCACCGCCGACTGGAAATGACCGGTCAGGTGAAGTGATCAGCCGAGCGCGAGCCAGGCGACCGCCGCGAGGACCGCGACGACGGCTACGACGCCGACGATCAGGCCGGTCCTGGGACCACCCGACGCGGCGGCCGCGGCCGGCTGCTGCCGCTGCGGTTCGCCCTCGTCTACGAAGGCGCGGAACATCTGGGTGCTGCCCGCCGGGTCGTGTTGACCCTCGGGGCCCTGAGGGGCGTGGGGGTTGTGTGCCATGGGGCACGACCCTAGCGAAGTGGGCCTGCTCAGCACACCCCCGGACCCTCCCAGCGGCGTGATCTGCTGCTTTACCGGCCACACGCTCGCCCTTGACCCGCCGCGCACGCAGCCTTTTGGGTTCCTTTACTCCAGGAGGCCCGAATTAGTTTGCCTGAAGCAACCAACTACTTCTATGGTTGCCCTAAGCAACAAGATGTTCGGAGGTGCCCATGGCCGCACAGAGTCAGTTCGCGGAACTGGCCCGGCAGCTCAGTGCCATCGGTGCCGTGAAGCGCGATCTCGCACGCGTCCTCCCCGCCCACTGCCCGGCCGGATCGGCCGCCGTGCTCAACCTCCTCGACCGGCACGGCGAGATGCGGATGAGCCGGCTCGCCGAGCTGCTCGCGGTCGACATGTCGGTAACCAGCCGGCACGTGGCACATGTGGCGGAGCGCGGCTGGATCGACCGGGCCCCCGACCCGTGCGACAAGCGTTCACGCATCCTGCGGCTCAACCCGGCGGGCCGGGCGCTCCTGGAGGAACTCTCCGAGCGCTACATCCAGATGCTCGCCGGTGCCCTCGACGACTGGTCCGACGACGAGGTCGGACAGCTCAACAGCATGCTGGCCCGCCTGCGCAGCAGTTTCGACTGCCGGGCCAGGGCCCCGCACCACGTCGAGCACGACACGGCGGTACCAGCGGTACCAGCAATGCCCGTAATACCCGCAGCACCCGCGTAAGCAAAGGAATTCAATGGCTACGACCACACCGGCCGGTGTGCGGGGCGGCCACGCCAAGCAGGGGTCCCACCACCACTCCTCCGACGGCGCGCCGATGACTCACCGGCAGATCATGGAGGCCCTCACCGGCCTTCTGCTCGGCATGTTCGTCGCGATGCTGTCGTCGACGATCGTGTCCAACGCCCTCCCCGAGATCATCAGGGATCTCGACGGCACCCAGAGCGCGTACACCTGGGTCGTCACCGCCGCCCTCCTGTCCATGACCGTGACCACGCCCCTGTGGGGCAAGCTGGCGGACCTCTTCAGCAAGAAGCTGCTGGTCCAGATAGCGCTGGTCATCTTCGTGATCGGCTCGGCGCTCGCCGGCGTCTCGCAGAACACCGGGACGCTCATCGCCTTCCGCGTGCTCCAGGGCATCGGCACCGGCGGCCTGGTGGCGCTCTCGCAGATCGTGATCGCCGCGATGATCCCGCCGCGTGAGCGCGGGCGGTACGCCGGTTACATCGGTGCGACCTTCGCCGTCGCCACGGTCGGCGGTCCGTTGCTCGGCGGTGTCATCACCGACACCGACTGGCTGGGCTGGCGCTGGTGCTTCTACGTCGGTGTGCCGTTCGCGGCCATCGCGCTGGTCCTCCTCCAGAAGACCCTCAAGCTCCCGGTCGTCCGCCGCAAGGTGAAGATCGACTGGCTCGGCGCGTTCTTCCTGGCCGCGTCCGTGTCGTTGCTGATGATCTGGGTGACCCTGGCGGGCGACAACTACGACTGGATCTCGTGGCAGACGTACGCCATGGTCGGCGGCTCGATCGTGCTCGGCCTGATCTTCATCCTGGTCGAGACGAAGGCCGCGGAGCCGCTGATCCCGCTGCGCTTCTTCCGTAACCGCACGATCGCGCTCACGTCCTTCGCGAGCCTCTTCGTCGGCGTCGCGATGTTCGGATCGACCGTCTTCCTCAGCCAGTACTTCCAGCTCGCCCGGGACAAGTCGCCGACGATGTCCGGCGTCATGACGATCCCGATGATCGCGGGCCTGTTCGTCTCGTCCACGGTCTCCGGCCAGATCATCACCAAGACCGGGCGCTGGAAGGGCTTCCTGGTCGGCGGCGGCGTCGGCCTGGTCGCGGGCCTCGGCCTGCTCAGCACCATCACGTACGACACCGAGTACTGGCAGGTCGCCCTCTACATGGCGGTCCTCGGCCTCGGCCTCGGCATGATGATGCAGAACCTCGTCCTGGCCTCCCAGAACCAGGTCGAGCCGCACGAACTCGGCGCGGCCAGCTCCCTGGTCACCTTCACCCGCTCCCTCGGTGGCGCGGTCGGCGTCTCCGCGCTCGGCGCGGTGCTCTCCAGCCGCATCACGCACTACGTCGAGGACGGCCTGGCCGCCCTCCACATCAAGCCGGGCGCAGCCGGTGGCGGGAACACCATCCCGGACATGGACGCGCTGCCCGCGCCGATCAGGACCGTCATGGAGAGCGCGTACGGAAACGGGGTCGCCGACCTCTTCCTGTACGCCGCCCCCATCGCGCTGGTCGGTCTGGTCCTGGTGCTGTTCGTGAAGGAGGTCGCCTTGAAGTCGTCCAACGACGTGCCGCAGGCCCAGCCGGTGGAGTCCGAGCCGGAGGCGGAGCCCAGCGCGGCCGTCACCGAGGCGCTCGCCGCCCCCGCGGTGACGGGCAAGACCCTGCACGGCACGGTCCGTACCGCCGAGGGAGCGGCTGTGCCTCATGCCGCGGTCACGCTGATCTCCCTGGCCGGACGGCAGCTCGGCCGCGCGGTCGCCCAGGACGGCCGTTACGCGCTGGACGCCCCGGCAGCCGGTTCGTACGTCCTGATCGCCTCCGCCGACGGCTTCCAGCCACAGGCGTCCACGGTGGTCGTGGGTGACGAGCCCGTCGCGTACGACATCCTCCTGTCCGGTACGAGCGGCCTCACCGGCACCGTGCGCGCCGCCGACGGCGGCCTGCCGGTCGAGGACGCCATGGTCGTCGTGACCGACGTCCGCGGCGATGTGCTGGCGACGGGCAAGTCCGCCGCGCAGGGCGAGTTCGTCTTCGGCGAGCTGATCCCGGGCACGGTGACCGTGGCGGTGAACGCGGCCGGCTTCCGGCCGATGGCCCTGCCGGTGGACATCGGCGTCCAGGGCGTCACCCGCATCGAGGTCGCGCTCCAGTCCGGTGCCCTGGTCCAGGGAACGGTACGCGGCGGCGCCGACCGGCGTCCGCTGTCCGACGCCCGGGTGACGCTGATGGACGCGGCCGGGAACGTGGTCGCCACCTCCACCACCGGGGACGACGGGGCGTACGCCTTCGCCGACCTCGACGCGGGCGAGTACACGGTCGTCGCGGCCGGCTACCCGCCGGTGGCCGGAGCTCTCACCGTCGCGGGCCGCGGCGTCGACGGCCACGACATCGAACTCGCCCACCCGGGCGAGTAGTCCAAGACCCCCGGCGGCCCGGGGCGCGTCCGTAGCGGAGGCGCGCCCGCAGAGGGCGGCCGGTGTGGAAGCGGGCCCCGGCGTGGGTCCGACAGGCAGGGGACGGCCTGTCGGACCGGCCGGGGCCCTCGTCATTCGTTCAAGGAGAGAAAACGGGATGGGACTTCGCGCACAGGTACGGACCCGGGACGGCTGGGCCGTGCAGCACGCGGTGGTGACCGTGACCGACATGACCGGCACGCAGGTGGTCCGGGCTGCGGCCGACGAGGACGGGGCGGTAGGGACCGATACCCCTCTGCCGGCCGGTCCTTGCACGGTGATCGTGACGGCGGCCGGATACGCCCCCGCCGCGTCCACCGCGTTCGTCACGGCGAGCGGACGGGCGGAGGCCGGAACGGTCGTACTGGCCCGCCAGGGCGGCGTGGAACTGCCGCCGCCCGGCATCTGGACCCTGGACCCGGCGCACTCCTCGGTCGCGGCGGTCGCCCAGCACCTGGGGCTCTCCAGCGTGCACGGCCGGTTCCTCGAATTCGGCGGGCGCATCGAGATCGCCGAGGACCTCGGAAAGTCGCGCGTGGAGGCGGTGATCGCGGCGGCGAGCATCGACACCGGCAACGGGATGCGGGACGGGCACCTCAAGTCGCCCGACTTCCTGGACGTGGAGCGGTACCCGGAGATCACGTACAGCGGTACGGGACTGACTCCGGCGGGGCCCGACCGGTGGACGGTGCACGGCGAGCTGTCGCTGCACGGGGTCGCCCGCGCGGTCGACCTGGACCTCGGCTACCTGGGCACGGGCCCGGACCCGTGGGGCGGCGTACGGGCGGCCTTCCGGGCGACGGCGGAGCTGCGGCGGGACGACTTCGCCATGAACTACAACCAGGTCGTCCAGGCGGGCATCTCGGCGATCGGCGCGACGCTGCGGGTGGAGCTCGACGTACAGGCGGTGCAGGGGGAGCGGCTGCCGCAGGTGTAGCCGCGGATCGCGCCGGCCCCGGTCGCCGCATCAGTCGCGTCAGTCGCGTCTGGTGAAGGAGCCGGCCGGGGGCGGGCCGCCGCCCGCCTCCGACACCAGTTCGTGGCAGAGCTCCCGCAGCTTGATGTTGCGCACCTGCGAGGCGCGGCGCAGCACACCCAGCGCCACCTCGGCGGTGCACCGCCTGCGGGCCATGACGATGCCGATCGCCTGGTCGATGACCGAGCGCGACAGCATGGCGGTCCGCAGATCGTTCACCGCCTCCGTCTCCCGCTCCAGGCGTTCCGCGACAGCGACCGCTCCCGCCGCCTGCGCGGCCAGCCGCCGTGCGGTCTCCAGCTGGGAGTCGAAGGCACCGGGGCGCTCGGAGTAGAGGTTCAGCGCCCCGAGCGAGTGGGAGTTGACGGTGAGGGGCGAGGCGAAGACCGACCGTACGCCGTGGGCGGCGGCCGCGGCCGGGTACGGGTCCCACCGTCGCTCCAGGAGCAGGTCGGGCACGTAGTTCTCCTCGCCGTTCTCCATGCTGCACACGCACGGCCCGGCGTCGGCCTCGTACTGCAGAATGTCCAGCTTGAACGCGCCGGCGCCGCCGGCGGCGGTGACCAGCCGCCCGTCGCGCCGCAGGGTGACGCTGCACGAATCCGCGTCGCGCACGGCCCGCAGAGCACGCTCCGTGACGTCCTGGAGGAAGGCGTCCAGACCGCGCCAGTCGGTGAGCGCCTCGTGGAGCGACCCGAGGTAGAGGTCGTCGCCCCCGGTGCTCCCCCTGCTCTCTGCCGTATCCGTCATATATGTCCCCTTCCCGCAATCGGGGAAGTCACCCGGGTCCTACTCGGCCGCCTTCGCGTCCACGATGCGTGACGCGATGTCGCGGAGCTTCACGTTGCCCTTCTGCGACGCCCGCACCAGACGGTCGAAGGCCTCCATGGCGTCGATGTTCAGCCGCCCCATGAGGATGCCGGTGGCCTGGCCGATCACGTCCCGGGTCTCCATGGCTTCGGCGAGCTGTTCCTGTACGTCGACGTTCTGCAGGGCGATGCCGATGTGGGCGGAGAGAAGGCGTCCGGCGCGTACGGACGCGTCGTCGAAGGCGCGCGGCCGCCCGGAGTAGAGCGTCAGGACACTGAATCTTCGCTGGTGGCCGCGCAGCCGCAGGAACAGTACGGAGCGCAGGCCGCTCCCGGCGAGCGCCGGTCCGTGGCCGGCGCAGGCGGCGGTGTCCTCGACGCGCGTGACGGGGGTGGTCCACAGATCGTTCCAGCCCATGGCGCAGTCGGCTTCACAGCTGGTCACGGCATCGACGGCGCGTACGACCTCGTCGGTGCAGGCGACCGTACGGACACGGCCGGTCCGCTCGACGACGGAGATCCCCGCGTGATCGGCGGCGGGAACGATCTGCGTGGCCAGCCGCACCGCGGTCAGCGCGGTCTCCGCGCGCCCCTCTGCTTCGTGCAGGGCGGTCGCGGCGGCGGCCAGCGACTCGGCGAGCGAGTCAGTTGACCCCAAAAAGGCAGAGTCGTGCAAAATTTCCGGAATGTCGGACGCAGTCACTACGAACCTCTTCGGCGAGCATGGCTGAGCGTGCGGCCATGCGCAGGAGAGCTCCGCAGCACATTCCCGACTGCGAGCAAAGGACGAACAGACTCTATCCGCTTCCGTCCTGCGACGAAGCATTGCTATCGCCGTCTCGACCTCCCGGCCGGGTCTGTGCTGGAATAAACGCCTAGGTCAGGAAGCGGCCTTCCGTCGATTCGCATGCTCTGCGGTCAGGTGACGCCCGTGCCCGTCCTCCTCCAGCCCCTCGATATTCCGCCGTGCACCGTCGTGGTGATGCCGGAAGAGATCGATATCAGCAATTCCTCTCAGCTGTTCGCCGACGCCCGGCAGATCGTCGGTGAGCGGGCCGGGCGGATCGACGCCCTCGTCATGGATTTCACCCCGACGTCGTTCATCGACAGCCAGGCGGCCCGGCTCGTCTCGGCGACCCGGGAGTGCGCGGCGAAGTCGGGGGCCGACCTGCGACTCGCCGTCGACGACGCGTTCGTCGACCGTGTCCTCGCGATGACCAATACGCGGCGGGACGTGCCCGTGTTCGCGAGCCTGGCCGAGGCCCTCATGGGACGGCCGTGGGAAGCGGCCTGCTAGCCGACGGGGTCCTGGCCTGCCCCTGCCGGCGCACACGGGCTAGCGGGAGGCCATCGCCTCGATGCCGGCGATCAGCGTCTCCAGGGCGAAGTCGAAGTCCCGTTCACGCATGTCCGCCACGGTCTCCCCGCCGCGCGCGTCCATCAGGTCCTTCGCACCGCGGAACGCCTCCCGGAGCTCCGGCGCCGTGCTGATCGTCCCCATCGCCTCGGTGAAGTACTCGTCCTGGCTCATGCCCGCCGACGCGCACCGCTGGACGAAGTGGCCCTCGATCGTCCCGAAGCCGTAGACGAACTGGAACACCGCGGCCATGGCGCCCATCTGCCCGTGCGGCGGCAGCCCGGTCGCGCGCATCACGTTCTGCACGGCGCCCGAGAACGCCAGCGAGTGCGGCCCGATGTTCAGGAACGTACCGATCAGCGGCGACACCCACGCATGCCGCACCAGCAACTCCCGGTAGCTGGTCGCCAGTCCGCGCAGCCGGTCGCGCCAGTCGTCCGTCTCGGTCGGCGGCGTGATCTCGCTGAAGACGGAGTCGAGGGCGAGTTCCAGAAGGTCGTCCTTGGTGTCGACGTACCAGTAGACCGACATCGCGGTCACGTTCAGCTCGGCGGCGAGCCGGCGCATGGAAAACTTCGCGAGGCCCTCGGCGTCGAGCAGCCGGACCGACACCGCGGTGATCCGGTCCCGGTCGAGACCGGCCGGCTGTTCGGCCTTGCGGGTGCGTGATGTCTTTTCCTCCAGCCAGACGCTGTTACGGGCTGGATTCTTGACGCGGTCGGCCGCGGACACCATGGCGCACACTCCTCGTTCTCCCGGCGGGGCGGGGGCGGGCCACGGACCGGAATGATCCGGTCCGCTCCCCCGCTCCCGATGCTATGCCGCTGCTGCTGCTCGGGAGGAGTCTGCCCGCTCAGCCCGCCGCAGCAGCACGGCGGCGAGAAGTCCGCCCGCGAGCACCGCGACCGCGCCGACCAGTTGGCTGGTCTCGACCCCGGAGGCGAAGGCGTCCGCGATACGGGCCCGCTCCCCCGCGTCACCGGCCGCCGCCAGGGCCGCCGGCAGCGAGGCCGCGCCGACCGCGGCCGGTACGAGCGCGGCGAAGCGGGAGTTCAGTACCGCGCCCAGGACGGCGACGCCGAGGCCGTTGCCGAACTCGGCCAGCGTGCCGTTCACGCCCGCGCCCACCCCGGCCTTCTCCGGCGGGATGGCGCTCATGATGGCGTTGGCCATGGCGGGCATGGCGAGCGAGATGCCCGCGCCCATGACCACCAGGCCCAGCAGCATTCCGCCGTAGCCGGAGCCGCCGAGGAGCGCGATCGCGGCGAGGCCCGCCGACAGCAGCGCCATGCCGGAGGCGATGGTCCCGGGCGTACCGAACCGGGGGAGCAGGCGCGCGCCGATACCGGTCAGGTTGAGCGCCACGACGGTGAGCGCGAGGGGGGCGGTGCGCAGCCCGGCCTCCAGGGGCCCGTACCCGAGCACGAACTGAAGGTGCTGCGTGAGGAGGAACAGCGACCCGCCCATCCCGAACGCGACGAGGATCGCGCCCGCGACCGCGCCGATGAAGCGCTGGTTGCGGAAGAAGTGCATGTCCAGCATCGGGTACGGGATGCGCAGCTCCCAGACCGCGAACGCGCCGAGCACGACGACGCCGGCCACAGCCGAGAGCAGCACGTGGGTGGAGGTCCAGCCGTGCTCGGGGCCGGAGATGATCGCGTACACGACGGCGGTCATGCCGATGGTCGAGAGCAGCGCTCCGAGGAGGTCGGGGCGGTCGCCCTGCTTGCTCTTGGACTCCGGTACGAGCGAGACGACCGCGACCAGGCCGATCAGCGCGACCGGGATGTTGATCAGGAAGATCGCGCCCCACCAGAAGTGGTCGAGCATCACGCCGCCGATCAGCGGGCCGACCGCGAAGCCGAGCGAGTTGACCGTCGACCAGAGGCCGATGGCCTTCACACGCTCGGTGTCGTCGAAGATCTGCACGACGACGGCGAGGGTGGTCGTGATCAGGAGCGCGCCGCCGACACCCATGCCCGCGCGGGCGGCGATCAACTGCGCGCTGGACTCGGCGAGTCCCGCGACGAGCGAGCCGATGCCGAAGAGCGCGAGGCCCGCGACGAGCATCTTCTTGCGGCCGTAGCGGTCGGCCGCGCTGCCGGCGGTGAGGAGGAGGCCCGACTGGACCAGGGAGTACGCGTTGATCATCCACTGGATGTCGGCAGTGGACGCGTCCAGTTCCGTGGTGAGGGAGGGGATCGCGACGTTGAGGACGGTGTTGTCCAGCAGCACGGTGAGCTGGGCGAGGCAGATGACACCGAGGATCAGCCAGCGCTGCGGGTGACCTTGCGCGGTGGGGCGGTTCTCGGCGGTCGTCGCCGTCATGCGGAATCTCCTTGTACGGGTACGGGGGCAGGCACGCCTGCGCGTGCGGATCGAGTGCGTCCCGTACACCGTACAAGGAAGTCCTGTACGCCGTATAATTATTTCTGGGCGGTCAGGTCGTAGAGGGTCGTCCCGCCGACCGTGACCTTGGTGAAGCTGGCCTCTACCCAGGCCGTGACCGCCGAGTTACCGCCGCCGGGGCCCCCGCCCTCACCGCCACCACCGCCGGTCGCGATGAAGTAGTGGATCTCGCCCTTCTGTACGTACGCCTTGAACTCGGCCAGGGTCGGGGACGGGTCGCTGCCGTTGAACCCGCCGATCGCCATCACCGGCTTCTCGGTGGCGAGTTGGTAGCCGGCGGCGTTCTGGGAGCCGATCGCCGCCGCGGCCCAGGTGTACTTCTCGGCGCGGGCACTGATCCTGGCCCCGGCCTCGGAGCCGACGCTCTGGCCGTTGAGGAGCCCGCCCATGCCGCCCGCGCCGCCCATGCCGCCTTCGCGGGCCGCGGCGCCGGGGGCACCGCCGGGGACCGTACCGCCGGCCGCCGCGCCGCCCGTCATGCCGCCGGGGCCGGCCTGCCGACCGCCGGGCTGGCCGCCGGGCTGGCCGCCCCGGGGCCCCGCACCCGCCTGCCCGCCCGCGCCCCCCGGGGGCTGCCCCATGGCGCCCGCCGGGCGCTCACCCGCGCCGGGACCTCCTCCGGGGCCACCCCCGCCGGGGCCGCCCCGCAGCGAGGCCGGGCCCGCTGTCACGATCGACCCGGTGTGCGCACTGGCGACCGTGGACGCGGCGTAGGCGGCCGGCCCCGCCAGCGCCGCCGCGAGCCCGAGCCCGGCCGCTCCCAGAACGATCCGCCGGTCCACCCGCCCCGCGAGCACCAGTCCGAGCGCGGCCACCAGACCGCAGACGAGCACGGCCCAGCGCAGCCAGGGCAGGTAGTCGGGGGTGCGCCCCAGCAGCACGTACGCCCAGACGGACGTCACCGCGGCCGTCGCGCCCAGCGTCCCCGCCGCGAGCAGCGAGCGCCGCTCCTCCCACAGCACGGTCGTACCCATGCCGATGAGCGCGGCGATGTACGGGGCCAGGGCCACCGTGTAGTAC
The DNA here is from genome assembly GCF_053646035.1 of Streptomyces sp. NPDC055287. Classification (NCBI taxonomy): domain Bacteria; kingdom Bacillati; phylum Actinomycetota; class Actinomycetes; order Kitasatosporales; family Streptomycetaceae; genus Streptomyces; species Streptomyces sp. NPDC055287. The sequence continues at coordinate 301,398 of NZ_JBSHNE010000005.1, read as the reverse complement.
TCGTGGAAGATCCCGGCCATGAAGCTGAAGACGGCCGCCGTCATCAGCAGCGATCCGCCCCACGCGACGAACGCCGCCCGGGCACTGCTCTCAACGGACACGGTCGCCCGCTTCGCCTTCCACGTGACGACCAGACCAGCGACGAGCAGGATCAGCGCGGCGGGCAGCAGCCAGGAGATCTGGCCGCCGATGTTCGTGCTGAACATCCGCCCGATGCCGCTCTCGCCCCAGCCGCCGCCCCCTCGGCCTCCGCCGCCGCCTCCGACGCTTCCGGTCTCCTCGCCGTTGATCCGGCCCAGGCCGTTGTAGCCGAAAGTCAGCTCCAGGAAGCTGTTGGTCTGCGAGCCTCCGACGTACGGGCGGGAAGCCGCCGGCCACAGCTCGACGATCGCGACCCACCAGCCACCCGCGACCACGACCGCGAGCCCGGCGAGGGCGAGCTGGCCGAGGCGGCGGCGTACGGACGTGGGGGCGCACACCGCGTACAGCACGGCGAGCGGCGGCAGGATCAGGAACGCCTGCAGGGTCTTCGTCAGGAACGCGAAGCCGACGGCGACGCCCGCCCAGACCAGCCACTTGGTCCGCGCGTCCTCGAGGGCGCGGAGCACGCAGTACACGGTGACCGTCATCAGCAGCGCGAGCAGCGCGTCCGGGTTGTTGAACCGGAACATCAGCGCGGCGACCGGAGTCAGCGCGAGCACCGCGCCCGCGATCAGACCGGCGGCGGGGGAGAAGCGGCGGCGTACTGCGGCGTACAGGACCGCGACCGTCCCCACTCCCATCAGCACCTCGGGGACGAGGATCTGCCAGCTGCCGAGGCCGAAGAGGCGTACGGACAGGGCCATCGGCCACAGGGCGGCCGGGGGCTTGTCGACGGTGATGGAGCTCGCGGCGTCGGACGAGCCGAAGAAGAAGGCCTTCCAGCTCTCGCTGCCCGCCTGGACGGCGGCGGAGTAGAAGGAGTTGGCGTAACCGGAGGAACTGAGGTTCCAGAGATAGAGCAGTGCGGTGGCGAGCAGCAGCCCGGCCAGTGCGGGACGGACCCAGCGGGGGTCGCCGCTTCGGTGTGCGGTCATCGTGCGGCCTTCTTCGGTTGAGGGAGGTCCGGGTGAGGGGTGTCGGTGCGCCGGTCCGGGAAGACCCAGGCGCGGAAGAGCAGGAAGCGGAGCACGGTCGCGGCGAGGTTGGCCGCGACGAGCACGGCGAGTTCCGTGCCGTGGGAGGGCGCGCCGACGGCCGCGTCGAGGGCGGCGAGCGAGCCGCTGGTGAGGGCGAGCCCGATCGCGAAGACCACGAGTCCCTGGGCCTGGTGGCGTACGGCGCGGTCGCGGCCCCGTACCCCGAAGGTGAGCCTCCGGTTGGCCGCCGTGTTGGCCACCGCCGAGAGGAGCAGGGCCAGCGCGTTGGCGGTCTGGGAGCCCGCTCCGGCCCGGAACACGGAGTAGAGGGCCAGGTAGGCGAGGGTGCTCAGCGCGCCCACGACGCAGAACCCGACGAGCTGGCGGGCCAGGCCGCCGGGGACGCCGCCGATCGCCCGGTCGCGCGGATCGTCCCCGAACGGCCGCGCGAGCCGGTCCAGCGGCAGCGCGCCTACGGCGAGCGCCCGCCCGACGCGCCAGACACCCTTGAGGTCGTCGACGGCCGTGCGCACGATGTGGACCGTGCTGTCGGGGTCGTCGACCCAGTCCACCGGCACCTCGTGGATGCGCAGTCCGGCGCGTTCGGCGAGCACCAGCATCTCGGTGTCGAAGAACCAGCCGGTGTCCTCGACCATCGGCAGCAGCCGCTCGGCCACGTCGGCGCGTATCGCCTTGAACCCGCACTGCGCGTCGGAGAAGCGCGCGGCCAGCGAGGAGCGGAGGATGAGGTTGTACGTACGCGAGATGAACTCGCGCTTCGGTCCGCGCACGACCCTCGAACCGCCCGCCAGCCGGGAGCCGATCGCCAGGTCGGAGTGGCCCGAGATCAGGGGGGCGACCAGAGGCAGCAGCGCCTTGAGGTCGGTGGACAGATCGACGTCCATGTAGGCGAGGACAGGCGCGTCGGATCGCTCCCAGACGGCACGCAGGGCCCGCCCGCGCCCCTTCTGCTCCAGCCGTACGGACGTCACCTCGGGCATCACGTGCCCGAGCCGGGCCGCGATGCCGGGCGTGCGGTCGGTGCTCGCGTTGTCCGCGACGGTGATCCGGAAGGGGTACGGGAAGGTGCGGGCCAGGTGCTCGCGGAGGCGGAGCACGCACGCTTCGAGGTCCTTCTCCTCGTTGTGCACGGGGATGACCACGTCGAGCACGGGTACGGGGGCGCGGCTGCCGGGCGTGCCCGGCTCCCCGGCCGGAAGGTGCGCCCTGGCCGGAAGGGCGCCCGCTGAAGTGTCGGTTCGCATGGTCCGACACTCGCGAACCCCCCTGTCAGGGCGGTGTGATCACCCTGTGCCCCACCTGTGAGCTAGGCCGGCTTTCGGGACGCCCGCGCGCCGCCCCCGGTGGACGCCGGCGCGGCGTCCCGTGCCGCGACCGGGAGGCGTACGGCGAACACCGTGCGACCGGGTGCGCTCTGCACGCCGACCTCGCCGCCGTGCGCGCCCACCACGGCGTGCACAATCGCGAGCCCCAGGCCGGTCGAAGCCGTCTCTCCGGCCGTCCCCGCGCGGCGCGTGCGGGACGCGTCCCCGCGGGCGAACCGCTCGAAGACGTAGGGGAGAAGGGCAGGGGCGATACCGGGGCCGTCGTCCCTGATCTCCGTCAGGACGCGGTCGCCCTCCCGCCGCACGGCCGCCGTGACGGTGGTCCCCGGCGGGGTGTGCGTTCGTGCGTTGGCCAGCAGGTTCACCAGGACCTGCTGGAGGCGGGCCGGATCGCCGTGTACGACGGCGGGGTCGTCCGGGAGCTCCAGCCGCCAGAGGTGCTCCCGCCCGGCCACCCGGGCATCGCTCACCGCGTCCACGACCAGCGGTGAGAGGTCGGTGGCCTCGTACGACTGCGACAGGGGGCGCCCCGCGTCCAGCCGCGCCAGCAGCAGCAGGTCCTCCACCAGGCCCGTCATCCGCGCCGCCTCCGACTCGATCCGCCCGAGTGCGTGCCGGGTGTCGGGCCCGGTCGCCTCGCGCCCGCGCCGGGTGAGCTCGGCGTATCCGCGGATGGAGGCGAGCGGCGTGCGCAGTTCATGGCTCGCGTCGGCGACGAACTGCCGTACCCGCGTCTCGCTCTCCTGCCGCGCCGCGAGCGCCGAACCGACGTGCCCGAGCATCCGGTTCAGGGCGGCGCCGACCTGCCCCACCTCGGTCCGCGGGTCGGCCTCCTGGCCGCGTACCCGCTCGTGGAGTGCCACCTCGCCGCTGTGCAGCGGCAGTTCGGACACCCGCGTCGCGGTCGCGGCGACCCGCCGCAGCGGGCGCAGCGCGACGCCCACGATCGCCGTCCCCGCGAGCCCCGCGGCCACCAGCCCGGCGGCCGTGACGCACACCTCGACGACGATCAGCGTGCTGACCGTGTCCTGCACGCCGCCGAGCGGGAACCCGAGGACCACCGAGCCGTCGGACGTCGAGGTGATCCGGTAGTCACCGAGCCCCGGAACCGCCACGGTGTGCGGCTCCCCGTCCCGCTCGACCGAGCCCAGCGCCCGCGCCTGCGCGCCGGACAGGGCGGCCAGGTGCCCTTCGGGCCGGGCGCCCGGCGCTTCGACGCTCTTCGCGCCCGCCGGCACGGTCCCGTCCGCCGCGACGCGCCCGCCGACGGTGCCCAGCGGCTGGCCGGGCGCCGCCACGAACCTCAGCTCCTGGCCGGTCACCTCGGTGGGGTCGCGCTCGGCCCGCCGTACGGACGACATCAGCTGGCCGTCGAGCTGGTGCTCCAGGTACGAGTGCAGCGCGATCGCCGTGACCGCCCCGATCACCGCCGCGACCACCGCGATCAGCGCGAGGGCCGACACCACCAGGCGGGTGCGCAGGGACACCGCGCGCTCACCCACCCGGCTTGATCAGGTAGCCCGCCCCGCGCCGGGTGTGGATCATCGGCGGGCGGCCGGCGTCGATCTTCCTGCGCAGGTACGAGATGTAGAGCTCGACGACGTTCGCCTGTCCGCCGAAGTCGTAGCTCCACACCCGGTCCAGGATCTGCGCCTTGCTGAGCACGCGGCGCGGGTTGCGCATCAGGAAGCGCAGCAGCTCGAACTCGGTCGCCGTGAGGTGGATCCCCTCGCCCGCCCGCACGACCTCGTGGCTGTCCTCGTCCAGCGTCAGGTCCCCGACCACCAGCAGCGAATCGCCGCGTACGGCCGCGGCCGCCGTCCCCGAGCGCCTGATCAGTCCGCGGAGCCGGGCCACGACCTCCTCCAGGCTGAACGGCTTGGTGACGTAGTCGTCGCCGCCCGCCGTGAGCCCCGCGATCCGGTCCTCGACCGAGTCCTTGGCCGTCAGGAACAGCACCGGGACGTCGGGCAGTTCGCAGCGCAGCCGTCCGAGCACGGCGAGGCCGTCCATGTCCGGCAGCATCACGTCCAGTACGACCGCGTCGGGCCGGAAGTCGCGCGCGGAGCGGACCGCTCCCGCGCCGTCACCGGCGCTGCGGACCTCCCACCCCTCGTAGCGCAGCGCCATCGACAGCAGCTCGGCGAGCGGGGCTTCGTCGTCCACGACAAGCACCCGCACGGGCCCGCCGCCGGGTCTGAGCATTTCGGTACGCATGGGACCAGGCTGGGCGACGCCCCTGAGAGCACTCTTTCCCGTTCCTGTGAATCCCCTGAGAAACCACCGGGGCGCCGCAGAGAACCACCGCCGCGCCGTCCGCACCCGCCCTGCGGACCTACCCGCCCGTCAACGCCCGAACAGCCGCTCCGCGTTCCCGTGACAGACGGCACGCAGCCAGTCGTCCCCCAGCCCGAGCCGCTCCAGGGCCTCCAGCTGGTGGGCGTAGCCGTACGGAATGTTCGGGAAGTCGGTCCCCAGCAGGATCCGGCCGCCCAGGTCCGCCAGCCTCCCGAGCTCGCCCGCCGGGAACGGCGCGAGACGCTCGGAGAAGTCGGTGAAGGCCATGGTCGTGTCCAGCCTGACCTCCGCGTACCGCTCGGCCAGGCCGAGGAAGTCGCTGTACTCGGGCATGCCCATGTGCGCCACCACGAGCCTCAGCCGGGGATGGCGCGCCAGCAGCCGGCCGACCGGCTCGGGACCGGTGTGCTTGCCGGGCGCGGGCCCCGAACCGCAGTGCATCACCACCGGAATCCCGGCCTCGGCCAGCAGCCCCCACACGGGGTCGAGCAGCGCGTCGTTCGCGTCGTACGCCCCGACCTGGAGGTGCGACTTGAAGACCCGCGCCCCGCTCTCCACGGCCTGCCGCACATACGTGGCCACGCCGTCCTCGGGAAAGAGCGTCGCCGTGTGCAGGCACTCGGGCGTGCGGGCCGCGAAACCGGCCGCCCAGCCGTTGAGCCAGGCCGCCATCCCCGCCTTGTGCGGATAGAGCATCGAGGTGAAGCGCAGCACCCCGAACTCCCGCAGCAGGGCGACCCTTTCCTCCTCCTCGTGCCGGTAGGTGATGGGCCACTCCATGCCGGTCAGCGGCCCGGCGGCGTCGAAGTACGCCCACACCTTCCTGAGCACCCGATCCGGCATGAAGTGCGTGTGTACGTCGATGATCCCCGGCAGCCCGAGCCGCTCCCAGAACCGCCGTACGTCCTCAGCCTCGCTCAAAGCCGTAACTCCGCTCCACCTTGCCGACGTGCACCGAGTAACTCGCGTACCACTGGGCCCTGCCCTGCTGCTGCACCGCCCGGTGTTCCTCGTTCCGCTGCCAGACGCCGATCGCCTCCTCGTCCCGGAAGTAGCCCACGGTGATCCCCGGCCCACCGGGCGTCCGGGCGGACTCGTATCCCAGGAAGCCGGGTACCTCCTTCACGAGCTCGGCCATCCGTACGGCCGCCTCGCCGTACTCGTCGGCCCCCTCGTCCGTTCTCACCGACGTGAAAACCACCGCGTAGTAGGGCGGTTCGTGCGCCCCGACAGGCTTGATGTCCATGACGATCACCCTCCGCCGCGGACGTCCCCCCGGTCCAGACTCATTGCCGTACGGGATCCAAAGGGGGATCAGAGCTTTGCCCGGCTTGACCTTCCGGTCAGAAGAGCCCGCCCTGCACGCCCCGCTCCACGGCCTTCACGGGTACGCTCACGCCCGCCGCCCCGCGCTCCGCGCCGGCCAGCTCCCACCCGCGCATCAGCCGGGTGTCGAGGACCACCACGCCGCCGTCCGCCGTCCCCAGATGCAGATCGGGCCCGGCGGCGGCCAGCAGCCGCCCCACGACCGCCCCGCCGGGCGTCAGCCCGGTCACCGCGCCGGTCATCGGCCGCAGCCCGTCGAGCCCGAACGCCCCGGCGTGGTCCACCGCCTCGAACGGAGCCCGCTCCAGCGACTCCGGCCACCCCGTCAGCGCCACGGCCCGCCGGTGCGACTCCTCGATCTCCCGGGCCCGCTCCGCCCGCGCGGGCAACGAGGTCCGCACGGCTCTCTTCTCCTTGTACGCGATCCGGTCCGGCACGCCGAGCGCCGCCCGCAGCAGCTCCTCGGTCCGCCGCGCCGCCATCAGCGGACCGCGCCCCAGCAAGGTGAACGCGACGGCCCCCTGCTCCAGCAGTCGCGCGGACCCGCGCTCCTCCGCCGTGATCCCGACCTTGATCATCCCGGGGCCGAACCAGGCCAGGTAGACGGCGTACGGCCGGGGATCGTCGGCCATCGTGTCCGCCGCCACCGACCGCGACCGGTCCAGCCGCGCGCACTCGGGGCACTGCCCGCCGGTGCTCCGCCGCGCCACCACGGAGCGCAGCGGACACCCGCTCCGGCGCGCCCCGACGCACAGCCGCTCCTCGCCCGACACCCGGAACGCGACGTCGCCCCCGTACGTCAGCCCGCTGACGCGTTCGACGTGCTCCAGGCGTCCCCCGCCCCCGTACCAGGCGAGCGCCGGCCGCCCCGCCGTCCACCGCAGCCCACCGCACAGCCAGCTCATACCCGGAGGCTAACGGCCGGCTCTGACAGCGAGCCGGTCAGCCGCCGTCGGTCCGCGCCTGTTCGGCGATGCGGCGCTTGGCGTCGTCCCAGCCGATCGGCAGCCGGTCGGCGGGGACTTCCCAGAACGTGAACGTCGAGCCCCGCATGGTCGCGCGCAGCCCGGTCATGATGCCGCGGTGCGGTTCGGTCCTCGCGTACGTGTAGAGCGCGTCCCGGCTCTCCCACGCGGACAGCGTGTAGAAGACGCGCTTCGTCGGCTGGGCGATGAGTGAGGCGCCGTACGCTCCGGGCGCGGACCGCACCTGCCGCCACGCGGCGAGCGACTTCCAGAAGAACCGGGGTACGTCCCGCAGGGAACGCACTTCGAAGCGCGAGGCCATGACGAAGGCCTGAGCGTGGGGCGGAGCGGCGTTGGGCGTGACCCAGGGCAGTGTCGGCATCGCACTTCTCACCTTCATGGATAGGCAGTGGCACTATCCATATTAGAGAGTCACACTCTCCAATAGCCAGACGAAAGAGGGAACAGGTGCGAATTTCCGAGCTGAGCCGTCGTAGCGGCGTACCCGTCACGACTGTCAAGCACTACCTCCGGGAGGGGCTGCTGCCCCCCGGACGGCCCACATCTGCCACCCAGGCGGAGTACGGAGAGGCACACGTACGCCGTCTCCGGCTGATCCGCGCCCTCATCGCCGTGCGCGGACTGTCGGTCGGCGCGACGCGGGACGTGCTGAAGGCCGTGTCCGAGCACGCGGGGGACGCGCACCAGGTGCTCGGCCTCGTGCTCGGGGCCAGGCCGGCCGGGGAGGCGGGGAAGTCCGGGGCGGCCGAGAAGGGCGGCGACAGGGGCCCGTCGGCGGGCACGGCGGACGCGGACGCGCTGCTGGCGGAAATGGGCTGGGACGTCTCGGAGCACGCCCCGGCCAAGACCGTCGTCACCGAGACCCTGGAGACCCTGCGCTCACTCGGAGTGGACTACGACTGGCGGTCCCTCGTCCCGTACGCCGCCCTCGCCGAGCGCACCGCCACCCTCGATCTCGACCAACTGGCCGACACTTGCGACCCTCTGGAGCAGGCCGAACGAGCGGTCCTGCTGACCGTGTTGCTGGAACCCGCCCTGCTGGCCCTGCGACGCCTCGCACAGGAGGCGGAGTCGGCCAGGCGCTACGGCGATTGACGGGCAACGGCCAAAAACCGGAGGCCCTGACGATTTCTCGTCAGGGCCTCCGGCCTGCTGTGCACTCGGCAGGATTCGAACCTGCAACCTTCTGATCCGTAGTCAGATGCTCTATCCGTTAAGCTACGAGTGCTTGGCGTCCTGGGCTTTTTTCTGCCCCGTCGGCGTTGCGAGAACAACATTACATGACCTGTGCCGTCACGCGAAATCCATTAGCCGGACCCGTGCTGAGCTGCGAAAACGCCCCTGCGGGCGCCTCTGGGCGCGCCCTTGGGACGGCCACGGAACGACCTGTGGAACGACCTCGTGAACCAAATGACCGAAGCCCCGGTCAGTGGACCGGGGCTTCGGTGATCACGCGCGGAGGCGGAGGGATTTGAACCCTCGATGGGCTTTAAGACCCAAACCGCATTAGCAGTGCGGCGCCATAGACCGGACTAGGCGACGCCTCCAGCACACTCTCTCGCCTGCGCGAGTGGGTGCGTGCAGATGATGACACAGCCTTGCGGGGTGCCACCAATCGCAGCCCACGGTACTAGGCAGGCGGGGGCCAGGGCAAAGTCTTAGCGGTTGCGCAACGGCCGGGGCTGCGGAGCGTTAGAGAGTGCGGGGCGCCCCTGCCCCCTCTTGAACCTCAGGAGCCTCCATGCTGCGCCGTCTCACCCTCACCGCCGCCGCGTCCTTCGCCGTACTGTCCGCAGCCGCCCCCGGCGCGGCCGCAGCGGCCTCGCCGATCCCGCTTCCGCTGCTCCAGGACGTACTCCAGCAGGCCGTGCTCCCCAGCGCGGAGGACAAGCGGGACACACAGGACCGGCTCACCGTGACGACGGCCGAGGCCGGCAACCGGGCCGCCAATGGGACGTACGAACTGAAATGCGGACCCGCCGGCGGCACGCACCGGGAGCCGCAGGCCGCCTGCGACCGGCTGGAGGAGCTGGCCGGGAAGGACGGCGACCCCTTCGCGCCGGTGCCGCAGGACCGGATGTGCACCCACCAGCACGGCGGGCCGGCCACCGCGCGGATCACGGGTACCTGGAACGGGCGAAGCGTCGACGCGAAGTTCAATCAGGGCAATGGCTGCGAAATCTCCCGCTGGCGCGAGATGGAGCCGGTGCTTCCCAGCGTGCGTTGACCGCCCGCCCGCCGTCCGCCCCCGGTCGCGCTGCGGGGCACTCGTTCCAGGTCAGGGCATGCGCCGAGCCGTCCGATGTGCCCCCAAGCGCACACAACCTTGGTGAGAGCTCCCCCTCATCCGCCGTCGCGCGCCCACCGCCTGCCTTTAGACTCCCTCCAGTGACAGCTTGCGGCCCGAGGGGCAAAATGAGGCCGGCTGTCGGCAAGGTGCAGTAGTTCAGGGAGGAACCGTCGTCGTGAGCAGCAGGCCATCCCGAGGCGCTGCTCGCCTCGCAGCGATACTCGACGCACTTCCTGACGGGCTGTTGCTCGTCAACTGCAACGGCACCGTCGTCAATGCCAACACGATCGCCCTGGAGACGTTCGAGTCGCCGGGCACCGGACTCGTCGGGCGCGGACTGCTCGACCTCCTCCCGATGTTCGACTCCAAGCTGATCCCCGGATCGATGCGACGGGCCGACGGCGAGGACGATCAGGGGCGTACGAAGCCGACCCGGATGATCGCGCGGCGCACGGACGGGACCGAGTTCCCGGTCGAGGTGACCAGCGCGAACCTGGAGGACGGCCGGGACGCCTACGCGTCGCACACGGAGCGCCCCAGCTTCACCGGCGACGAGCTGCTGATGCTCGTCGTCCGCGATCTCTCCGGGACCGTCGACACCGAGGCCGAACTGGCCCGGTCCCAGCGCCAGACCGAGATGATCCTGCGGGCCGCGTCCGAGGGCGTCGTCGGGACCGACACCGACGGACGCGTGGTGCTGGTCAACCCGGCCGCCGCGCAGATACTGGGCTACCGCGCGAGCGACCTCGGCGGCAAGGAGCTGCACCCCCTCGCGATCCACTCGAAGGCCGACGGCACAGCGTTCCCGTACGAGGATTCGCCCCTCGCCGACACCCTCAAGTCCGGGCGCAAGCACCGGGTGCGCGGGCAGGTCCTGTGGGCCAAGAACGGCAAGCCGGTCGCCGTCGACCTCACGACCGCTCCGGTACGGGACGGCGACCAGCTGGTCGGCGCCGTGATGACCTTCACCGACCGTCGGCCGTACGACGAACTGGTCGAAAAGCAGGCAGAGGTGCTCGACCGCGAGACCAAGCGGTACGAGGAGATGCTCGACCGCGAAACCAAGCGGTACGAGGAGATGACCGCCCGCGAGACCAAGCGCTACGAGGAGATGGCCGGGCGGCACGCCCAGCTGGCCGCCGTACTGGGCGACTCGCTGCGCGGGCCGCTGGAAGAACTGCGGGCCGAGCTGGGGACGCTGGCCTCCGACCCCGCCGGACAGCTGTGGCCCGAGGCGAACCAGATCCTGCATCACCTGGCGGCCGGGTACGCCCGGATGACCACTCTTGTCGACAATGTCCTGGGCTTCCAGCAGCTGGCGGCGGGCACGGAGCAGCTGGCCAAGCGGAAGGTGCTGCTCGACGGCGTCGTGGCGGCCGGTGTCGAGGGCGCGATCGAGCTGATCGGCCCCGGACGGGCGCAGTTCGCGGTCCACGCGCCGCCCATAGAGGCCGAGGTGGACGCGGGGCGGCTGGCGACGGCGCTGGCGCATCTCGTCGCCGACGTGGCCGGGATCGACTCGACGGGCAAGGCCCCGGCGGCGGCGCCCGGCGGCGGCTACACGGACTCGACGATCGTGGTCGCGGCGGCGCAGCGCGGTGAGGTCGTACGCATCGAGGTGCGCGGCCCGTACGCCGGGGGAGACCCGGTCCACGAGCCGATCGTGCGCGGCATCGTGTCGGCGCACGGCGGTGTACTGCAGACGCATGAAGTACCCGGCATGGGCGGGAACGCCTACGTGCTGGAGGTTCCGCTCGGCGCGGGCGCCGGGGCGGTCGCTCCGGCGCAGGGCAAGGCGGCCGCGCCGGATCCGGCGCCGGTTCCGGCGCAGCAGTCGGCGCCCGCGGACGGGGGCGGCCGGCGGGCACGGCGGTCGTCCACGGACGCCTTCCTGGACCCGGTCGCCGAGCGCCCCACGCAGGGCGAACAGGCCGGGGCCGGCACCCCGGACTCCGACGGCGCGGCGGTGGCGCCCACCGGACGGCGCAGGGCGCGCCGCGCCGGGCCGGGCGAAGCGGAGGCCGCGGGTCTGCAGGAGCGGATTCCGGCGCAGGTGACGGGGGACGGCGCGGGCCCGGCGGGCGGGGCCGCTGCCGGCTCCGGCGGTACGGGGCGCAGGCGCGGGCGGCCCAGTCCCGTCGAGGGCGGCGGCGACGGGCGTACGGGGGGCGGTGGCGGCGTAGAGCTGCGCGCCGCGCTGCCGGCCGCCGCCGCGCCCACCGGGTCTTCGGGCGCCGTCTCGGAAGGCTCCGTGGTGACGGCTTCCGAGGGAGCGCACGGCACCGGGCGCGCGGCGCTCGGGGAGACGGTGCCGCCCCAGGGCGTGCCCGTCGACGTACCGGGTTCCACGGGGCGCCGTGCGCGGCGCGGTGAGCAGGGAGGGCACGAGAACGTACTCGCGCTTCCCGCCCTGCCTTCCGCTCCGTCTGCGGGGAACGAGGCCCAGCAGCGACAGCAGACTTCCGGGCGGCGTGCGCGCCGGGCGCTCGCGCCCGCGCAGGAGCGGTCCGAGGCGCCCCGCAGCCCGTTCGCGCTGCCGCCGGCCGACGCCGACCGGGTACCGCCGGTGCCGCCGGCCGCTGGTGCGGCGGACGCCTCGCTCCCGGGGCGCCACGACGCCGTACGCACCCCACCGGACACGGACCACACTCCGCCGCAGCCGCATCCGGTCCCCGCACCGACGGGGCGGCGCCGGGCGCGCGGCGACGCCCAGCCGGCGCAGCCCGACTGGGCGGCCAACGGCACTTCGGGACACGGCCCGGACGCGCCCGCTCCGGCGGCGACGGGGCCGCAGGCCGCCGCTTCCGTTCCGGACGCCGCCGCCGCGCACGACAGTGGCGCCGTCTCCGTGCCCGCGAACTGGTCGGCAGCCCCCGGTGGGGCGACTGCCACGACGACCGGTACGACGCAGACCTGGCCCGCTCCGGGCTTCGCGGGCCCCGCGGCGAGCGAGGACGAGGCCGAACAGCACGGGGAGGCGGTGGCCGCAGCGGCAGCTCAGGCCGGCGCGAACGGCGTCGCGCCCGCGCCCGCGCCGGTACCCGAGCCCGCCGCCGCACCGCAGCAGCCGCGCGCCGCGCAGCCGTTGCCGCCCGCCCAGCCCCTCCCCGCCGAAGCGCCCGTGGCACCCGCGGCAGCGGCGGCGGCCCAGGCCGCCCCGATGCCCGGTCAGGTGCCGGGTCAGACCCCGCCCCCCGCCTCCGCTCCCCTGCCCGCCGACTCCGCTCCCCTGCCCGCCGACTCCACGCAGGGCCGCGCCTTCAGCGTGCGCACCCTCGGCCAGGGCATGCCTTTCGCCCAGCAGATCGCCCAGCAGCAGAACCAGACGCTGGGTTCCGGACGGCGCCGCAAGCTCGCCGCCGCGCGGCCCGGGTCGGAGCAGTCCACGCCTGCCGAAGGCACCGAGACCCCGGACGGTGCCGAGCCCGGCGCCCGCCCGCAAACCCAGACCCAGGGCCCGCTCCAGCAGCGGCTGCCGGCGCAGGCCGAGGGGCGCGCGTACGCCATAGGGGCGCCCGACGAGGGCTCCGAGGGCCCCGAGCCGCTGGACGGCCCCAACGGCGCCGTGGAGGTGGCCAACCGGCCCCAGCCGCAGCCCGTCGACGACGAGCTGCCCCCCGAGCCGCTCGACAACCCGCGCCGCCTGCTGGTGTGGCCGGCCCCGGACGTCTCGACGCAGCAGGCGCTGAGCGACCGCGGCTACCGCCCGGTGATCGTGCACTCCCGCGAAGAGGTCGACGCGCAGATCGCGGCGTTCCCCGCCGCGCTGTTCGTCGACCCGCTGACCGGGCCCATCACCCGTACGGCGCTCCAGTCCCTGCGCCAGGCCGCCGTGGCCGCCGAGGTCCCCGTCCTGGTGACGGCCGGGCTCGGGCAGGCGACGCGTGAGGCGGCGTACGGCGCGGATCCCGCCGTACTGCTGAAGGCGCTCGCCCCGCGCGACAGCGAGCAGCACCCGTCGCGCGTCCTGCTGATCGAGGAGCACGAGGAGATCGCGCTCGCGCTCACCGCGACGCTGGAGCGGCGCGGCATGCAGGTCGCCCGCGCGGGCACCGACACCGAGGCGGTCACGCTGGCGACGCAGATGCGGCCGAACCTGGTGGTGATGGACCTGATGCAGGTACGCCGCCGTCGCGCCGGAATCGTCGACTGGCTGCGTGCGAACGGACAGTTGAACCGCACACCGCTGGTCGTCTACACCTCGGCCGGACTCGACGAGGGCGAACTGCACCGGCTCGCCTCGGGAGAGACAGTGCTCTTCCTCGCGGAGCGCTCGACGAGCGGTGAGGTGCAGGGCCGGATCGTGGACCTGCTCGCGAAGATCGGCACCAACTGAGCTGTGAGCGCCGCCCGCCGAGGGCCGCCACGCACTGGCGGCGCGCACTGAAGGGGCCCCGCGCCGTTGCGGGGCCCCTTCAGCAGTTCATGGGTGCGTCGGTTTCGTTGCGTACGTCCGTCAGAAGGTCGTGACGTCCAGCTCGCCGTCCGCGTACTGCTTGCGGATCACCTTCTTGTCGAACTTGCCCACGCTCGTCTTGGGCACGGCCGGGATCGTCGCCCACCGCTCCGGCAGCTGCCACTTCGCGATCTTGCCGGCGAGGAACGCCCGCAGCTCGTCGTAGTCCGCGGTCGCGCCCTCCTTCAGCACCACCGTGGCCAGCGGGCGCTCGCTCCACTTGTCGTCCGGTACGGCGACGACGGCCGCCTCCGCGACGTCGGGGTGAGCCATCAGCGCGTTCTCCAGCTCGACGCTCGAAATCCACTCGCCGCCGGACTTGATGACGTCCTTCGCGCGGTCGGTGAGGGTGAGGAAGCCCTCGGGGCTGATGGAGCCGATGTCGCCGGTCTTGAGCCAGCCGTCCTCGCTGAACTTGTCGGCGGGCCTGAAGTTCTCACCGGCCGCGCCCCCGTAGTAGGCCCCGGCGATCCACGTGCCACGCACCTCCAGCTCACCGGCCGACTCGCCGTCCCAGGCCAGGACTTCGCCGCCGGGCCCGATCAGCCGCCCCTCGACACCGGCCGGGAAGCGGCCCTGCGTGATGCGGTACGGCCACTCCTCCTCCGGGGTGAGCCCGGCGGGCGGGTGGGCCATGGTGCCGAGCGGGGAGGTCTCCGTCATGCCCCAGGCGTGGCACAGGCGCACACCGAGCTTGTCGTACGCCTCCATGAGGGCGGGCGGGCACGCCGCGCCGCCGATGGTGACGCTCGCCATGGAGGAGAGGTCGCGCGGGTTGGCGGTGACCTCGGCGAGCAGGCCCTGCCAGATGGTGGGGACGGCGGCGGCGTGCGTCGGCTTCTCCCGCTCTATCATCTCGGCGAGCGGGGCCGGCTGGAGGAAGCGGTCCGGCATGAGCATGTTGATGCCGGTCATGAAGGTGGCGTGCGGCAGGCCCCAGGCCATGACGTGGAACTGGGGGACGACCACCAGGGTGGTGTCCTTGTCGGAAAGCCCCATCGACTCGGCCATGTTGACCTGCATGGAGTGCAGGTAGATGGAGCGGTGCGAGTAGACGACGCCCTTGGGGTCGCCGGTGGTGCCGGAGGTGTAACACATGGCCGCGGCGGCGCGTTCGTCCAGCTCGGGCCAGTCGTACGTGGTGGGGCGGTCCGCGATCAGGTCCTCGTACTCGTGCACCTGCGGCGCGCAGCCGTCGAGGAGCGAGCGGTCGCCCGGCCCCGAGACGACGACGTGCTCGACGGTCTTCAGGTGCGCGAGGAGCGGCGCGAGCAGCGGCAGCAGCGAACCGTTGGCGATCACGACGCGGTCGGCCGCGTGGTTGACGATCCAGATCAGCTGCTCGGGGGGCAGGCGCAGGTTGAGCGGGTGGAGTACGGCGCCCATGGAGGGGATCGCGAGGTACGCCTCCACGTGCTCGGCGTTGTTCCACATGAGGGTGGCGACCCGCTGGTCGCCGTCGACCCCGAGTTCGTCGCGCAGAGCGTTCGCGAGCCGCGTCGCGCGCTCGCCGGTCTCGGCGAAGGTGCGGCGCTGCGGCTCGTCCTCACCGGTCCATGTGGTGACCTGTGAGCGACCGTGGATCGTCATCCCGTGCTTCAGGATGCGGGTCACGGTCAGTGGTACGTCCTGCATGGTGCTCAGCACGGCGTCCTCCCGGTGGGCGCTACGCGGCAGTAATAAGGGTGGGCTGATTCTGCGCACGTACCGAGCGGTATGTCACTACTTCCGGGAATACGAATCGGTAGCGCCGCAGAGAGTGATCAGCGCACCGGCGCCAGTTCCGGGTCCTCGCGGAGCTTGCCGAGGGCGCGCGAGACGGCGCTCTTGACGGTACCGACGGAGACGCCGAGGACCTCGGCCGTCTGGACCTCGCTGAGGTCTTCGTAGTAGCGCAGGACGACCATCGCGCGCTGCCGGTCCGGCAGCTTCATGATCGCGCGCCACATCGCGTCGCGCAGCACCTGCTGCTCGGCGGGGTCGGTCGCCGCGCCGGTGGCGACGGCGGCGGCGGGCTCGGGCAGCTCGTCGGTGGCGTACTCGTCGACCTTGCGCTTGCGCCACTGGGAGGTGCGGGTGTTGAGCAGGGCGCGGCGTACGTAGCCGTCGAGCGCGCGGTGGTCCTCGATGCGGTCCCAGGCGACGTACGTCTTCGTGAGCGCCGTCTGCAGCAGGTCTTCCGCGTCGCACGGATTCGCGGTGAGCGAGCGCGCGGTGCGCAGCAGTACGGGTCCCCGGGCGCGTACGTACGTGGAGAACGACGGGTAGGGCGTCGGCGTCGCCGCCCTTGTCGCCGCCCTGGATGCGCTGGTGCAGACAGGCGTGGTCATGACTCCCACGCTAGGAGCGGGTCGTGCGCCGCGGATCGGCCCCAGGTCCCGAAACCGGGTCCGCCTCAGGTTGTAGGGGTGAGGCCGGCCCCACCTCCTGAGGGTGGAGGAGGCACGGCCCCGCGTAGGGGTCGCGTCTCAGGGGCGGGGTCGGCCCGTCGGGCGTGCGCGGGAACGTACGGGCAGGTCAGCGGCCGATCCGGGCGACCGGGGCGTCGGCCGAGTTGCGGTCGATGGTCAGGCGCCTGCCGCCGTGCCTCTCGGTGACGTTGCCCGCGTACTGGTGGATGCGGCGGTGCGGGGTCCAGGCCCGCTTGGCCAGGACACGCTCCCCGTACAGCGACGGCTTGCCGTCCCAGCGGGCGAACCACATGGCCGACGGGAGGTCCGCGACCCCAGCCCGGCGCGAGCTCTCCATGTGCCGTACGCCGGACTCCGCGCTGCTGTAGAAGCCGGGGAGGTAGGCGTACTTGCGCACTTCACGGCTCCAGCCGCGGACGAAGTCGAGGGTCGTGCGGGCGCAGCTGCGGTTTCCCCTGTTGTACGCCTCCATGTCGAGGTAGAGCGCGCTTCCCGTGAGCATGCCGAGGGCCTTCGCCGCGCGCACCGCCTGCCTCGCCTCCCGCTTGCCCTGGCGCCACGGCGCACGGCCGATCCTGACGTGCCGCTTGTTCCTGGCCTGCACGCACGGGGACTGCGAACCGACGAAGATCGGCAGCACGCGCCAGCCCAGCCGGTCCGCGCCCGCCACCCACTGCCTGCTGAGGTAGGGCTGATGGGGGCATGCCCTGCCCCGGCCGCCGAAGTAGACGCCGACGGCCCGGTACGGGGAGGAGCGCCAGGCCCGCAGCGTGGACACGGGCGGGGCCTTGCAGGTGTCGAACGCCCGGCCGCGGAATCTCACCGTCCGGGGAGCGGCCAACTCGGTCTCGGACAGCTCGGTCGCGGACAGCTCCATTGCGGACAGCTGCGTCGCGGAGAGCGCCGTACGCGCGGCCGGCGCTCTGGACTGCGCCCTCGTCCCGTCCCGTGCCTCCGTCTGCTGCGGCAGGGCCAGCACACCGAGGGTGGCGGCCAGTGCGAGTCCATGTCCGATGATCCTCTTCAGGTACATGAGGGAGAGTGAACGTGCCCTGCGGCGCACCGAGGCTCTTCACACTCCGCAGTCAGCCATCCGCGCCGAGGATCAACCCGGACGTGGGAACACCGGTGCCCGCCGTCACCAGCGACCGTGCCGCGCCGGGTATCTGGTTCACCGAGGTGCCGCGCAGCTGTCTGACCGCCTCCGCGATGCCGTTCATGCCGTGCAGGTACGCCTCGCCGAGCTGACCGCCGTGCGTGTTCAGCGGCAGCGCGTCCTCGGCGACGAAACCGGCGCCCTCGCCGGGCCCGCAGAACCCGAACTCCTCCAGCTGCATCAGCACGAACGGGGTGAAGTGGTCGTAGAGGATGCCCACGTCGATGTCGGCCGGCCGGAGCCCCGAGCTCCGCCACAACTGCCGGGCGACCACGTTCATCTCGGGCAGCCCGGTCAGGCCGTCCCGGTAGAAGCTGGTCATCTGTTCCTGGCCGCGCCCGGCCCCCTGCGCCGCCGCTACGACCACCGCGGGCGGGTGCGGCAGGTCCCTGGCCCGCTCTGCCGTGGTGACGACGACCGCCTGGCCGCCGTCGGTCTCCTGACAGCAGTCGAGGAGCCGCAGCGGCTCGACGATCCAGCGCGAGGCGGCGTGGTCGGCGAGGGTGATGGGCTTGCCGTAGAAGTACGCGGCGGGGTTGCGGGCGGCGTAGCGGCGGTCGGTGACGGCGACGTGGCCGAAGACGTCGGGCGTCAGGCCGTACGTATGGAGGTAGCGCTGGGCGGCCATGGCGACCCAGGAGGCGGGGGTGAGCAGCCCGAACGGCAGGTTCCAGCCGAGGGCCGCACCCTCGGCCGACGGCTCGCGGTGCTGCACGCCCGACCCGAAGCGGCGGCCGGAGCGTTCGTTGAACGCCCGGTAGCAGACGACGACTTCGGCCACCCCGCTCGCGACGGCGAGGGCGGCCTGCTGGACGGTGGCACAGGCCGCGCCGCCGCCGTAGTGCACACGGGAGAAGAACGACAGCTCGCCGAACCCGGCCGCCTGGGCGACCGTGATCTCGGGGCTGGTGTCCATCGTGAAGGTGACCATGCCGTCGACGTCGGCGGGGGTGAGTCCCGCGTCCGCGACGGCCGCCCGTACGGCCTCGACGGCGAGCTTGAGCTCACTGCGCCCGGAGTCCTTGGAGAACTCGGTCGCCCCGATGCCGGCGATCGCGGCCTTCCCGCCGAGCGTGTCGGCGCCACGGACGCTCACGATTCCAGCTCCGGGACCCGGACGGTCACCTTGCCGGTGACGTGGTGACCGAGCCCGTTGGCGCCGACGACCCGCACCTCGGCCGTGCCGTCCGGACCGAGGGCGGTGACGGTGCCGGTCAGCACCATGGTGTCGCCGGGGTAGTTGGGCGCACCCAGGCGGATCTTCACCGCGCGCAGCCTGGCGCGGGGGCCGAAGTGGTCGGTGATGTACCGGCCGACCAGCCCGTTGGTCGTGAGGATGTTCATGAAGATGTCGGGCGAGCCCTTCTCCCGCGCGGCCTCGGCATCGTGGTGGACGTCCTGGTAGTCGCGCGACGCCACGGCGCCCGCGACGATCAGCGTGCGGGTGATCGGAATCTCCAGTGCGGGCAGCTCGTCCCCGACTCTCATACCGCCGCCACCTCCTCTCCTGGCTCTCCGCGAGTCAACAACTGCCCCAGTTGCTCGAGTACTTCGCTGCCGCCGCCCAGATGGGCGTCGAGCTGCCGCCCCCACAGGAAGTGCCGGTGGACGGGGTGGTCGAGGTCGGCGCCCGTACCGCCGTGCAGGTGCTGCCCGGCGTGCACCACGCGCTGGCCGGCCTCGGACGCCCACCACGCGGCGGTGAGGGCGTGGGTGGCGAAGGGCAGGCCTTCGTCGTGGCGCCAGGCGGCCTCGTACGCCGTGACCCGTATCGCCTCGGTGTCCATGTGGGCGTCGGCGGCCCGCAGCAGCACGCCCTGGTTGGCGGAGAGAGGGCGACCGAACTGCTCCCGCTGCGAGGTGTGCGCCACAGCACGGGCCACCGACCCGGCACACACCCCTGCCTGCAGCCCGGCAAAGGCGATACGGCTGACAGCCAGCACGCGGTCGTACGGCGCACACGGCGCGTCGGGCGCATCCGGCGTCCTGGAGCCGGGGTCCGCAGCGGATCCCCCGCCGACCCTCTCCCCGCGTGCCTCCCGCAACGTGAGCCGCCCCGCGGACCAGGGCGCGGTGGTTTCGACCGCCTCGACCGTCACCGCCGCGTCCACGTCCACGTCCGCATCCGCATCCGCCACCGCCACGAGCCACAGCTCCCGGTCCGCGTCCGGAACCAGTACGTGCGTGGCATCGCGCAGCCACGGCACGACCGCCGCCACACCGCTCAACGCCCCGGACGCGTCCGCCCGTACCGTCCCGGTGGCGGGAAACGCTCCGGTCACCACCATCGTGCCGTCACCGACCGCCGGGAGCAGCCGCGCACGCTGCTCCCGCGTACCGTGCGCGGCGAGCGCCAGCATCCCGTACACGCACGTCGCGGCGAACGGCACCTGCGCCGTGGTGCGCCCCTGCTCCTCCAGCAGCAGCACCAGCCCCAGCAGGCCGGTTTCCTCGACCGAGGCGACGAGCCCGGCGCCGCACAGCGCCTTCCACAGCTCACCGTCCGAACCCGTCCTCGCGGCGGCCGGCCGGTCGTGGGCCGACAGGTCACCGAAGATCCGCGCGGCCAGGTCCCGCGCCGCCCGCTGCTCGTCCGTAGGCGTGAAATCCATCAGCCCTCGCCCCCTCCGCCGCCCTCGGCCGGCCGGAAGACCGGCAGCTCCAACTCCCGCTCCACGCTTCGGAACTCCACCTGAACGGGCATCCCGATCCGCACCTTGTCGTACGGCACCCCCACCACGTTGCTGACCATCCGCACGCCTTCCGCCAGCTCGATCAGCCCCACGGCGTACGGAGGGTCGAAGGCGGGGAACGCCGGATGATGCATGACGACGTACGAGAAGACCGTGCCCGCCCCACTCGCCTCGACCGTGTCCCACTCCGGCGACCCGCACCCGCCGCACCCCGGCAGCCAGGGAAACCGCAGCGCCCCGCACTCCCCGCACCGCTGGATCAGCAGCTTGTGACGGGCCACCCCGTCCCAGAACCCCGCGTTGTCCCGGTTGACGACGGGCCGGGGCCGCTCGCTCCGGCCTTCGCGCCTGCGCGCGGCCGGCGCGTACTTGAGGACGCGGAAGCGATGCGTCCCCGCCGGTTCCCCCTCCGCGCGGACGTCCATCCGCGTGGTGACGAAGTACCCCGTGCCGAGCTTGGTGGTCTTGCGCTCCGACACGGACTCGATCACCGCGTCGAAGGTGATCCAGTCCCCGGGACGCAGATCGCGCGCGTACTCCTGCTCGCAGTCGGTGGCGACCACCGAGGTGTACCCCGCACCGTCCAGCAGCGCGAGCAGTCCGTCGTACGCCGCCGACCGGCCCCCGTGGCCGGAGAGCCCGCCCATCGTCCAGGCCTGGAGCATGGTCGGCGGGGCGATCGCGCCGGGGCCGGAGTACGCCGGCCCGGTGTCCCCCATCGCCTCGCACCAGTGCCTGATCATCGGCTCGTTGACGGCGTCCTTGCCGACGCCCGCGACGGCGGCCGCCCGCCCCTCGAACGCTTTCAGCAGCCCGTACAGCTCAGGGCCGGGGCCCCCTCCCGCGTCCGGCTCCGCACTCCGATCCGCGCCCGGATCCTCGCCCGCTCCCGTGCTCCCGCCCGTACTCATCGCCGCCCCCTCGGCATGCCGAGCCGCATCGTCGCCACGATCTCCCGCTGCACCTCGCTCACCCCGCCCCCGAAGGTATTGATCTGCGCCGCCCTGTTCATGCGCTCCAGCTCCCCGTCCCCCCAGACCCCCACGGAGCCGGAGCGCACCATTCCTGCCTCGCCCGCGACTTCCTGACATATCCGGTACACCGCGACGGCCGATTCGGTTCCCACGAATTTCACGCCGCTCGCGTCACCGGGTGCGAGCGCCCCCGTCCCCACGTCGCCCACCAGCCGCCAGTTCAGCAGCCGCACGGCCGCCAGCCGGGCGTGCGCCTCGGCCAGCCGGGCCCGTACCCACGGGCGGTCCGCGGGCCGCTCGCCCGTCGCCGGGGCGGGGATCGCGGCGTACGCGAGGACCTGTTCGTAGCAGTCCTCGGCCTGCATGCCGATCGCGGCGAGCGCCACCCGTTCGTGGTTGAGCTGGTTGGTGACCAGCCCCCAGCCGGCGTTCTCCTCGCCGACCAGGTTCGCGGCGGGCACGCGGACGCCGTCGTAGTAGGTGGCGGTGGTGGTGAGCCCGCCGACCGTCTCGATCGGCGTCCACGAGAAGCCCGGCGCGTCCGTCGGGACCAGCACGATCGAGATGCCCTTGTGCTTGGGGGCGTCCGGGTCCGTACGGCAGGCGAGCCAGATCCAGTCGGCGTTCTGGGCGTTACTGGTGAAGATCTTCTGGCCGTCGACGAGCCACTCGTCGCCCTCGCGCACCGCGCGCGTGCGGAGCGAGGCGAGGTCGGTGCCGGCCGACGGCTCGGTGTAACCGATGGCGAAGACGAGCTCGCCGCGCAGGATGCGGGGGAGGAAGAAGTCCTTCTGTGCGGGCGTCCCGTACTTCATCAGGGTCGGCCCGACCGTATTGAGCGTGACCATGGAGACGGGCGCGCCCGCCCGGTACGCCTCGTCGAAGAAGACGAACTGTTCGTCGGCGCCGCGCCCCTGGCCGCCGTACTCGACGGGCCAGCCGATGCCGAGCATCCCGTCGCCTCCGATACGCCGCAGCAGCGCGCGCTGCCCGGCGGCGTCGTGCGGGTCGGCGCCCTGCACCGTTTCCCGGAAGTACGCGCGGAGTTCGGAGCGCAGCTGCCGCTGGCGCACGGTGGGGGCAAGGTGCACGGCAGCGTCCTCCGACGGCAGGCGGCATCACGTTCCAGTGATTTCTGACTGTCCGTCAGTTACGCCGTCACTGTCAAGGCGACAGCACACCCGGAAACGGGAACGGCCTGCGCAACGGCGACAAGCGCCGTCGCGCAGGCAGTCATTCACCCCGCAACACAGACCCCGGTCCCGCCACGGCTCACCAGAGCTGCGCGAAGTTGACCGCGACGGTCTCGTTGGACTGGTCGATCGCCGTGAAGCCCGAGCCGTTGACGCTCGCCGTGTTGTTCTGGTTGGACGCACCGGAACCCGTCGCCACCTGCTGCGTGGTGGTCGAGTTGCCGCCGTTGTATCCACCGACACCGCTGCCGCCGACCGTGGCCACGGTCGCGTTCGATCCGTCATTCGCGAAGGAACCGTTGTTCGCGACGGCGACACCCGAGAGGAGAGCGGCCGCGAGAGGCAGGGCGGCAACGGCTGCGATGACACGGGCGGTACGGATGCTTGCCATGTGAAGTCCTCCAGGAACTCAAATACGGCTTTTTCCAGGGCAGTTGGCCGACTGCCTCAGCGATGGTCACGACGTCGCGGGATCAGAATTGCCCACCGAATCCCCGGCGAACCAGCCCGGAGCCACTTATTCCCCCTCAAGCGTGAGGACATGTCGATAAACACCCTTCACGCCCCCAAAACCCCGGGCCACCCTCCCGCACCAGCAGACCCGCCCCCCGCAAGGGTCGAAGCGGTCCGGCGCATACTCGGCCAATCCGCCCCCCTTCCCTTCTTCGAACGTACGTACGAAAATAAGTGCATGGCCACCTCCGACCGGCGCGCCGCCACCCTGGCCCTCGCCCACGCTCTCTCCGCCGCCGAGCGCGGGCTCCCCGTCCTCCCCCTGTCCCGCACCAAGCTCCCCGCCGTGCGCTCACCGCACCACGACGCCCCCGAGCCGTTCCTGTGCCGGGGCGAGTGCGGGCGCCCGGGGCACGGCGTCCACGACGCCACCACCGACCCCGCCGCCGTGCGGGCCCTCTTCGCCGCCGCCCCCTGGGCGACCGGCTACGGCATCGCCTGCGGCCGTCCCCCGTACCACCTCATCGGCATCGACCTGGACACGAAGACGGACGCCGCCCCGGAGACCGACTCCACCACGGCCCTCAGGCACCTGGCGCTGCGGCACCTCTTCACGATCCCGGAGACGGTCGTGGTGCTCACCCCCAGCGGCGGCCGCCACATCTGGCTGACCGGCCCGCCCGACGCCGTCGTCCCGAACTCCGCGGGCCGACTGGCCCCCGGCATCGACATCCGCGGCGCCGGCGGCTACCTGGTGGGCCCCGGCTCCCTCGCCGCCCACGGCATCTACCGCACCGCGCCCGGCACCGGCCACCTCGCGCCGGCCCCCTGCCCCAGCGCACTGCTCCGCCTCCTCATGCCCCCCACGCGGCCCACCCGCCCCCATGCCCCCACCGGCCGCCGGACGGACGGGCACGGACGCGGCCACGGCCTGGTCCAGTTCGTACGGGCGGCCCACGAGGGCCAGCGCAACACCCGCCTCTTCTGGGCCGCTTGCCGCGCGTACGAGAACGGCATCGGCGAAGGCCTCGCGAACGCGCTGACCCGAGCGGCGGTGCACGCGGGCCTCCCCGAACGCGAGGCCCGCGCCACCATCGCCTCCGCCGCCCGCCTCTCGGGGCAGAGGGCGGGGTTGCAAAGCGTCGCATTTCAACCAAATAGTGAGAAACTGGACCAATAAGCCACTTCCCGCGACGGCGGAATCGCCGACGCGGGACACCTGCCCAGAAGCGGGACACCTGCCCAGAAGGTGATGGACATGGGCGCAGGCAAGAAGATCAAGCACACGACTGAGACGGCCCGAGGTAAGGCGAAGGAAGCCACCGGCAGGGCGGTCGGCAACGAATCCCTCGAAGCGAAGGGAAGGGGAAAGCAGGCCAAGGGCGACGCGAAGCAGGCAGTGGAAAAGGGCAAGGACGCTCTCAAGCACTGACCTCCGGCGTCGGCGGTCGACCGACAGGCAGCATGCCGGAAGGGGGTGCCTCCGAGCCGGAGACACCCCCTTCCTAAGGCCCGTGGTTTCAGGCCGCCATGCACAAGCATGCGAAGCCGTCCCCATGCGGCGCGATCAACGTTTTCCAGTCACACCTCTGTTGTGATGGCTGGTTCTGATGCAATGTGGTGATCGGAGACGCCCTCGACCTTCCCCCAGGCGGAGGTGCCGCCCGCCGGCCCCGCCTGCTGCTGCGGGCGGGGCCGCGCCGTCCCTCCCGACCTCCCTGCGGGAGGGCCGACGGCTGCCCGCATGCCCCTCCGTCCACGCGTCCACGTGAGCCGACTTCCGAACCCGAACCCGGCCATGAGATGTCCGATCCGGTGCGTGGCATCAGAATGGGCGCTATCTACTGTTTCTGCCGGATCGGAGACAGCCCATGAAGGACCTCAAGTTTGAGCAGAAGCGCTCGCTGTCACGCCTTGATGCGGCTGATCAGCTCATGGCGTTCGCGACCGCGCTGAGGGAAGGCGGGGATGCCGAACTGGAACTCGGCCCGGGGACGCTGAGCCTGCGGATACCCGACGAGCTTCGCAGCGAGATAGAGGTCGAGGTCGGCGACGGAGAGATCGAGCTGGAAATCGAGTTCAAGTGGCCGACCGCACTCAACCGCGCAGCTCCGTCGCAGGCGGTGGCAGGGACAGGAGAGGCCCCGAAGAAGCGGAAGAGCGCGCCCGCCAAGCCCCGGCGGAGCGGCACCGGCAGGAGCACAAGCACAAAGCGGTCCACCACAAAGACGCCCTGAGCCGCGTCAGGACCCTGGGCCGGCGACCACGGCCGCATGCCGCGGGGACGGACCGCCGCGAACAAGCCCGGCCGGAAGCCGCGCGGCGCTCAGCCGCCGGGTCGGCCGCTGAACGCAGAAGGGGCGTCTCCGCGCCGAAGACACCCCTTCTGACCTGTAACTACGTTGAGCTGTGCGGTGGGTGTGGGATTTGAACCCACGGTGACATCGCTGCCACGACGGTTTTCAAGACCGTTCCCTTAGGCCGCTCGGGCAACCCACCCTCGCGCCACCGGAATGCCGTGACGCGACGAACAGCCTAGCCGGTCACCCGTCGTCGCCCTCTCGCTGGCCCAGGGTGACTTCGGCCGTCGCCGTCTTGCCCTCGCGCTCGTACGTGAGGGTGACCTTGTCGCCCGGCTTGTGGGTCCAGATCTCGCTGATCAGGGTCGGGCCGCTGTCGATCACGCGGTCGTCGAGCTTCGTAATGACGTCGCCCGCCTTCAGGCCGGCCTTGCCCGCCGGGCTGTCCGCCGGGACCGCCGGGGTGCCGCCCGTGCCGCGGTCCGCGACGACCGCGCCGCCGTCGCTCTTCGGGTCCATGGAGACCGTGGCGCCGATCACCGGGTAGACCGGCTTGCCGGTCTTGATCAGCTGCTGGGCCACGATCTTCGCCTGGTTGACCGGGATCGCGAAGCCCAGGCCGATGGAGCCCGCCTGGGACTGGCCGAAGCCGCCCGTGCCGGCCGACTGGATGGCCGAGTTGATCCCGATCACGGCGCCGCTCGCATCGAGCAGCGGGCCGCCGGAGTTGCCCGGGTTGATCGACGCGTCGGTCTGCAGGGCGCTCATGTACGAGGCCTTGCTGTTCTGGCCGTCGCCCGAGGCCACCGGACGGTTCTTGGCGCTGATGATGCCGGTGGTGACCGTGTTCGACAGGCCGAAGGGCGCGCCGATGGCGATCGTCGAGTCTCCGACGGCGACCTTGTCGGAGTTGCCCAGGGGCAGCGGCGCAAGGCCGGACGGGGCGCTCTTCAGCTTCAGTACGGCCACGTCGTAGCCCTGCGCGCGGCCGACCACCTCGGCGGCGTACTTCTTGCCGTTGGAGAAGGTGACGGACAGTTCGCCGCCGTCCGCCGCGGACGCCACCACGTGATTGTTCGTGACGATGTGGCCCTGTACGTCGTAGACGAAGCCCGTTCCCGTGCCGCCCTCGCCGTCGCCGCCCTGCGCGTCGATGGTGACGACGCTCGGCAGCGCCTTGCCCGCGACCGCCGCGACGGTGCCGGGGTCGCGCTTGAAGTCCTTGGTGGTGCCGGACGCGGAGACCGTGGTCGAGTCGGTCGGGCTGTCGTTGCGCTCGGCCGCCCAGTACCCGATGCCGCCGCCGACACCGCCCGCGACCAGCGCGGCCGCGAGCACTCCGGCGACCATGCCGCCGGTGCGCTTGCGGCGGGGGGAGGGCGGGACGGGCGCCGGGGGCGCGCCCCACGCGGGGCCGCCGCTGTCGCCGCTGCCAGCGCCGCCGTAGGGGTGCGCGGGGGGAGGCGGCGGCCAGCCGGCACCGGCTCCGGGCGCCGTGGGGCCGGCCGTGGTCCCCGCCGGCTGAGGCTGCGGGACGGGCATGTACCCGGGCTGCGCCTCGGGCGTGGGCGCCTGCCCGCCCTGAGTGGTGGGGTTGTGCACGGGCTGGGCGGGGGTCGGGTTCGCAGCGGGGGGCGTCGGCTCGTGCCCCTGGCCCGGGTTCGTACCGGTGGAGTCGGAGGCGGGCCCGGGAGCGGCCACCGGCACGGGAGGTGCTGAAGGGGCGGCCGGGACCGCAGTGCCCTCGTTCTCGGTGCTCACAGCTCTCTTCTCCTCGGTCCCACGTCAGTCTCGGTCAACGTCACCACGGTGCAAGTGTCCGCTGTCAGCTTTTCCCACCGCACGTCAGAGGACCGTAAGCGGTTCCTGTGCATCTGCGGAACATCCTTTACACCGGACAAAACGGACGCATCCCCGGGAGGGCCGGCCGGCCGCTCCCAGGACGCGTTTTCCCGCCTACCCATCCACGGTGACACCATGACGCGGTGACTCACGCACGGCAGCACACCATTCAGGTCGTCGCTCACCGCGGCGCCTCCGAGGACGCCCCCGAGCACACCCTGGCGGCGTACATAAAAGCCATCGAGGACGGCGCTGACGCCCTCGAGTGCGACGTACGCCTCACCGCCGACGGGCACCTCGTCTGTGTCCACGACCGCCGGGTGAACCGCACCTCCAACGGCCGCGGCGCCGTCTCCGCCCTCGAACTGGCCGACCTCGCCGCCCTCGACTTCGGCTCCTGGCGGGACAGCGCGGAGTCCCCCGACTGGGACCCGGCCCGCGGCCAGGCCCCCGGCGAGTTCACCTCCGTACTCACCCTGGAGCGCCTTCTGGAACTGGTCTCGGACGCCGGGCGCCGCGTCGAGCTGGCCATCGAGACCAAGCACCCCACGCGCTGGGCCGGACAGGTCGAGGAGCGGCTGATCCACCTGCTGAAGCGGTTCGGTCTGGACGCGCCCGCCGCCGACGAGCCCTCGCCCGTACGCATCATGAGTTTCTCGGCGCGCTCGCTGCACCGGGTGGCGGCCGCCGCGCCCACCGTCCCGACCGTGTACCTGATGCAGTTCGTCTCACCGCGCCTGCGCGACGGGCGGCTCCCGGCCGGCGCGCACATCGCGGGCCCCGGCATCCGGATCGTCCGCAACCACCCGGGCTACATCGCGCGGCTGCACCGCGCGGGCCACCGGGTGCACGTCTGGACGGTCAACGAGCCGGAGGACGTCGATCTCTGCGTGCGCCTCGGGGTGGAGGCGATCATCACGAACCGCCCGAAGCAGGTCCTGTCTCAATTGGGACGCCTCTGACAGCCGCCTGACAGCCGTCACAGGGAGTGCTCCGGCGCGTTCGTTGTGTATTCGATCGTTACGAGTGCGTCATTGACCCGCGCTTGGCCGGTTTCCGGTCCAGGCCATTGGGGCATTCACTCCGTGGCGTGGGGCGAAGGAGGTCTCGGGGGTGGCGTTGGTGGTGGCACAGGAAGTGCCCACGTCGTCGAGCATGGCCGTGCCCCATGGCCCTGCGGGCGTGGGGAAAGCAAGACGCCGTATGCGCGATGAACTGCGCGTCAACGGGGTGTCCGATTCGGTCATCGACGATGCCGTACTGATCCTTTCCGAACTGCTCAGCAATTCCTGCCGGCACGGCAGGCCACTGGGCCAGGCGGAAGTGGGTGACGGCGACATCCGCGCCGCGTGGCGCGTCGACTCGACCGGCAGGCTGACCGTCGAAGTGACGGACGGAGGCGGTCCGACCCGACCGGTTCCGGCCACACCTTCGGTCACCGCGCGCGGTGGCCGCGGGCTCAACATCATCACCGCGCTGGCGCAGGACTGGGGCGTACGGGACAGCGCCGCCGGCGAGGTGACGGTGTGGGCCGACGTCACCGGCGGGCACCGGCGCGAGGACTTCGCCACGCGCGTCGCGGTCCCCGGACTGGACTTCGCCGACCCTTTCGACGACCTCGACTGAGCGCGGCCGGTCCTCGCCGGGACCGGTCCAGCGGCTAGGCTCGCGCCCGACACAGCACTGCCGTGAACGGGAGAAGCCAAGCCATGGCCAAGAAGCGCCCCCAGCCCGCAAGGGGAACCAAGCCGCAGGCCCAGGTCGCCGGCGGGGAGGTGCCGGTCGTCGGGGCCCGCGAGCCCTGTCCGTGCGGTTCCGGCCGTCGCTACAAGGCCTGCCACGGCCGCGCGGCCGCGCACGCCGTCACCGAACTGGTCCAGCGCCCCTTCGAGGGCCTGGCCGGCGAGAGCGACTGGGTCGCCCTGCGCGAGCTGGTGCCCGCCGCGACGGCGCCGCTCACACTGAAGGACGGGCTGCCCGACGGCGTCCCCTCGGTCACGCTGGCGACCGTACTTCCGATGGCCTGGCCCGCCCTGCGCCGCGACGACGGTTCCGTCCTGCTCGGCCTGCAGAACGACACCCCCTCCGGTGACCTCAGCCGCGACCTCGCGGACACCCTGCGGCGCGCCCTGACCGCGGAGCCCGGAACGCCGGTCGCGGCCGAGCGCGCCCCGGCGGACGGTCCGCGCCTCCAGGACCTGCTCGACGCGAACGCGCCGTTCGAGCCGCAGGTGCACTCCGGCTTCGAGTTCTGGGTCCCCGACGCCGAGAACGCGACCCCCGAGGTGAGCGCCTCCCTGGAGCGCGCCAACGCCGCCGCGATCCCCACCGTCAGGCTGACCGGCGTCGACGCCGCGTACTGGTGCGAGACTCCCGACAAGAACCACCTGCGCTGGGTCATGCCGTACGCCGAGGACCAGCTCCTCGACGCGCTCGCCCGGCTGCACGCCGCCGGTACGTCGTCGCTCGGCGAAGGCACCCGTCTGGTCGGCTCCTTCCGCGCGCACGGGCTGATGGTTCCGGTCTGGGACCTGCCGAGCGAGACGACGGCCGAGGACGTCGAGAAGCCGGCGGCGGAGCTCGCCGAGCGGCTCGCCGTGGCCCTCGCTTCGGACGCGCCGCTCACCTCGGAGGAGCGCCGCGCGCGGGGCGGTCTCACCAACCGCCAGGTGACGCTCAGCTGAGAGTGACAGTTTCTGTCGGGCGATCGGTGACTCCGGTCACAACCTCCCTATCAACAGGTAAATCCCTGTCTGAATAGGGGAGATCAAATTTGCCAACCGCAGATCTCTTGTTACCGTTCTAAGTGCCCGGTCGCTGGTGCATCCCCCGTCGCCAGCGGCCGGGTCTTTCTGTATCCCCGTTCCGTCACGTGTCGCATCGACCGGTCAACGGGGCGCAGGCGCCGCCGAGTTGCTACCGGAGCGCAGCAGCAGTGGCCCGTCTCCGGCCGCGGCGAACTCCGAGACGGCGGAATATTCAACGGCTTTTCCGCGCGAAGGCTCACGCGGTGTTTCACACACCCCGGGTTCGTCCTCGGCACTCACCGCGCAATGCATCTGAACAGTGCGGCCGACGGGGCCCATGAGGGTGAGTACGGATCGCAGTTCCGCGCCCGTCGCATTGCGGTAGTACGTACGCGCCCACGTACTGCCGCCCTCGGTCAGCACACAGGTCTGGCCTTCGATGCCTTCCGGAGAGCTGAGCTCGGGACCGCACTGCACGGACGTGCCACCCGGGGAGAGCGGCGAAGGGGCGGACGCGTTCCCGTGGACGGCCGCGCGACCGGTCCCGGGACCGGTCCCCCGGCTGCCCGCGGGAGCCGCCTTGGCGTCGTCGGGTTCGTTCACGGGCTCGGGCTCCGCGGACGCGCCGGCCAGCGGCAGCAGCACGGTGAACACCACGACGGCCACGAGCCCGGTCATGCGGAGATTCAAGGCGGGTCCCACCTGTCGACTGCCCGGAAATTCTTGACGGTGCGCCGAAGATATCGACGGATGACCCGTGCCACGGGAGCCGCGCGCGCGGACGCCCGGAACACTGTCCCGCTCACACCCGTACGAGTGAGCCGGCGGAGGCGCATCGTGAAACCGCCGCCGCCGGCCGACCCGTCACAGGTACGCCGCTCCGGGCCCGCGCCCGATACGCGCTCCGAGGTACGCGCTCCGAGTACGCGCTCCGGGCCCGCGCTCAGTACGCGAGCCGGCTCCCGCCGTCCGGTGCGCCGTTGCTCGCCGCGACCAGCGCGTCCACGACCGCCTCGACGTCCGGCAGCCAGGGCGCGGCCGATCCGGCAATGGGCTCTCCCCTGCTCGAGCGAAGCCGAGAGCTTGGGGCAGGTTCCCGCTCCCACCGCACCTGCCCGGTCCCCGTCTCGGAGGGCGGCAGCACCAGATAGCCGCCCTCCCCGTGGAACCGCAGCGAACTGGGGACCCAGTCCTTGGCGTACAGCAGCTCACCGAGCCGCTCCAGGGAGTACGGGGCCACCAGCAGCGACCAGCGGGTCGGAGTCGCGACGACGGGGCCCAGGCGCATGCCCATGCCGTCGAGCGCCTTCAGCGCGACCGCGCCGGCGACCGCCGGCAGACTGATCGCGCACGGAGCGGCCCCACCGGTGGCCAGCATGACCGGCGCCGCCGGACGGTTGGTCCACCACCAGCGGATCATGCGTTCGTCCGTGGTGGCCGCCAGGAGGCCCGGGTCGAAGGGATGCGCGCCGGGAACCACGCATTCCGGGTCGGGACAGGCACAGGCCCGCCCGGGGCCTCCGCCGCCGGCCCGGCCGCCCGGTGGGCTCAGGCCCACGCCGGGAAGCACGGGCCACTGCCAAGCGGTGGCGCAGGTCAGCGCCGCGCCGAGTTGGGCAGTCCCCTCACTTCGCCGGAACCGGAGCCTGCGTCGCCTTCCGAGGATCTCGCGCATGAGCGCTCGTTCCTTTCCGTTGAACGCCGAGGTCCATATCACACCATGTGTGCATATCTTCACTGAGCGTGCACGTCACGTACTGGCTGCGTACTGGTGGTGCATCGCCGCGTTATTCAGCCTGCGGCACAGGCAGCCCGTCGGGGCCGGGCGTGAAACGTAGCGGAGGGTGGCGCACACATGGCGCTGAACTGATCCGTAGTAGATCCAGCAGACATCCGTTGTTGCTGTCCCGCTACTCGGGGATGGGACGCGGCCCACGGCGGTTGAGACGCCCAGGCCCGCCGCCAGGTTCCAGGGCGGTCCCAACTGCCCCTGGCCATCACCGATTAGGTACCCATCACGGTCGATATGACGCGCTGTCGAACACCCTCAGTCGACCGCAAATTATTGCCGTGTGTGGCATTTTTAGGCCAAGTTGGCTATCCCACAGACACCAAGAGTCCCACGTTGACAATGCTGGACATCCCCTTACTTGTGCGTGTACATGTGGATGCATTGATAGCGGCGCAGAATGACATGGGGGTTTGCGATGCTATTGAGCAAAACGCACCAGCAGGAAAGCCCGCGATCATGAGCGCCCCGCACGTGCCGAAAGTGGCTGGAATCGATCCAGTGGTTCCGCCCCCCGCGCACACTGTCGCGCCTCATCCGTCGACCCCTGCCCCACCCGCCGCCGCCGGCGCGGTGCTGCAGGACCGGCTCGCGGGCTGGGTATCCGACCTCACCACCCTCCACGAACTCACCGAACGCCTGGTCCGCACCCGTACGCTCGACAGCGCCCTGCACGAACTGCTGCGCGCCGGAGCCGCACTCGTGGGCGCCCGCCGCGGCCTCGTCGTCCTGGAACCGGCCGACGGCCTCGGCCCGTCCACCACCGTCGGCCTCGGCCTCGCCCACGCCGACCTCGGCCACATCGAGACCGTGCCGCGCAGTGCCACGTCGTACGGACGGCTCCTCGACGGACTCCCCGGCAGCCCCCGCCCCGACGAGATCGCCCACCCCGACCTCCTCGGCGAGAGCGAACTCGACCCGCGCCACCGCGAAGTCGCCGCCCGCCTCGGGTACGCCGCCAGCTACGCCCTGCCCCTGGCCACCGAAGCCGCCGGACGGCTCGGCGCCGCCGTGTGGCTCTACGACGAACCGGCCGAACCCGGCGAGCGGCAACGGCACCTCGCGGGCCTCTACACGCGCTATGCCGCCGAACACCTCGCCCGTCTCCTGGAACTGGAGCAGGCCCGCCAACAGGTGGCCACCGTCGCCGAAGAGCTGCTGCCCAGCAGACTGCCCCGCGTCGCCGGAGTACGGCTCGCCGCCCGGCACCGCACAGGACCGCACGGCGGCGGCGACTGGTACGACGCCCTGCCCCTGCCCGAGGGGGCCCTGGGCCTGGCCGTCGGCTCCGTCTCCGGATCAGGGCCGAGCGCCGTCGCCGCCATGGGCCGCCTGCGGGCCAGCCTCCGCGCGTACGCCGTCATGGAGGGCGAGGACCCCGTCGCCGTCCTGTCCGACCTCGAGCTGCTGCTGCGCCTCACCGAACCGGCCAGATCGGCCACCGCCCTCTTCGCCTACTGCGAGCCGGCCGAGCGCAAGATCGTGCTGTCCGGCGCCGGACACAGCCCCCCGCTGATCGTCGGCGACCGCCGCACCGAGTACGTCGAGACCTCGCTCTCCGCGCCACTGGGCATGCTCTCCTGCTGGGAGGCGCCCAGCGTCGAACTCTCACCCGCACCCGGCGAAACGGTGCTCCTCTACACGGACGGACTGCTCCAGCGCACCGGCGACCCCATGGACCGCGCCTTCGCACGGCTGCACGCCGCCGCCGCGAGTGTCCCCAGGGCGCTCAGGAACGACCCGGAAGCGATCGCCGACCACGTACTGCGCACCATGCTTCCGAACGGCGCCGACACGGCCGACTCGCCGGACGACATCGTGCTGCTCGCCGCGCGTTTCGACTGATTCCTCACAGTTGTCCACAAGGCCCCGGGCCGTCTTCCCGTCGCACATACGATGGAGGGCGGTCCAGTGTCGTATCGAGGAGACAGTCGTGTCCGAAGAGCTCATGCCGGAGACCCCGGAAGAGACCGAAGAGCCGATCAAGCAGCGGAAGAACGGCCTGTACCCGGGCGTTTCCGACGAGCTCGCCGAGAACATGAAGTCCGGCTGGGCCGACACCGAGCTGCGCGGACTCGAGCCCATCGCGCAGGCCGGGCACACCGCCGACCGCCGCGCCGCCCTCTCCGCGCGCTTCCCCGGCGAGCGTCTGGTGATCCCCGCGGGCAACCTCAAGACCCGCTCCAACGACACCGAGTACGCCTTCCGCGCCTCCACCGAATACGCGTACCTCACCGGCGACCAGACGCAGGACGGCGTCCTCGTCCTCGAGCCGAAGGACGGCGGCCACGACGCCACCGTCTACCTCCTGCCCCGCTCCGACCGCGAGAACGGCGAGTTCTGGCTCGACGGCCAGGGCGAACTGTGGGTCGGCCGCCGCCACTCCCTCACCGAGGCCGAGCGGCTCCTCGGCATCCCCGCGAAGGACGTCCGCGAACTGACCGCCGCGCTGGCCGAGGCCACCGGCCCCGTCCGCAACGTCCGCGGCCACGACGCCGGTATCGAGGCCGCGCTGAAGGACAAGGTCACCGCCGAACGCGACGAGGAACTGCGCGTCTACCTCTCCGAGGCCCGCGCCGTGAAGGACGACTTCGAGATCGGCGAGCTCCAGAAGGCCGTCGACTCGACCGTCCGCGGCTTCGAGGACGTCGTCAAGATCCTCGACAAGGCCGAGGCCACCAGCGAGCGCTACATCGAAGGCACCTTCTTCCTGCGCGCCCGCGTCGAGGGCAACGACATCGGTTACGGCTCCATCTGCGCGGCGGGACCGCACGCCACCACCCTCCACTGGGTGCGCAACGACGGCGACGTACGCTCCGGCGACCTGCTGCTGCTCGACGCCGGCGTCGAGACCCACACCCTCTACACCGCCGACATCACGCGCACGCTGCCGGTCAACGGCGCCTTCAGCGATCTCCAGCGCACGATCTACGACGCGGTGTACGAAGCCCAGGAAGCCGGAATCGCCGCCGTGAAGCCCGGCGCGAAGTACCGCGACTTCCACGACGCCTCACAGCGCGTGCTCGCCGAGAAGCTCGTCGAGTGGGGCCTCGTCGAAGGCCCCGTCGAGAAGGTCCTCGAACTCGGCCTCCAGCGCCGCTGGACGCTGCACGGCACCGGCCACATGCTCGGCATGGACGTCCACGACTGCGCCGCCGCCCGGCGGGAGGCGTACGCCGACGGAACGCTCGAGCCCGGCATGTGCCTGACCGTCGAACCCGGCCTGTACTTCCAGGCCGACGACCTGACCGTGCCCGAGGAATACCGCGGCATCGGCGTCCGGATCGAGGACGACATCCTCGTCACCGAGGACGGCAACCGGAACCTGTCGGCAGCGCTGCCGCGCCGCTCCGACGAGGTCGAGGCCTGGATGGCGCAGGTCAAGCAGGGCTGACGCCACGACGACCGACAACAGCCCACGCGAGGGCGCGCCGCTCAGGAAACCTTGAGCAGCGCGCCCTCGCGCCATTTCAGGATCTTGTCGAAACTGACCACGGCCCCGTGCCCCGGCCTGTTCCTGAAATGCACGTGATCGGCAAGCTGCTCGATCAGGCACAGGCCTCTGCCGTTCTCCGCCGAAGAGTGCGCGGGACGCACCGCCGCGCGGTGCCCCCGGCGTGAAGGGGGAAAACCCGGCCCGGAGTCGGCGACCTCAATACGGCATTTCTCGCCGTCCAGATAAGCGGTCACCCGATATTCCGCGGAAGGCGATCCGGAACGCTCGTCACCGCCGTGCTCGACCGCGTTCGCACAGGCCTCGCTGAGCGCGACCGACAGGTCGTAGGAGATGTCCGGATCCACCCCCGCCGTCTCCATGGTGCCGAGCAGAAGGCGGCGGGCGAGCGGGACGCTCGCGGCTTCGCGCCGCAAGTGGAGAGACCACCAGATGCTCATGCTCCAGCCTCCTGGCTGCGGCTCGACATACGGTTACGTATTGCCGCAAGCAACACCTCATAAGCGTGGAGTCAACGTGATTGCGCTCATTCGGCCGACGCGCGCACTCCTTACGCCGGTGTATATGCTCCAGGACCTGCCGTAGGAATGCCGTGGACGCAGTGCGATGATGTCGAGGCCATGTCTACGTCCGTCGCACGCGCCGCAGCCCGTCTGCGGCTGGTGAGGACCGCGGTGTTCACCGCGGTCTGTGTCGTGCTGTCCGCGACCGGACACGTCATGGCGTCCTGCACGACCGTCCCCTGGTGGACGCTGGCACTCGGCTGCACCGCCGTATTCGGCCTGGTCGCCCCCTTCGCCGGGCCCGCCCGCTCGTTGCCCGCCATCACCGCCGCGCTCACCTGCGGACAGCTCGCCCTGCACACCCTCTTCGGCCTCGGCCAGCACAGCCCGGCTCTCGAAAGCGCGGCCACCGACACCTCGCTGCGGGCCTTCGCCGCGAAGCTCGTGTGCGGCGCCGGCGCACTGCCGCTCAGCACCGCCGAGGCGCGCCGCATCGTCACCGAAGCCGGCATCGACCCGGCGTCCCTGCACACGGCGCGGCAGCACCTCGCGCACACCGCGCACCACACGGGCGCCGGCGAACCGGCCACCGGACTGCTGCCCGGCCTCCCCATGCTGCTCGGTCACCTGCTGGCCGCCGTCGCGACCGGATGGCTCCTGCGGCGCGGAGAAATGGCACTGTCCCGGCTGGTCCTGCTGTCGGCCCACGGCGTCGCGGAAGGCGCGCTCCTGCGGTCGCTGCGCGCCGCCCTGGCCCTCGTACGGTCGCTCAGCGTCGGCCCGCTCCCGGGAACGCCCGTCCGCGGCACGCGTACGCCGCACACCCCGTTCCTCACGGCCCTGCGGCCGGCCGGAGAAGCCCTCCAGCACACGGTGGTCCGGCGCGGACCGCCCACCGCGGCGCTCGTACTCGCAGCCTGACGCGGCGCACTCCCCGGCGTAACCCTCGCACACCCACGGGAGCGGCGCCGTGATGCCGGTGCGCATCCGTGCACCGGAGCGTCATTCACCTCTGCTCCGTGGAGTGTTCCAGCATGAACGTCACCCGTATGTCCGTTGTCTCCGTCGCCGGTGCCGCCGCCGCTTCCACTGTCCTGCTGTTCGCGGGAACGGCCTTCGCGCACGTCGGCGTACAGCCCGTCGGGCCCGCCGAGAAGGGCGGCTACGCCACCGTCAACGTCAAGGTGCCCAACGAGCGCGACAACGCCTCGACCGTCAAGCTCGAGGTCTCCTTCCCGACCGGCCACCCGCTGTCGTCCGTCATGCCGCAGCCCGTACCCGGCTGGAAGACCGAGGTCACCAAGACGAAGCTCGACAAGCCGCTGAAGGTCCACGGCAAGGAGATCGACGAAGCCGTCTCCAAGGTCACCTGGACCGGCGGCAAGATCGGGCCCGGCCAGTTCCAGCAGTTCCCGCTCTCCCTCGGCCAGCTGCCCGAGGACGCCGACCAGCTCGTCCTCAAGGCCGTCCAGACCTACGACAACGAGGAAGTCGTCCGCTGGATCGAGGAGCCCAAGGAGGGCGAGGAGGAGCCCCAGTCGCCCGCGCCCGTGCTCAAGTTGACCGAGCCCACCGGTGACGACCACCACGGCGCCTCCGGCGGCGAGGCGAAGAGCGACGAGAAGGAAACCGGCAAGGCCCACAACGCCGGTCACAAGAGCGAGACCGCGGACGCCGGCGACACCGCCGCCAGCGACACGACCGCCCGCGTCCTCGGCATCGTCGGCATCCTCGTGGGTGTCGCGGGAGTGGCCTTCGGTGTCCTCGCCGGCCGCCGCCGCACGTCCTGACGCCTCAATCCCCCACCGAAACACGGGAACCCTCTCCATGCGCAACAAGCACGCGCTGGCCGTGGCGGCCCTCGCCGCCGCAGCCGCACTCACCCTGTCCGCGTGCGGCGGCGACAAGGCTGACAGCGGCACCAAGCCCGTCACCGACGTCTCCGCCGACATGAACGACAAGGCCGCGACCGTACTCGACCGGCCCTTCAAGAAGCCGGACCTCGTCCTCACGGACACCCACGGCAAGAAGTACGACCTGCGAGAGCGGACCAAGGGCAAGCCGACACTCATCTACTTCGGCTACACCAACTGCCCCGACGTCTGCCCCCTGACGATGAGCAACATCGCCATCGCGTACAAGAAGCTCCCCCAGGCCGACCGCGACAAGCTCCAGGTCGTCTTCGTCACCACCGACCCCGAACGCGACACCCCCGAGGCCCTCGGCAAGTGGCTCAGGGGCGCGGGCGACCCGTCCTTCACCGGCCTCACCGGCGACTTCCCGACCATCCAGGCCGGGGCCCGCCAGATGGGAATCGGCATCGACCCGCCCAAGAAGGAGAAGGACGGCACCGTCGTCTCCATGCACGGCGCGCAGGTCATCGCCTTCTCCCCGAAGACCGACGCCGGATACGTCCTCTACAGCGAGGACACCACCGCCGACGACTACACCAAGGACCTCCCCGAGCTCATCAAGGGGGAGAACCCGTGATCCGCCGGCGCAACACCCTCACGACGGCCGCGGCGCTCGCCGCCGGCCTCGTACTGGCCGGCTGCTCCTCCTCCGGGGGCGACGACAAGCCGCGGCTGAAGGTCACCGGGGCATTCATGCCGGAGCCCGTCATGGACGACATGGCCGCGGGCTTCCTCACCGTCACGAACGACAGCGGCACCGCGGACCGGCTCACCTCCGTCACCAGCGACATCGCGGGCGAGGTCCAGATCCACGAGACCAAGAACCAGAAGATGCGCGAGGTCACGTCCTTCGACATCCCCGCGGACGGCGAGCTCGACCTGGAGCGCGGTGGGAACCACATGATGTTCCTCGAGCTCAAGAAGAAGCCCAAGCAGGGCGAGAACGTGTCCGTGGAGCTGCACTTCGAGAAGGCCGGCCCGATCAAGGCCGAACTTCCCGTGAAGGAGTCCACCCACAACCCCAAGAAGCAGTGAGGGACTGACCCACCATGCCGGCAACCGCCCCGCGCTTCGGAGCAGCCGCAGTGATCAGACTGCTGCTCGTCACCACCGCACTCCTCGGCACCCTGCTCGCAGGGGCCGCCCCCGCGTCCGCGCACGCCGCGCTCACGGAAAGCGACCCGAAGGACGGGGCGGTCGTCGCCACCGCGCCCAAGAACATCACTCTCACGTTCTCCGAGAAGATCGCTCTCGGGAACGACTCGATCCGCGTACTGGAACCGAGCGGGAAGCGCTCCGACGCCGGTGAAGTACGCGACATGAGCAGCGGCAGCGTCGTCAAGTACGGCGTCGCCCTGAACCCCGGGCTGCCCGACGGCACGTACACCGTCGCCTGGCAGGCCGTCTCCGCCGACAGCCACCCCATCTCCGGGGCCTTCACCTTCTCCATCGGCGCCCCCTCCAAGACCACCGTCGCCCTGCCCGAACAGACCGCCGGCGGCGGTCTCGTCGGCGCCCTCTACGGCATCGCCCGCTACACCGCGTACGCCGGCTTCATCCTGCTCGTCGGCGGCGGCGCTTTCGTCCTGGCCTGCTGGCAGCGCGGCGCGGGTGAACGGCCCGTGCAGCGCCTCGTCGTACAGGGCTGGATCACCCTGACCGCCTCGACGCTCGCGATGCTGCTGCTGCGCGCCCCCTACACGGGCTCCGGGAAGCTCGCGGACGCCTTCGACCTGAGCGGGCTCAAGGCCGTACTGGAGACCAAGACCGGCGCCTCGCTCGTCTCGCGGCTGCTGCTGCTCGGCGCCGCCGCACTCTTCGTCGCCGTGCTGTTCGGCGCGTACGCCAAGAACGACGCGCCCGGGGACGAGAAGCAGCTCAGCGAGAAGAAGGACCTCACCTTCGGGCTCGCTCTGGGCGGTGGCGTCCTGGCCGCCGGGATCGCGGCCACCTGGGCGCTCTCCGAACACGCGTCGACCGGACTCCAGCCCGGCATCGCGATGCCCGTCGACGTCCTGCACATGCTGGCCGCCTCCACCTGGATCGGCGGCCTCGCCGCGCTGCTCGTCGCGCTCTACAGGGTGCCGGGCATCGAACGCGGCGCCGTACGCAACTTCTCCCGCCTGGCCTTCGCGAGCGTCGCCGTCGTGGCCGCGACCGGGACCTACCAGTCCTGGCGGCAGGTCGGCACCTGGTCGGCTCTGACCGGAACGGCGTACGGGCAGCTCCTGCTCGTCAAGATCGGTCTGGTGGCCGTCCTCGTCGGCATGGCCTGGATCTCGCGGCGCTGGACGGGGCAACTGGCCGGGGCGGCCGCTCCGCAGGCTGAGGAATCCGACGCCGAAGAGCCCGCCGACCCTGCCGACGACGGTGCCGACGACTCTGCCGACGAACCCGAGCGCGAGCCCGTCACCGTGCCCGAGGACCCCGCGCGCGCCGCCCAGCTCGCCCGCCAGAGAGCCGCCGTGGCAACGGCGCGTCAGAAGCGGGTACGGGACGCCGACCCCCAGCGGCTGGGGCTGCGGCGCTCCGTGCTCGCGGAGGCGGCGGTCGCCGTGGTCCTGCTGGCCGTGACGACCCTGCTGACGAGCACCGAGCCCGGCCGCACCGAGGAGAAGGAAGCGGGCCGCAGCGAAACCGCCGCCCCCGCAGGGCCCATCAATGTCCGCATCCCCTTCGACACCGGCGGCGAGGACGGCAAGGGCACCGCGAAGGTCGAACTCGACCCCGCGCGCTCCGGCGCCAACTCCCTGCACGTATGGCTCGAGCGGCCCAACGGGCGCGCCATGGACGCACCCGAGGTGAAGGTCGCCTTCACCAACAACGACAAGGAGATCGGTCCGCTGCCGGCCGCCCCCGACCGCATCGCCACCGGACACTGGAGTGCCAACGGCGTGCAGATACCCATGCCGGGGACCTGGGAGGTCGAAGTGACCGTACGCACCTCCGACATCGACCAAGTGACCGTCAAGAAGAACGTGAAGATCGGCTGACCGGCGTGAACGACAACGACGTGAGCGAGAACGGCATCTCGAGGAGGCGGCTGCTCGGCACCGCGGGCGCGGCCGGCGCCGCAGGCCTCGCCCTCGGCGCCACCGGCGGCGCCACCGTGTACGCCGCGGCCGGCGGCTCCGAGGCCTCCTCCGGCACCACGGCACTGACCTCCGTCGGCTCGACCGCCGTCCCCTTCCACGGCAGGCACCAGGCGGGCATCACCACCCCCCTCCAGGCCCGGGGCCACCTTGTCGCCTTCGACCTCGCCCCCGGCGCCGGACGCAAGGAGGCGGCGGCGCTGCTGCGGCGCTGGTCGGCGGCGGCGCACAGGATGACGGCCGGCGACCCGTTCGGCGACGCCGACACCGGGGTGGCACTGGACGCCGGACCGTCCTCGCTCACCGTCACCTTCGGCTTCGGCCGCACGTTCTTCAGCCGTACGGGACTGAACCGGCGGCGCCCGGCCGCGCTCGACCCGCTGCCCGACTTCTCCTCCGACCACCTCGACGCACGGCGCAGCAACGGCGACCTGTGGGTCCAGATCGGCGCAGACGACGCACTGGTCGCCTTCCACGCCTTGCGCACCATCCAGAAGGAGGCGGGCGAGGCCGCCCGGGTGCGGTGGCAGATGAACGGCTTCAACCGTTCCCCGGGCGCCACCGCGCAGCCCATGACGGCCCGCAACCTGATGGGCCAGATCGACGGCACCGGCAACCCGAAGCCCTCCGAGACCGACTTCGACCGGCGGATCTTCGTCCCGACGGACGGCGGCGCCGAGGGACCCGAGTGGATGGCGGGCGGCTCCTACGCCGTCGTACGCCGCATCCGTATGCTCCTCGACGACTGGGAGAAGCTGCCGCGCGGCGACCAGGAGAAGGTCATCGGGCGGAAGAAGAGCGACGGGGCGCCGCTGACGGGCGGCACCGAGACCACCGAGCTCGACCTCGACCGGACCGGTCCGGACGGCAAGCTCGTCATCCCGTCCAACGCCCACGCCCGTATCTCCGCACCCGAACAGAACGGCGGCGCGGCGATGCTGCGCCGGCCGTTCTCGTACCACGACGGGATCGGCGCGGACGGCACGCCGGACGCCGGACTGCTCTTCGTCTGCTGGCAGGCGGACCCGCTGCGCGGCTTCGTGCCGGTGCAGCGCAAGCTCGACCGGGGGGACGCCCTGTCGCCGTTCATCCGGCACGAGGCGAGCGGGCTGTTCGCCGTGCCGGGCGGGGCGCGGGACGGGGAGTACGTGGGACAGCGGCTCCTGGAGTCCTGAGTCCCGGCCTGCGTTCCGGCCTCTGTGCCGTTCCCCGTCCCGTCGCTCGTTCCGTACAGCCCTCCCGTACGGCGCATTAAGGTGACCGTATGTCGGCAACGCGCTATGCCTATCTCGGCCCCGAAGGCACCTTCACCGAGGTCGCCCTCCGCACGCTCCCTGAAGCCGCCACCCGGGAACTCGCCCCGATGGTGTCCGTACCCGCCGCGCTCGACGCGGTACGCAGCGGTGAGGCGGCGGCGGCGCTCGTACCGATCGAGAACTCCGTCGAGGGCGGCATCACCGCCACGCTCGACGAGCTGGCGTCCGGCGAACCGCTGATGATCTACCGCGAGGTGCTGCTCTCCATCAGCTTCGCGCTGCTGGTGCGCCCCGGCACGAAGCTCTCCGACATCAAGACGGTCACCGCGCACCCCGCCGCCCAGCCGCAGGTACGCAACTGGATGGCGGCCCACCTGCCCGACGCGCTGTGGGAGTCGGCGGCGTCGAACGCGGACGGCGCGCGGCTCGTCCAGGAGGGCCGGTACGACGCGGCCTTCGCGGGTGAGTTCGCCGCGGCGAAATACGGTCTCGAACCGCTGGTCACCGAGATCCACGACGCGGTGAACGCGCAGACGCGCTTCGTGCTGGTGGGGCGGCCCGCGCGGCCCGCGGCACCGACCGGTGCGGACAAGACATCGGTGGTTCTCTGGCTGGGCGACGACCACCCGGGCGCACTGCTGGAACTGCTCCAGGAATTCGCGGTGCGCGGCGTCAACCTGATGCTGATCCAGTCGCGGCCGACGGGCGCGGGCATCGGAAATTACTGCTTCGCCGTGGACGCCGAGGGCCATATCTCGGACCGGCGGGTGGGCGAGGCCCTGATGGGGCTGAAGCGGATCTGCCCGAAGGTGCGGTTCCTCGGGTCGTACCCGCGCGCCGGTGTGGCGGCCGAGGACGTGCGGGCGCTGCGGCCGGGGACCTCGGACGCGGAATTCGTGGCGGCCGCGGACTGGCTGGCGCGGAGCCAGGACGGCCGGGCCTGACCCGTCCGGGCGGCGGCTCCTGCTGCTAGTCCTACCTGCAGATTTGCGTTGTCCACAGAAGTTGTCCACAGGCGCGGTTCTCGACCTGGGGACAAGTCGACAACACATCCCGACATCGTCGACAAATCTGCTCAGAGAGCTCCCTTCCGTCCACAGGGCGCCAGGTCATCACCTGTCACCCCAATTCTATTGATCAACTCTTTAGGGCGAGCAATTCCCACCCGAATGAGTGTGTGAAGGGGGTTTGGGCCGGGAATCCTTGGCCCTTCATGCACCTTTCGGAACGCCCCCTTCCGGCATCCACAGATCTTTCGCACAGCCTGTGGATAAGTCCTGGAGGCCGTCCATTCCTGTGGACAACCGAGACGCCAACTCCCGCTCCGCGCAAGGGAAAAGCGTCAAGGAGTCGAACCGGAAGTGCCCTGTTTCGGGGAATAGTGCCTGTTTTATTGACGCCTGCCACAGGCTCCGGGACGACCGCTGCCCACGATTCCCAATTTGGGCATTACGGGCAAAGTGCCACGCAATGCGATATCAAGTCGAAGGGCGGAAGCGGTCGCAGGTAGCCTGGTGGGGTGATTGACCTTCGCCTGCTCCGTGAGGACCCCGACCGTGTTCGCGCCTCCCAGCGCGCCCGTGGAGAGGACGTCGCCCTTGTCGACGCCCTCCTCTCCGCCGACGAGCGGCGCAGGTCGTCCGGCGTCCGCTTCGACGAACTCCGCTCCGAGCAGAAGTCGCTCGGCAAACTCATCCCCAAGGCCTCCGGCGACGAGAAGGCCGAGCTGCTGAAGAAGGCCGGCGACCTCTCCGCCGCCGTCAAGGCCGCCGACGCCGAGCAGGACGAGGCGGCCGAGGAGTCCAAGCGGCTGCTGCTGCAGCTCGGCAACATCGTGCACCCCGACGTGCCCGTGGGCGGCGAGGAAGACTTCGTCGTACGGGACACGATCGGCACCCCGCGCGACTTCGCGGCCGAGGGCTTCGAGCCCAAGGACCACCTCGAGCTCGGCGAGGCGCTCGGCGCGATCGACGTCGAGCGCGGCGCCAAGGTGTCCGGCTCGCGCTTCTACTACCTGACCGGCATCGGCGCGCTCCTCGAGCTCGCCCTCGTCAACGCGGCGATCGCGCAGGCCACCGAGGCCGGCCTGATCCCGATGCTGACCCCCGCGCTGGTCCGCCCGCGCGCCATGGAGGGCACGGGCTTCCTCGGCCAGGCCGCCGAGAACGTGTACCACCTGGAGAAGGACGACTACTACCTGGTCGGCACCTCCGAGGTCCCCCTCGCGGCGTACCACATGGACGAGATCATCGACGCGGACAAGCTGCCGCTGCGGTACGCCGGCTTCTCGCCCTGCTTCCGCCGTGAGGCCGGTACGTACGGGAAGGACACCCGGGGCATCTTCCGGGTGCACCAGTTCGACAAAGTCGAGATGTTCTCGTACGTCGACCCGGCGGACGCCGAGGCGGAGCTGGACCGGCTGCTGGCGTGGGAGAAGCAGTGGCTGTCGTCGCTGGAGCTGCCGTTCCAGGTGATCGACGTGGCCAGTGGTGACCTGGGTGCCTCGGCCTCGCGGAAGTACGACTGCGAGGCGTGGATTCCGACGCAGGGCAAGTACCGCGAGCTGACGTCCGCGTCGAACTGCCTGGAGTTCCAGTCGCGCCGGCTGTCGATCCGCATGCGCGAGGGCAAGAAGGTGCAGCCGCTCGCGACGCTGAACGGCACGCTGTGCGCCGTCCCGCGCACGATCGTGGCGATCCTGGAGAACCACCAGCAGGCCGACGGTTCGGTGCGCGTGCCCGAGGTGCTGCGTCCGTACCTCGGAGGACGAGCCACTCTTGAGCCCAAGTAGATGCCGTCCGGAGCCCCTCTCCAAGTGAGCACCACCTCCCGGCCGTTCCCGTACAAACTGGTCGCGACCGACCTCGACGGGACGCTGCTGCGCTCCGACGACACGGTCTCGGTCCGTACGCGCGAAGCGCTCGCCGCCGCCACGGCGGCGGGCGCGGCCCACATCGTCGTCACCGGCCGCTCGGTTCCGTGGACGCGGCACATCCTGGACGATCTCGGCTACCAGGGCCTCGCGGTCTGCGGCCAGGGCGCACAGGTCTACCACGCGGGTGAACACCGGCTGCTGACATCGGTGACGCTGGACCGGCAGCTGGCCGGGCTGGCGCTGTCGAAGATCGAGGCGGAGACCGGCCCGCTGGCGCTCGCCGCGAGTCGTGACGGCCTGCAGGGTGAGGTGCTGGTCGGGGCGGGCTACCGGGTGCAGGAAGGTCCGCTTCCGTACGTGGACCTCAAGGACCCGTCCGAGCTGTGGT
This sequence comes from Streptomyces sp. NPDC055287, assembly GCF_053646035.1. Taxonomy (NCBI): domain Bacteria; kingdom Bacillati; phylum Actinomycetota; class Actinomycetes; order Kitasatosporales; family Streptomycetaceae; genus Streptomyces; species Streptomyces sp. NPDC055287. Next base: position 256,539 of record NZ_JBSHNE010000005.1, on the reverse strand, counting down.
CGGCGCCGCTGAACAAGGTCTACATCCAGCACCCGGACCTGGACGACGACGAGCTGGCGCGGGTCGCGCGCCAGACTGTCGGCAGCCTGGTCGACGTGGTCATGGCGGGTCCGGGCGTGGTGGAGCTTCTCCCGCTGGGCCTCAGCAAGGCGACGGGCCTGTCGCTGGCGGCGCGGCGGCTGAAACTCAAGGCCGCGGACACGATCGCCTTCGGCGACATGCCGAACGACATCCCGATGTTCGGCTGGGCGGCGCACGGCGTGGCGATGGCCAACGCGCACGACGAACTGAAGGCCGTGGCGCACGAGATCACGGCGTCCAACGACCACGACGGCATCGCGGTCGTCCTGGAACAGCTGCTGAGCGGCTGAGTCCCCTCGTCGGTGGCGAGTGTTGGCCGGGTGCGCATGTCACCGGCCAACACCCCTCCCCCGTGAGTGGTGCGTGACCCAGTGTGCCCGGTCCTGCGGGGCGGCGTCATCCTATTTTCCCAGTTGTAGGATGACTGGGCAACCGGATGGATCAGCCCCGGCTGCAAGGCACCGGAGAGGTTCACGGCGCCGGACATCACAGTCGAGGCAAGGCGGAGGCGGACATGGCGCTGCGGGCGGCGGGACGGCAGTCCCTGGTCGACACCGTCGTCGATCAGCTGCGGGCGCAGCTTGCCGAGGGCGAGTGGGCCGTCGGCGACCGCATCCCGACCGAGCACGAACTGGCCGAGCAGCTCGGCGTCGGCCGCAACACGGTGCGCGAGGCGGTGCGCGTGCTCGTGCACGGCGGGCTCCTCGAATCGCGCCAGGGCAACGGCACGTTCGTACGCTCGGCCGCCGACCCGGCGGCGGTGCTGCGCGGAATGCGGCACGCGAACGTACTGGACGTCCTGGAGCTGCGGGTCGCGCTGGAGGCCGAGGCGGCGCGACTGGCCGCCGTACGGCGCGACGAGGCGGACCTGCGCGCGCTGCGCCACGTCCTCGCCGAGCTGCACGAACAGGGCGACCGGGCCGCCGACGCCGACCTCGCGTTCCACCTCGGCGTCGTCGAGGCGACGCACAACGCCGCGTTCACCGAGGTGTACCGCTTCTTCTCCACCCAGGTGCACGAAACGCTGGTCACCGCGCTCGGCGACCACGACATGCCGCCGATCGACCTGGCCGCGCACGCGGCGCTGATCGACGCGATCGAGGCCGGCGACCCGGCGGCGGCCGAGCTGGCCGCGCGGGCTGTGCTCCAGGTGCCGATCGATGTGGTGACGGCCCTGATCACCCGCTGATCGGCCGCTGATCACCCTGATCATTCACTGATCACCCACTGATCGCGCCCCCAACCCCCTCCCTCGAAAGGCGCATGCCTTGTCACGCCCGGACTCTGATCAACTCTTCCTGGACACCGAGGCCGGCGTACGGCTGTCGCCTCAACGAGCCGCCGCGCGACGCGCGTTGCTCGCCCGTCCGGCGGTGCTGCTGATCGGGATCGTGCTGGCGTCCGTCAACATGCGGGCGGCGCTGGCGAGTGCGTCGCCGCTGGTGAGCGAGATCAGCGGGACCTACGGGCTGTCGTCGACGGCGACGAGCCTGGTGACGTCTGTGCCGGTGCTCTTCCTCGGCGTGGGCGCGATGGTGGCGCCTTGGCTGGGGCGGCGGTTCGGCACCGAAGTGGTGCTGTTCTGCGCCCTGTTGCTGCTCGGCTTGGGGATTGTGGTGCGGGTCGCGCCCGCCGCGCCGGCGCTGTACGGCGGCAGCCTGCTGATCGGGCTGGCGATCGCTCTGCTCAACGTCCTGATGCCGGGCCTGATCAAGCGCGACTTCCCGGGCCGGGCCGCCTCGATGACATCGGTCTACACCGGCGCGATGATCGCGGGCGCGACGGTCGCCGCGGCCGCTTCGGTGCCGCTGGAGAAGGCGTTCGGCGGCAGCTGGGAGGCATCGCTGGCGTTCTGGTCACTGCTGGCCGTGGTCGCCGCCGTGGCGTGGCTGCCGCAGGTGCTGATCGCCCGGAACCGTACGGGCCACGAGGTACGGGTCGGCGCGGTGCGCGGCGACCCGACCCGCAATGTGTGGCGGTCGGCGCTGGCGTGGCAGGTGACGCTCTTCATGGGGCTGCAGTCGCTCTGGTCGTACGTACTGATCGCGTGGATGCCCACGATCTTCACGGACCACGGAATGAGCCGCTCCACCGCGGGTGTGGTCTTCGCCTTCAACAACCTCATCCAGATCGCGGGCGCGTTCGGCGTCCCGCTGCTGGCCGGTCGTATGCGCAGTCAGCGCCCGCTGATCGTGCTGGTCACGACCATGGTGGGGGCCGGTTACGCCGGCCTGATGACCGCCCCGGTCGCCGGCGCCTGGCTGTGGTCCGCGGTGCTCGGCGTCGGCCAGGGCGGCGCCGTCGGCCTCGCACTGACGCTGATCGTGCTGCGCTCGGGTGACGCGGTGACGGCGGCCCGGCTGTCCGGGATGGCGCAGACGGTGGGCTACCTGCTGGCCGCGGCGGGTCCGCTGGCCGCGGGCGCGGTGTACGAGGCGACCGGGAGCTGGACGGTGCCGATCGCGCTGATGCTTGGGGTGTGCGCGGCGGCCCTGGTGGTGGGTCTGTTCGCGGCGCGCGACCGGAAGGTGTAGCAGGCTGGTCCTCGTGACCGAACCCGATGTGAGAGTGCGCAGAGTGTACGAGCCGCCGTCCGCCGACGACGGGACGCGCGTCCTGGTCGACCGGCTGTGGCCGCGCGGCCTGAGCAAGGAGACGGCGGAGGTCGACGAGTGGCCCAAGGCCCTCACCCCGTCGACGGAACTGCGCCGCTGGTACCACGGCGCTTCCGGCGAGTTCGAGGAGTTCGCCCGCCGTTACGAGTCCGAGCTCGCGGCGCCGGAAGCGGCAGCGGCCCTGGGCGACGTGCGTGAGCTCGCGGCGGGCGGCGGCCGGATTACGCTGCTCACCGCCGCCAAGGACCCGGACCGCAGCCACACCGCCGTACTGCGGCGCCTGCTGCTGGCCTGAGGTCCTCGACGGCGGTGAGCCGGGGGGCCGTCTGTGGACAACCTGTCCACCGGGCGGGGATTGACCGATGACAGCGTTCCGCTTACGCCCCTTACTCCTCGCCCGCGAGCTTGAGCGTGCGGAGCTTCTGGCCCGCGTACCAGGTCGCCGCCACCGTCACCGACGCCAGCAGGACCACCGCCGTCGGCAGGGCGACGTCCGAGGTGATCGTGCCGTTCGCGCCGATCCGTTCCGCCAGGGACAGCGCCCACTGCTGCACGCTGAGCGTGCGCGCGCCCGGGACGAGGCTGCCGAAGAGCGTCTCCCAGACGAGGGCGTAGACGAGGCCGAAGACCACCGCGTGGCGGGTGACCGTACCGAGCAGCAGGAAGATCGCGCTGTACGCGACCGACGCGACCAGCGCCGCGACCGTGTAGGCGATCGCGATCTGTCCGCCGTTGCCGTTGAGGATCAGGCCCGCGATGAACGTGGGGATCGCCGAGAACGCCATCGTCACGGCGATCGCGACGATGAGCTTGGTGAAGATGATCGTGGGCCGCTTCACCGGCTTGGCGAGCAGATAGACGATCGAGCCGTCGTCGATCTCCGGGCCGATCGCGCCGGTGCCCGCGATCACGCCGATCAGCGGGATCATCGTGGCGATCGCGAAGCCGCCGAGGACGTCCGACGCGATCTGGTCGTCGGCGCCCGTCAGCAGCCGTACCGCGACCGCGATCGCGATCAGCAGGGCCGGCAGGACGAAGAGGACGGCGGCCCTGCGGCGGCCGAGGAGGGCCCGGTAGGTGAGCCGGGCGACTGTGGGTTCGTAGATCATCGCTGCAAGCTCCTTTCAGGCCGCTACGAGGTAGGAGAAGACCGATTCGAGCGACTCGTCGGAGGGCGAGACCGTCAGCAGCCGGATGCCGTGCGCGCGGGCGACCTGCGGAAGCAGCGCCGTGAACCGGCCGAAGTCGACGGCCTGGATGCGCAGCGCCCCTTCCGCCAGGTCTACTTCGATGCCTGCCGTGGACGGGTCGGCGATCAGTGCCGCGGCGAGCGCGCGGTCGTCGCTGGACCGTACGAGATAGCGGTGCGGGCGGTCCGTCATCAGGCGGCGGATCTTGCGGAAGTCGCCGGATGCGGCGTGCCGTCCGGCCACGATCACCTCGATGTGCGAGGCGAGCTGTTCTACCTCCTCCAGGATGTGGGAAGAGAAGAGGACCGTACGGCCCTCCGCGCCCATCCGCCGCAGCAGTTCCATCAGCTGCATGCGCTGGCGCGGGTCCATGCCGTTGAACGGTTCGTCCAGGAGCAGCACCGACGGGTTGTGGACGAGAGCGGACGCCATCTTCACGCGCTGGCGCATGCCCTTGCTGTACGTCGCGATCCTGCGGTCCTGCGCGTACTCCATCTCGACGGTCGCGAGCGCCTGCTGCGCCGCCCCGGCGGTCAGGCCGTGCAGCTCGGCGTTGGCGACGACGAATTCGCGGCCCGTGAGGAAGTCGTACATCGCCTCCCGCTCGGGCACGATGCCGATCTGCTGGTAGACCGACTCGTTGCGCCAGATCGGCTTCCCGTCGAGGGTGACGGTGCCGGTCGAGGGGGCGAGGAAGCCGCCCATCATGTTGATCAGGGTGGACTTGCCCGCGCCGTTGGGGCCGAGCAGTCCGGTCACGCCGGGGCCGACGCGCATGGTGATGTCGTTGACGGCCACCACGTTGCCGAACCAGCGCGAGGTGTGGTCGATGTCGATGGTGGTCACAGCCCGACCTTTCGGTAGCGGCGCATCAGCACGGCGTACGAGCCGAAGATGAGCGCGAGGACGGCGAGCAGGTAGACCACACCGCTGCCGGCCGAGGGGCCTTCCCCTCCGGGGAAGGCTGAAGTGGCGCCGAGGAAGGCGGTCTGTACGCCGTCGATGAGCGTCAGGGGCGAGAACAGGCCGAGCCACTCGACCGCCCCGGTCGCACCCTGGTCCCAGGCGATCACCTGGACCGTGGACACCGCGCCGTACGAGATGGTCAGCACGGCGATGACGGCCGCCACGCCGAAGCCGCGGCGCGGGGTGAGCGCGGCCATGACCAGGCCGAGCCCGGCAAAGAGAACGGACAGCAGTGCCACTGACACCAGCCCCTGTGCGAACGCCTTGGTCTGGTCCGCGAAGTCGAATTCGGCGAGCAGCGCACCGGCGTACAGGATCACCAGCGGGGTCGCCGTGAGGATGAAGAGGGCCGACGCCATCGCCGCGAACTTGGCGAGGACGTAGTCGACGTATTCGATCGGGCGGGAGAAGTACAGCGGCACGGTCTTGAAGCGCAGGTCACGCGATACGGACTGCGGTGCTTGGGAGGCCAGGTAGAGGCCGATGACCGCCTGCATGACGATCGCGAACCGCGTGTACTTCAGCGGCAGGTCCGTCATGCCGGGCGTGGCCACGGCGACCGCGACGATGATGGACGCGACGAGGCACATCACCGCGAAGAGGATCATCGGCAGCACCTTGGACTTGGCACTGCGGCCCAGTCCGTACGCGCCGCGCAGGGACTGTGAGAAGAGCGAGCGGCGTGCGTACGCCCGGCCGAGGCGCGGGCCGTCGTACGACCGGTAGCCGATGTTGTGAATACGGGTCGGGTCGGTGCCCGGCGGTGTCGTGAGGTCAGCTGCCATCGCGGCCGTCTCCCTTCTGCTGTACGGCGGCGACGGGCTCACGGGCGGCCTCGGCGTCTGCTGCCGCGTGATCGTTCGTGCGGAAGACCTCCGCGATGTGGTGCCGGCGCTGTTCCATCCGTACGAGCCCCACGCCCAGGTCGGCGACGGCGTCACGCACCAGGTCGTACGTCTCCTCGCCGGTCGCTTCGACGAGCAGGATGTGGCCCGCGCCGGGCAGACCGTCCTCCACGCGCGCGTGGAGCGTCAGTCCGGCCGCGGTCAGTGCCTCGCGCAGGGCGCGCGTACCGTCCGGGTGGGTGTCGGTGTCGGTCACCTCGACGGCGAGGGTGGCCGTGGTCTGGGTGAAGTCGCTGGTGGAGCTGGAGCGGAGCAGTTTGCCGCCGTCGATGACGACGACGTGGTCGCAGGTGCGCTCGAGCTCACCGAGGAGGTGCGAGGTGACCAGGACCGAGATGCCGAAGTCGGTGTGGATGCGGCGGATGAGGCCGAGCATCTCGTCGCGGCCGACCGGGTCGAGGCCGTTGGTCGGCTCGTCGAGCAGGACCAGCCTCGGGTCGTGGACGAGGGCCTGCGCCAGCTTCACGCGCTGCTTCATGCCGGTCGAGTAGCCGCCGATGGGGCGGTAGCGCTCCTCGTACAGGCCGACGTGGCGCAGCGTGTCGGCGGTGCGCTCGCGGGCGGCGGTCGGCGGGAGCCCCGACATGCGCGCCATGTGGACGACGAACTCGGTGGCCGAGACGTCGGGTGGCAGCGCGTCGTGCTCGGGCATGTAGCCGACCTGCTCGCGGATGGCCCCGCCGCTGGTGGCGACGTCGAGGCCGAGCACGGCAGCCGTGCCCTCCGTGGCGGGGGACAGACCCAGCAGGATCTTGATCAAGGTGGACTTGCCGGCTCCGTTGGCGCCCACCAGGCCGGTCACACCGGGTCCGATGTCCAACGAGAGCCGGTCAAGAGCGGTCACCCTCGGGAACCGCTTGCTCAGGCTTTCGGTCGCGATCACAGTCACGTTCTCGAAGGTAGTGGCGCAGACCACAGCGGGCGTCAGACCAGACGGCTGGATCGGTGTCCGACTCAAGGCGTACGGGCCCGTAGGGGCCGGCGGTTCCGGCGTCGAGTTTCCACAGGTAACACCGGAACCCTTGACGTCGCCGCCGGGCATTGTCACATTCATCAGTGTCAAGTTACGAACGCGTACCGCAACACGGGACGGACAGGTGGCATGGCCTCAGCAGCAGTCTCAGCAGTCTCTGCGTCGCAGCGCGAACTCACCGCCGAATTGCGGGGGTTCAGGGAGGTGCAGCGCCTCGCCTACGCCTGCGCGGAAGCCGTCGCGGCCCAGCTCAAGCCGGGGGTGACGGAGCGCGAGGCGGCGCGGATGCAGCGCGACTGGCTGCGCGAGCGCGGGGTGAACGACTGGTTCCATCTGCCGTTCGCCTGGTTCGGTGACCGTACGGCCTTCGTGAACTTCCGGGTGCCGCTGCAGTTCTTCCCGACGAACCGGCGGCTGGAGCCGGGGATGCCCTTCATCCTCGACATGGCCCCGGTCCACAAGGGCTTCACGTCCGACATCGGCTACTCGGGATGCCTGGGCCTCCATCCCGTGCACGACAAGCTCCTCGCCGATCTGGAACCGCACCGTGAGCTGATCCTGCGCGAGGTGCGCGAGCGACGGCCGCTGCGGGAGATCTACGAGGACGTCGAGCGGCTCATGACCCGCCAGGGATACGCCAACCGGCACCGCGCGTACCCCTTCGGCGTCATCGCCCACAAGGTCGACCGGGTCAAGGAGCGCCGCTGGTCGCCGCATCTCTTCGGGTTCGGCACCCAGTCGCTGAAAGGGCTGGCGAGCGACGCGCTGCACGGCCACCGCGACGGCTGGTCGCCGCTGTGGAGCCCGTACACCTTCTCCGACCACCCGCCCCAGCCGGGCCTGTGGGCGGTCGAACCGCACCTCGGATTCCGGGGGACGGGCGCCAAGTTCGAGGAGATTCTGGTCGTGACGGACTCCAAGGACGCCGAAGAGAGCGCGTTCTGGCTCGACGACGATCTGCCGCACGTGCGGCGCTGGGCAGAGGAGAAGTCGGCGTGAGTATCGAGCAGGCCACCGAGCGGTGGGTGCGTACGGGCGGAGTGGAGCTGTGCGTCGCCGAACTGGGCGACAGGGCGCGGCCGACCGTGCTGCTGGTGCACGGCTACCCGGACAGCAAGGAGGTGTGGGCCGAGGTCGCGTCCCGGCTCGCCGGGCAGTTCCACGTCGTGCTCTACGACGTACGCGGGCACGGCAGGTCGACCGCCCCCAAGCCGCTGCGCGGCGGCTTCACGCTGGAGAAGCTGACGGACGACTTCCTCGCCGTCGCGGACGCCGTCAGCCCGGACGAGCCGGTGCACCTGGTCGGGCACGACTGGGGGTCCGTCCAGGCCTGGGAGTTCGCCACGGTCAAGCGCACCGAGGGCAGGATCGCCTCCTTCACGTCGATGTCCGGACCCTCCCTGGACCACTTCGGGCACTGGATCAAGAAGCGCATGGCCCGGCCGACCCCCCGTAGGGCCGCCCAGCTGCTCGGCCAGGGCGCCAAGTCCTGGTACGTGTACATGCTGCACACCCCCGTGCTGCCGGAGCTGGCCTGGCGCGGACCACTCGGCAAGCAGTGGCCAAGGATCCTCCAGCGGGTGGAGAAGGTACCGGCCGGCGACTACCCGACGGCGTCACTCCCCCAGGACGCGGCCCACGGCGCCTGGCTCTACCGCGACAACGTCCGCGCCCGGCTGCGCAGGCCGCGCGCCGACGCGTACGCCCACGCACCCGTGCAGCTGATCACGCCCACCGGCGACATCTTCCTCTCGGAGCGGCTCTACGACGACCTGGAGCAGTGGGCGCCTCAGCTGGTGCGGCGCTCGCTGCCCGCCAAGCACTGGGTGCCGCGCACCAGGCCCGACCAGTTGGCGGCGTGGATCGGCGAGTTCGTCACGGCGAACGAGGACACTGCGGCCGGGGTGGCGCCCCGCGAGGCGGTGGCGAGCGGCCCGTACGCCGACCGGTTCGGCGGCCAGCTCGTCCTGGTGACGGGCGCGGCCAGCGGCATCGGCCGCGCCACGGCCTACGCGTTCGCCGAGGCCGGGGCGCGGATCGTGGCCGTGGACCGGGACGCGGAGGGGGCGGCCCGTACGGCGGAGATGGCGCGGCTGATCGGGGCTCCGAAGGCCTGGGCCGAGGTGGTCGACGTCGGGGACGAGCAGGCGATGGAGAAGCTCGCCGAGAAGGTCGCCGCCGAGTACGGAATCGTCGACGTCCTGGTGAACAACGCCGGGATCGGTCTGTCCGGCTCCTTCCTGGACACCACGTCCGAGGACTGGAAGAAGGTCCTCGACGTGAACCTGTGGGGCGTCATCCACGGCTGCCGCCTCTTCGGCAGGCAGATGGCCGACCGCGGCCAGGGCGGCCACATCGTCAACACCGCGTCGGCGGCGGCGTACCAGCCGTCGAAGGCATTGCCCGCCTACAGCACCTCGAAGGCGGCGGTGCTGATGCTGAGCGAGTGCCTGCGCGCGGAATTCGCCGGCCAGGGCATCGGGGTCAGCGCGATCTGCCCGGGACTCGTGAACACGAACATCACCTCGACCGCACGGTTCGCCGGGGTCCCGGCGGACGAGGAGAAGCGCAGGCAGCAGAAGTCCTCGCGCCTGTACGGGCTGCGCAACTACCCGCCGGAGAAGGTCGCCGACGCGGTCCTGAAGGCCGTCGTACGCAACCAGGCCCTCGTGCCGGTCACACCCGAGGCGCGCGGCGCCCACTTCCTGTCGCGCTTCGCGCCGAGGACCCTGCGCGCGATCGCCCGCCTGGATCCGCCGCTGTGAGCACCGACGAGCAGTACGCCATCGTCCCCCGCCGGGTCTCGTTCGACTGGCGCGATACGCCGCTGCACTGGATACCGGACGAGCCCACCGCCACGCACGTGATCAACGTCCTGCACCTGCTGCTGCCGGCGGGGGAGCGGTGGTTCGTCAGGGTCTTCAAGGAGGCGCTGCCGCTGGTCGGCGACCCCGAACTGCTCAAGGACGTCAAGGGCTTCATGGGGCAGGAGGCCACGCACAGCGTGCAGCACGCGTACGTGCTGAACCACCTGGCCGAGCAGAACCTGGACACCGGCCCGTACACCAAGCACGTGGACTTCCTCTTCGAGAAGCTCCTCGGTGAGGTTCCTCCCTTCGGGGCGCCGATACCGGCCCAGGAGTGGCTGCGCTTCCGGCTGTCGCTCATCGCCGCGATCGAGCAGTTCACCGCCGTCCTGGGCAACTGGGTGCTGCACGCGGAGGGCCTCGACCACGCCGACCCGGACGCGGTGATGCTCGACCTGCTGCGCTGGCACGGCGCCGAGGAGGTCGAGCACCGGGCCGTCGCCTTCGACATGTACCAGCACTGCGGGGGCACGGGGCTGCCCCGGTACGCCCGCCGCGTCGAGGGCATGGTGGTCGTCGCCCCGGTGCTGCTGTGGCTGTGGGCCTGGGGTGCGGCGTACCTGATACGCCACGACCCGCAGCTCGCCGGCCGGCTGCGGTACTCGCTGCGCGAGCACAACAGGGCGGTCGCCCAGGGGCTGCTTCCGACCTGGCGCGAGCTGGGCTCCGCGATACCGCGCTACTTCCGGCGGTCGTACCATCCCTCGCAGGAAGGCTCGCTGCGCAAGGCCGTCGAGTACCTCGCGACCTCGCCCGCGGCCCGCGCCGCGGCGGGGGCGGTGGGGCGGGCGGCGCTGTCATAGGTGAGACGGGCGAGGCGTGAGGGAGTGAGGGCGTGAGTGTGTCCGGGCAGCGGGCATCCGAGTACCGGATCGAGGACCTCGCGCACCTGAGCGGCGCCACGGTCCGTACGATCCGCGCCTACCAGGACCGCGGGCTGCTGCCCCGGCCGGAGCGGCGCGGGCGGTCCAATGTGTACGGGGACACGCACCTGGCCCGTCTCCACCAGATCGCCGGTCTCCTCGACCGCGGCTACACGCTGGCCAGCATCAAGGAACTTCTGGAGGCGTGGGACGCGGGGAAGGGGCTCGGAGGGGTGCTCGGGCTCGTCACCGAGGTCAGCGGTCCGTGGACCGACGAGGAGGCGGCCCGGATCTCACGGGCCGAGCTGGACGAGCGGTTCGGCGGACAGCCCGACGACGCGGCCGTCGACGAGGCGGTGGAGCTCGGGGTACTGGAGCGCGTTCGGGGCCGGGAGGACCAATTCCTGGTGCCCTCGCCGCAAGAACTGGCGGTGGCGGCCGAGTTGCACGCGGCGGGTGTGCCGCTGTCCGCAATCTCCGGTCATCTGCGGGAACTTCGGGGACATGTGGAGCACATTGCCGCGCGTTTCCTGGAGTTCACCACCGAGCACGTGTTCGCCCGCTACCTCGGCCACCGGCCGCCCACGGACGCGGACGCGGCGGAGGCGGCCACGCTGGTACGGCGCCTGCGGCCGCTCGCCCAGCAGACGGTCGACGCCGAACTGGCCCGCGCCATGCGGCTGTTCGCCACCCGCCACCTCCAGCAGCACCTCGGTGCGGCCACGCCGCCCGTAACACAGCCCGAGCAGACGACGGTGACGATCCCGGCGGAGACAATGCGCGCTGTTCACGCGCTGGTTGGACCGTCCAATGCGGCGGCGTTCATCGCCGCGGCGGCCGAACGAGAGGTGCACGCAAGAGCATTGGACAATCTTGCCGCAAATTATCAGATTTCAGGAGAGGTTGGTTAATCAGGCCGAATTCTCATGGAGGTTGTCCACAGAGCCGCCAAATCCCTTGTGGAAAAGTCGAGTTGGCTGTGGATCAAACCTGGTCGCCCAAATGAGTGGCGTGACGCTCGTCTCGCCGGGCACTCTGACGCGATGGACGAAAGACGCACCACAAAGGTGTCGAAGTACCTCGCGAAGCATCTGCGTCATCAGCCCGAGCGCATCGGGATCACGCTCGACGAGAACGGCTGGGTGGAGATCGACACCCTCCTGCGCGCCGCGGCCGCGCACGGCTTCCCGATCACCCGCGCCGAACTCGACCACGTCGTCGCCGCCAACGACAAACAGCGGTTCGCGGTCGACGGCCCCCTGATCCGCGCCAGCCAGGGGCACACCGTCCAGGTCGACCTCGGTCTCCCGGAGGCCGAGCCGCCGGCGTACCTCTACCACGGCACCGTCGCCCGCAGCCTCGACGCGATCCGGGCCGGAGGTCTGCGCGCCATGGCCCGCCACGACGTCCACCTGTCACCCGACCGCGAGACCGCCACCCGCGTCGGCGCCCGGCGCGGCCGACCTGTCGTCATCGCCGTGGATGCCGGGGCCATGCGTCGCGCGGGCCATGTGTTCCGGGTCAGCGCGAACGGCGTCTGGCTCACCGATTCCGTACCGCCTGCGTTCCTGCGCTTCCCCGAGTAAAGCGCCCGCCGGGTCCCGCGCCGATCGGCCCAGCCTCCCGCCGGCCGGCTCAGCACCTCGCCGAACGGCTCAGCCCAGCGTGAGCCGGCGCAGCCCGTGGCGCTCCGCCGCAGTGCGTTCGATCTCGGTCATCGGCAGCCGGCCGGTCGCCTTGCGCAGGAACGTCGTACGGTCCCAGCCCGCGCCCGACACCGTGACCGGCTTGTCGTACGGCCGCCCGTCGAGCAGCAGCCGCGCCACCACGTCCGCCGCCTCGCCGGTCGGCCACGGCGGGTGGCCGAGACCGGCGGCCACGTCGAAGCCGTGCACGCACACCTCGACGACGCGGGTGACGAGGAAGTCGGACAGCAGCATCGGATCACCGTGCCGGGTGCGGATCTGGCGCTCCACCGGCTCCTCGGCGCAGGCGGCGGCCACAGCCCGCCAGACGGCGTCGAAGTCCTCGGCGAGGGCCCGGCCGTCGTCGTACGCGGCCGCGGAGTCCTGAGCGGCCGCGACCCGCACGTCGTTGGTGCCCGGCGAGAAGCGGGCGTCCGGCGCGTAGTAACCGGCGGCCGTCACCAGCACACCCGAGGGCTCCGGCTCGGGTTGCGCCAGCATGTCGACCACCCGCCGGACGGCGGTCGTCAGGTGGGCGAACACCTCGCGCACGGTCCAGGGGTCGCACGGGCTCGGCCGGTCCCATTCCGCTTCCGGGATCGCGCCGGCCTTCTCGTACAGGCGCTGCGACTCGGCCCTGAAGGCCGCCAAGACCGTTTCCCCGTCCATACCGGCCAGCCTAGGCATGACGGATGATCTCCGGCCCGCAGAACCCGCGCTCCCGGCCGCGATCGTGGAACCGGGACGTCGGAGATCCATACCGCGCGGAACGAGAGCCGCCGCACCGAGGCTCAGGAATTGAGCTGAGCCAGCCCCTCCGTCGCGATCTGCTCGAAGACCTTCTCGTCAGCCGCGAAGTCCGAGTCGGCGATCGGCGCGTGCAGCACGATCTCGGTGAAACCGAGGGCGAAGTGCCGGCCGGCGAAGTCGACGAAGGCGTCGAGGGACTCCAGCGGGCCGCTCCGCTCCGGGGTGAAGCCGGTGAGCAGGATCTTGTCGAGCTCGCCGACATCTCTGCCGATCTCGGCGCAGGCGGCGCCCAGCTTGGCGATCTGGCCGCGGATGGCCTCCAGCGACTCATCGGGCGTACCCGACTCGAAGAGCTTCGGGTCGCCCGTGGTCACCCAGGCCTGGCCGTACCGGGCGGCGAGCTTCAGCCCGCGCGGGCCGGTCGCTGCGACGGCGAAGGGCAGCCGGGGCCCCTGGACGCAGCCGGGGATGTTGCGGGCCTCGTCGGCGGAGTAGTGGGTGCCCGTGTGGGTCACGGCGGGCTCGGTGAGCAGCCGGTCGAGGAGCGGCACGAACTCGCCGAACCGGTCGGCGCGCTCGCGCGGGGGCCAGGGCTCCTGGCCGAGCGCGGTGGCGTCCCACCCGTTGCCGCCGGCGCCGATGCCGAGCGTGACGCGCCCGCCGGACACGTCGTCCAGGGTGATGAGGTCCTTGGCGAGGGTCACGGGGTGCCGGAAGTTCGGCGAGGTGACGAGGGTGCCCAGCCGCATGCGCGAGGTCGCGCCGGCAGCGGCGGTCAGGGTCGGCACGGCGCCGAACCACGGGCCGTCGCGGAAGGTCCGCCAGGACAGGTGGTCGTAGGTGTACGCGGTGTGGAAGCCGAGCTGCTCGGCCCGCTGCCAGGCGTCACGGCCGCCCTGCGACCAACGGCGGATGGGAAGTATCACGGTACTCAAGCGCATCCCACGACCCTACGCCGGACGCGGCCGGGACCGGCGGGGACCCGGGGCGGCCGGAGCGGGCACCGGAGCGCGTACCGCAACGGGTATCTGAGCACGGACCGGGAGTACGCTCCGGGCCCCGCTGCGTGCGGATCTCAGATGTGCGCCCCTTCGCACGCCCGTGCATTCCATACGGGAAGATGGATCCGTGACCTCAGCGACCGACCCTCAGCAGGCTCGGCCGGCCCCGGCCGGCACCATCACCCCGCGGCTGATCGCGACCGACCTGGACGGCACGCTGTTGCGTGACGACAAGTCCGTGTCGGACCGTACGATCGCCGCGCTCGCCGCCGCCGAACGGGCCGGCATCGAGGTCTTCTTCGTCACCGGCCGCCCGGCCCGCTGGATGGACGTCGTCAGCGACCACGTCCACGGCCACGGCCTGGCGATCTGCGCCAACGGCGCCGCCGTGGTCGACCTGCACGCGGGCGGCAAGCTGATCCAGGTCCGCCCCCTGGCCCGCGAGGACGCCCTCGCCGTCGTCCTGGCGCTGCGCGCCGCCGCGCCCGGCACGTCCTTCGCGGTCGAGCTCGCCACCGGCATCCACTACGAGCCGGACTACCCGCCCTTCCACCTCGACCCGGGCGCGACCGTGGCCACGGCCGAGAAGCTCCTGTCGGAGCCGACCCCCGGCTCGGGGGCCCCGGTCGTCAAACTGCTCGCCCACCACGCCGAGCTGATGCCCGACGACTTCCTCACCCTGGCCCGCGCGACCACGGGCGACCGCGCGTCCGTCACCCGGTCCAGCCCGACCGCCCTGCTGGAGATCAGCGGCTACGGCGTGTCCAAGGCCAGCACGCTGGCGCAGTGCTGTGCGGAGCGCGGCATCGCACCCGCCGAGGTCGTGGCCTTCGGGGACATGCCGAACGACGTGGAGATGCTGGCCTGGGCGGGCACCTCGTACGCGATGGGCAACGCGCACCCGGACGTGGTGGCCGCGGCGTCCGGCCGTACGGTCGCGAACAACGACGACGGCGTCGCAGTGGTCATCGAGCGAATCCTGGCCGCCCTGTAGCCGACACCGGGGGCGGGACCTGCCTCGGGGCGGGACGGGCTTCGAGCGGCGGGACCGGCCTCCGGAGGGCGGGACCGGCCCCGGAGCCCTCAGAAACCCGCCCCCCGCTCGCGCATCCAGGGCGCCGGATCGATCCCCGACCCCAGGTGGGGAGTGAGCCGTACCTCGAAGTGCAGATGCGGCCCCGAGGAGTTGCCGGTGGTGCCGGCCTGCCCGATCCACTGGCCGGTACGCACCCGCTCCCCCTGGTCGACCATGACACCGGCCAGGTGGGCGTACTGCGAGTAGTAGCCGTCCGGGTGCCCGACGACCACCTCGATGCCGAAACCGCCGCCGCAGGACACCGAGACGACACGCCCCTCACCGATGGCCCGTACCGGTGCGCCGATGTCCACGGCGAAGTCCTGGCCGGTGTGCCGGCTCGTCCAGCGCGTGCCCTCACCGCCGAAGCCCGCGGACAGCTCGTACTCCTCGACAGGCGTCACCCACGGGCGCGTCGTGGGCGGTGTCTCCTCTTCCAGGCGTACGGCGCCCGCGCAGCGCCCCGCCGCGACGCTGCGGTCGGCCTCGCCCTGGAGTTTCCACCGGGCGTCCTCGAGCTTTGCCGTGATGGCCTGCTTGATCGACGCGAGCTGCTCCGTGCGGGCGTCGAGGTCGAGCCAGGCAGCGCTCGCCAGCCGTCCGTCCTGGGCGAGCCTGCGCTCGGCGCGCTCCGCCCGGTCCAGCATCCGGGACACGGCCAGCTCGGCCTGCCAGGCGAGGCGGTGTCCGTCCAGCAGCTCCTGCGGGTCGTCCGCGAGCAGCAGCTTCGCGGTGTACGCGATCCCTCCGCCGCCGGCCCGGTACTGGGCGCGCGCCACCCGGCCCACGTCCCCGCGCAGCGTCTCGATCTCGTTCCGCTCCTGCGTGAGCAGCCGCTCCAGGCGCAGAGCCTTCGCCAGCTGCTTCTGCGCCTCGCGCCTGCCCTGCTCGTACGTCTCGGACGCCTCGGCGGCCTCTTCGTGCAGCCGCGCCACCTCGCCGCCGATGGCGGGCCCGTCGGGCGAGACGTCACCGGCGGGAACGGCCGACGCGGTGAACGGTGCGGGAGCTGCGGCGGAGACGGAGGCGGGAGCGGCGAGTACGGCTGCGGCGGAAGCTGCTGCGGCAGGCGCGGGGAGGCACAGCAGCACGCACAGAACCGGCACGAGGAGCCGCGGGCAGGGTCCGAGGTGCATCCACGGATCGTGTCCCGCTCACCCCCCGATCGCGTGCACCCAGGTCGCACCACCGGGGTGTCGACCCGCCATCCGGCCTACCCGGGCGCCCGCGGAGGTGCTTCGGCCACGCCCCCGGTGCTTCCTACAGCGGTGCCTCCCACACCACCGTCGTGCCCCCGCCGTCGTCACCGAGCCCCGGCCCGCAACGGCTCGTACCGCCCAGCGACTCGGCCCGCCGCTTGAGGTTGCGCAGCCCGCTGCGCCGGCCGCCCGCCGGAATGCCCGTCCCGTCGTCGGCGACCGAGAGCCGCACCCCACGGCTCCCGTCGGGCATCTCGGCGGTGGCGTCGACGACGACTTCGATACGGGAGGCCCGCGCGTGCCGGAAGGCGTTGGACAGCGCCTCGCGCAGCGCGGCGATCAGGTTCTTGCCGGTGAGCTCGCCGACGAGTGAGTCCACCGGGCCGACGAATTGGTGCCCGGGCTTGAATCCCAGGGGCACGGCCGCCATGTTGATCTCCCGCAGTACGCGCGTACGCAGCCCCGAAGGCGCCTCGGCCGGGCCCTGCTGGAGCGCGAAGATGGCCGTACGGATCTCCTGGATCGTCACGTCCAGCTCGTCGACCGCCCTGCCCACCCCCGTCCGCACCTCGGGGACGACGGTCCTGCGCCGGGCGCTCTCCAGCATCAGACCGGTGGCGAACAGCCGCTGGATGACGAGGTCGTGGAGGTCGCGGGCGATACGGTCGCGGTCCTCGTACACCGCGAGCCGCTCCCGGTCGCGCTGGGTCTCCGCCATGATCAGCGCCAGCGCGGCCTGCGAGGCGAACTGCGTGGCCAGCGTCCGTTCCGTCTCGGTGAACGGTTTCGCGTCCCGAGCGCGGGGAGTGGCGAGGGCGCCCAGCACCCGGCCACCGCTGCGCAGCGGCAGCAGCATCATCGGCCCGTACAGCCGCGCCAGCCGTGTGACCATGCGCGGGTCGCTCGCCGAGTCGCCGATGAACACCGCTTCGCCGGCGAGGAGCCGGGCGGCCACCGGGCTGTCCGGCGGGATGACCACGCCGAGCGAATCGGACGGGTCGTCGGCCGAGACGGCGACGATCTCCAGGCCGCCTTCCTCGGCGGGCAGGAGCACTATCCCGGCGGCCGATCCGGCGAGGCGGCGGGCCTGTTCCGCGACGACGGTGAGCGCCTCGTCCGCGTCGCCGCCCGACAGGAGCGCGGTGGTGACGGCGACGGACCCGTCGATCCACCGCTCGCGCTGCCGCGCCGCCTCGTACAGCCGGGCGTTGCCGATGGCGATCCCGGCCTCGGTGGCGAGCACCCGGACCATGTGCAGGTCGTAGGTGTTGAACGAGCCCCCTCCGTGCTTCTCCGCGAGGTAGAGGTTGCCGAAGATCTCGCCCTGGACGCGGATGGGGACACCCAGGAAAGACCGCATCGTGGGGTGGTGGTCGGGAAATCCGGCGAAGCGCGGATCGGCGGTCAGATCGCCGAGCCGCACAGGCCCGGGGTCCGTGACGAGTGCGCCCAGCAGCCCGTGGTGGCCGTCGGGCACCCGCCCGATCCGCGCGGTCTGCTCCTCGGTCATGCCGTACGTCACGAAGTCGGAGAGGCCGTCGCGCTCTTCGTCGACGACGCCGATCGCCGCGTACCTGGCGTCGGCGAGCTCCGCGGCGGTTTCGCAGATCCGGTCCAGGGTGGAGTGCAGCTCGAGACCGGTCCCGACGGACCGCATGGCCTCCAGCAGCTGGGGTACGCGCGCCGTGAGTTCGGTGGACAGGCCCCGCAGGCTGCGGGCGGCCTGCGTGGCGGCTTCGAGGTGGTCACTCGGGTCCGGCACGTCCTGCACTGGCATGCCCCGAGCCTAATAAGCCCCATTTCAAGGCGAAAGTCGGGCATCGGATCTTTCGGCCCCTCGGGGCATTGCGCTTCGGCCCTTCAGGGCGGCGCGCGTTTCGGCCCTTCAGGGCGTTGCGAGCGGTTCGGCCTCCAGCTCCCGCTCCCGCATCCGCCGCAGCGGGCCCTCGGCCACCACGAGCTCCGCGTACGGGCCACGCTGTACGGCGCGCCCGTCGTCCAGCACGATCACCTCGTCCACGGCGTCCAGGCCCTGGAGCCGGTGTGTGATGATCAGCGTCGTACGGCCCTCCGTAGCCTTCAGCAGGTCGGCCGTCAGAGCGTCCGCCGTGGCGAGGTCGAGGTGCTCGGCCGGCTCGTCGAGTACGAGCACGGGGAAGTCCGCCAGGAGGGCGCGGGCCAGCGCGAGGCGCTGGCGCTGGCCTCCGGAGAGGCGGGCGCCGTGTTCGCCGACCATCGTGTCGAGCCCGTTGGGCAGCGCGTCGACCCAGGTCAGCAGCCGGGCGGCGGCAAGGGCCTCCCTCAGCTCCGCCTCGGTCGCGGCGGTCCTGGCCAGCCTCAGGTTCTCCCGTACGGAGCTGTCGAAGATGTGCGCGTCCTGCGCGCACAGGCCGACAAGGCTTCGTACGTCGTCGCCGTCGAGTTCGGCGGCGGCCGTACCGCCGAGCGTGTACGTCCCCGCTCGCGCGTCCAGGAAGCGCAGCAGCACCTGGGCGAGCGTTGTCTTCCCGGCGCCGGACGAGCCCACGACGGCGACGCGCCGCCCGGCCTCCAGGGTCAGGTCGAAGCCGGCCACGGCGTCCCTCACCTGCCCCGCGTACCGGGCGCTCAGCCCGCGTACCTCCAGCGGGAACGGCGACGCCGGGCGGGCGGCGGGCGTCCTCGGCTCACGCACCGGTACCGGCGCGTCCAGCACCTCGTACACGCGCTCCGCGCTGCGCTTGACGCGCTGGCGGTACTGCACGGCGAGCGGAAGTCCGGTGACGGCTTCGAAGGCGGCCAGCGGGGTCAGTACGACCACGGCCAGCGTCACCCCCGACAGCCGCCCCTCGTGCGCGGCCTGCACCCCGGCGAGCGCGGCGAGGACGACGGTCAGCCCGCAGGCCAGGGAGGAGAGCCCGCCGCCGAGGGCGGTGGCGGTCGCGCCCCGCGAGGCGATCCGCGTCAGCACCCCGTCGGCCTCCCGGACGCCTTCCGTACGACGCTTCAGCGCGCCGGTGACGGTGAGTTCGGCCGTACCGCCGAGCAGGTCGGCGATCCGCGTGGCCAGCACCCCGCGCGCGGGCGCCAGCTGCCGTTCGGCCCGCCGGGCACACGCCCCGCTCAGCCACGGCACGCCGATGCCGGCGACGAGCAGGCCGGCGGCCAGTACGGCCCCGGCCTCGGGCAGCAGCCAAGCGGTGAACCCGACGGAGCCGGCGCCCACGAGTACGGCGCTGCCGACGGGCAGCAGCCACCGCAGCCAGTAGTCCTGCAACGCGTCCACATCGGCGACGAGCCGGGACAGCAGATCCCCGCGCCGGGCCTCGCGCAGCCCGGCGGGCGTGATCCGCTCCAGCCGCCGGTACACGGCGACGCGCATCTCGGCGAGCATCCGCAGCACGGCGTCGTGCGCCACGAGCCGCTCGGCGTACCGGAAGACGGCGCGCCCGATGCCGAACGCACGGGTCGCGGTGACGGCGACCATCAGATAGAGCACCGGAGGCTGCTCCGAGGCACGCGAGATCAGCCATCCGGACACGGCCATGAGCCCCACGGCCGAACCGAGCGCGAGGCTCCCGAGCACCCACGCAAGCCCCAGCCGCCCCCGCAGCTCTCCGGCGGCTTCCCGGACCCGGCCCAGCACCCCACGCCCACCGTGACCGCTCGCGCCCCCGGCCGCCCCCACCGGCCCGGCCGGGGCAGCGGAGTCCACAGCCGTCGCCGCGCCGCCCCGGACCACAGAGTCCGCACGCGCCACCAGACCGGCGCCGGCCACCGAGTCAACGGGGGTCCCCGCGGCGCCGGCCGGCCCGCCTCCCACGGGCGCGTCGGTGGGAGACGCAGTCGCCCCGAAGGGCCGCACGTCCTCCACGCCACTGTCCGCACCGGTCACGCGCCCCGCAGCGGCCACAGGACGCCCGTCGACCAGCGCCGGAGCAACGAGCGAGCGGGCGGGTGCCCCTGCCGCCCCTGACGGACGCACCGCCCCCGCAATCGCTCCGCCCGGCCGGCGCACCAGCTCCACCACCCGGTCCGCCACGGCCAGCAGCGCCGGCCGGTGCACGACCAGGACCACCGTGCGCCCCGCCGCCAGCCTCCGAACCGCGTCGACGATCCCCGCTTCCGTCTCGCCGTCCAGGTTCGCCGTCGGCTCGTCCAGCAGCAGCAGCGGCCGGTCGGCGAGGAACGCCCGGGCCAGGGCGAGCCGTTGCCGCTGCCCGGCCGACAGCCCCGCGCCGTCCTCACCCAGCCGTGTCTCGGCCCCCTGGGGGAGCGCGGCGACGAAGTCGTGCGCCCCGGCGTCCCGCAAAGCCGCCGCCACCGCCGCCGCGTCCGCGTCCGGCCGCGCCAGCCGTACGTTCTCCGCGACCGTCCCCGCGAACAGATACGGCCGCTGCGGGACCCACGCGATCCGCTCCCGCCACCGCTCCATCGACACGGTCGCGAGGTCCACCGCGCCCGGCCCGTCGCCGACGAGCACGCGCCCCTCGTCCACCGGGGCGAACCCGAGCAGGACGTTCAGCAGCGTGCTCTTCCCGACCCCGCTCGGCCCGACGACAGCGACCGTCTCGCCTTCGCCGACGACCAGCGACGCCGAGTCCAGCGACGCCTCGGTCCGCCCCGCGTGGCGGACCGTCACCTCCTCGACCCGCAGCGGCCCTGCGGGCGCGTCCGCGCGACCCGCGGGCCTCAGCGGCTCCGTCTCCAGTACGTCGAAGATCTCCTGCGCGGCGGCCAGCCCCTCCGCCGCCGCGTGGTACTGCGCCCCGACCTGCCGCAGCGGCAGATACGCCTCGGGCGCCAGTACGAGAATCACCAGCCCCGTGTACAGATCCAGGTCACCGTGCACGAGCCGCATGCCAATGCCCACCGCGACCAGCGCCACCGACAGCGTCGCCAGCAGCTCCAGCGCGAACGACGACAGGAACGCGATGCGCAGCGTGCGCAGGGTGGCCTGCCGGTACTCGGCCGTGATCGACCGGATGGACTCGGCCTGCGCCTTGGCCCGCCCGAACACCTTGAGGGTCGGCAGTCCGGCTACGACGTCCAGGAAGTGCCCGGACAGCCGCGACAGCAACTTCCACTGCCGGTCCATCCGCGCCTGGGTGGCCCACCCGATCAGGATCATGAAGAGCGGAATGAGCGGCAGCGTCCCCACGATGACCGCCGCCGAGACCCAGTCCTCGGTCACGATCCGCGCGAGCACGGCCACCGGCACGACGATCGCGAGGCCCAGCTGCGGCAAGTACCGCGAGAAGTAGTCGTCCAGTGCGTCGACGCCCCGCGTCGCCAGCGCCACCAGCGAGCCCGCCCGCTGCCCGGTCAGCCACCCGGGCCCGAGCGCGACGGCCCGCTCGAGCAGCCGCCCCCGCAGCTCCGACTTCACCGCCGCGCTCGCGCGGTGCGCGGCGAGCTCGGTGAGCCAGGCCACCAGCGCGCGGCCCAGCGCGACCGCGGCCAGAAGCGCCAGCGGGGTACGCAACTCCGAGCCGTCCAGCCCCCGCTGGAACGCCCCCACCACCACCTCGGCGATGAGCATGGCCTGGGCGACGACCAGGCCCGCCCCGGCCAGCCCGAGGAGCACCACCGCCCCCAGGAAGAGGCGGGTGGCGCGGGCGTACCGGAGCAGGCGCGGGTCGATCGGTTTCACGTGAAACATCCCCCACTAGTGCGCATCGGCGATGTGCTGCGTGCCGATCCGCTTACGGAACACCCAGTACGTCCAGCCCTGGTACAGCAGCACCACCGGCATCGCGATCCCCGCGCACCAGGTCATGATCTTCAAGGTGTACGGCGTGGACGAAGCGTTGGTGACCGTGAGGCTCCACGCGTCGTTCAGCGAGGACGGCATGACGTTCGGGAACAGCGTCAGGAAGAGCATCGCAACCGCCGCCACGATGGTCACCCCCGAAAGCCCGAACGCCCACCCTTCGCGCCCGGCCACCGTGAACCCGATCGCGGCGACCAGCGCGGCCACGGCCACGGCCATCGCGACGAGGCTCGCCGTGTCGCCGTTCTCTGCCTGGGTCCAGCCCAGGAAGGCAACGGCCAGCACCCCGGTGACGACCCCGAGCTTGAGCGCCAGCTTCCGCGCCCGCTCCCGGATGTCGCCGAGCGTCTTCAGCCCCGCGAACACGGCGCCGTGGAAGGTGAAGAGCGTCAGGGTGACGAGTCCGCCCAGCAGCGCGTATGGGTTGAGCAGGTCGCCCAGCGTGCCGACGTACTCCATCCCCGCGTCGATCTTCACGCCGCGCACGATGTTGCCGAAGGCGACGCCCCACAGGAACGCGGGCAGCAGCGAGGTCCAGAAGATCGCGTGCTCCCAGTTGGTCTGCCAGCGCTCCCCGGTCCGCTTGACCCGGTACTCGAACGCGACTCCGCGCACGATCAGGCAGAGCAGGATCAGCAGCAGCGGCAGGTAGAACCCGGAGAAGAGCGTGGCGTACCACTCGGGGAAGGCGGCGAAGGTCGCGCCGCCGGCGCTCAGCAGCCACACCTCGTTCCCGTCCCAGACGGGTCCGATGGTGTTGATGAGGACCCGCTTCTCCTTGCGGTCACGGGCCAGCACCTTCGTCAGGACACCGATTCCGAAGTCGAAGCCCTCCAGGAAGAAGTAGCCGGTCCACAGAACGGCGATGAGTACGAACCAGACGTCGTGGAGTTCCATACCTCAGCTCCTCAGTCCTCAGTACGAGAAGGCCATCGGCCGGTCGGCGTCCGTGTGGTCGCCGCCGATCTTGGTGGGCGGGTTGAGGTCGGCCTCCGTGAGTTCGGGCGGTCCGGCCTTGACGTACTTCACGAGGAGCTTGACCTCGATGACGGCGAGGATCGCGTAGAGCAGCGTGAAGGCGGTCATCGAGGCGATGACCTCGCCCTGCGAGACGCCGGGGGAGACCGCGTCGCTGGTGCGCAGCACGCCGTACACGACCCAGGGCTGGCGGCCCATCTCGGTGAAGATCCAGCCCCACGAGCTGGCGATCAGCGGGAAGCCCATGGTCCAGAGCGAGACGATCCAATACCACTTGGTGAACTTCGCGCTGAGCGGCTTGCTCTTGAAGAGCACCAGATTCGGCACTTCGTCGTCGCCGGTCCGCAGCGCCGCAGGCAGCATGAACTTCTTGCGCGTCAGCCACAGGCCGAGCATGCCGAGCGAGAAGGACGCCATGCCGAAGCCGATCATCCAGCGGAAGCCCCAGTACGCGACGGGGATGTTCGGCCGGTAGTCGCCGGGCCCGAACTTCTCCTGCTCGGACTTGTTGACGTCGTTGATGCCGGGGACGTACGAGGAGAAGTCGTCGTTGGCGAGGAAGGACAGCAGGCCCGGGATCTCGACGGCGACCGTGTTGTGCCCCTTGTCGACGTCTCCGTACGCGAAGATCGAGAACGGCGCCGGCGCCTCGCCGTCCCACAGCGCCTCGGCGGCGGCCATCTTCATCGGCTGCTGCTTGAACATGACCTTGCCGAGCAGGTCACCGCTCACGGCGGTGAGCATGCCGGCGATCACGACGGTGATCAGCCCGAGCCGCAGCGACGTGCGCATCACCGGGACATGCTTCTTGCGCGCCAGGTGGAAGGCGGCGATGCCGACCATGAAGGCGCCGCCGACGAGGAACGCGGCCGTGATGGTGTGGAAGAACTGGGTGAGCGCGGTGTCCTGAGTGAGGACGCGCCAGAAGTCGGTGAGCTCGGCCCGGCCGCGCTCCTCGTTGATGCGGTAGCCGACCGGGTGCTGCATCCAGGAGTTGGCCGCCAGGATGAAGTACGCGGACAGGACCGTGCCGATCGAGACCATCCACATGCAGGCCAGGTGGATCTTCTTCGGCAGCTTGTCCCAGCCGAAGATCCACAGCCCGATGAAGGTGGACTCGAAGAAGAAGGCGATCAGCGCCTCGAAGGCCAGCGGCGCCCCGAAAACGTCCCCCACGAAGCGCGAGTAGTCGGACCAGTTCATGCCGAACTGGAACTCCTGGACGATGCCGGTGACGACACCCATCGCGATGTTGATCAAGAACAGCTTGCCCCAGAACTTCGTGGCCCTGAGGTAGTTCTCCTTCTGCGTTCGCACCCAGGCGGTCTCCAGCCCCGCGGTGAGCGCGGCCAGCGAGATCGTCAGGGGGACGAAAAGGAAGTGATAGACGGTGGTGATGCCGAACTGCCATCGCGCGAGAGTCTCCGGCGCCAGCGCTAGGTCCACGTCGCCTTCTCCTTCGTATCGCATCGGAGCTTGGTGAGCTTGTGAACGCGTTCACATTCACAAGCACCAGTATGGCGCACACGGTTTTCGCGACATCCAGCCGGGGGGTACAACTGCGCCCTCGGACACCTCCGTAAAGGCGCACGAGGGCACAGGAAAGCAAGGAAGAGCGGCGACGCGGCCACCACAACCAAGGCGGAGCGCGCAGGCCGGGCAGAGGCGTGTGACTTACAGCTCCTTGAAGAACGCCGCCGCGGTGTGCAGGAAGATGTCGTTGGCCTCGTCCTCACCGATCGTGACGCGCAGCCCCTCACCCGCGAAGGGCCGCACGACGACGCCGGCCTTCTCGCAGGCCGCCGCGAAGTCGGCCGTACGCTCCCCGAGCCGCATCCAGACGAAGTTCGCCTGCGTGTCCGGCACGTTCCAGCCCTGCTCGACCAGCGCGTCGTACACCCGCTTGCGCTCACAGACCAGCGAGCCGACCCGGCCGAGCAGCTCGTCCTCGGCCCGCAGCGAGGCGACCGCCGCGTCCTGCGCCAGCTGGCTCACGCCGAACGGCACCGCCGTCTTGCGCAGCGCCGCCGCCACCGGCTCGTGCGCCACGGCGAACCCGACCCGCAGCCCGGCCAGCCCGTACGCCTTGGAGAAGGTACGCAGCACCGCCACGTTCGGGCGGCTGCGGTAGAGCTCGATGCCGTCCGGCACGTCCTCATCGCGCACGAACTCCCGGTACGCCTCGTCCAGCACCACCAGAACGTCGGCGGGCACCCGGTCCAGGAAGCGCTCAAGCTCGGCCCTGCGCACCGCCGTGCCGGTCGGGTTGTTCGGGTTGCAGACGAAGATCAGCCGGGTCCGCTCGGTGATCGCGTCGGCCATCGCGTCCAGATCGTGCACGTCCCCGTCGGTCAGCGGAACCTCCACCGCCGTGGCGCCACTGATCCGCGTGATGATCGGGTACGCCTCGAAGGACCGCCAGGCGTAGATCACCTCGTCGCCTGGCCCCGAGGTCGCCTGGAGCAGCGACTGCGCCACTCCGACGGATCCCGTACCGGTCGCGATGTGCGACACGGGCACCCCGAACCGGTTCGCGAGCTCGTTCATCAGCCCGGTGCAGGCCATGTCCGGGTAACGGTTGAAGTTCCCGGCCGCGGAGATCACGCCCTCCAGCACACCGGGCAGCGGCGGATAGGGGTTCTCGTTGGAGGACAGCTTGTACGCCACCGGTCCCCCGGCGGCGGCGGGCTTCCCCGGCTTGTAAGTGGGAATGCCTTCCAGCACCGCGCGCAGTTTGGGGCTCGTCTCGCTCACTTCGGGTCCTCCTCGACCGTACGTACCGCCAATGCTGCTCACCTTATGAGGATTGCGCACCCGTGCGAATGGCGGGCGCACGGAATGGGGGGAGCGCTCCCCGGCCGGGCGCGCGCCGGTGGCTCACTCCGTGGCGCGCGTCCCTCGTGAAGGTGAGTTGAGACCTCTTCGAGACATAGACCACTGGGCAGGACTGTGCCGGTCGACAAGCGTGACTGACCGACCGAATTCCCCAACTGCCTTATATTCCAAGGCCATTGGGGTGATTTAGCCTTGCAGAAACGTGCCTGTCAACGAGTGCATATGCATCCGCCCTAACCACCCGCCCGAGCCCTACTATCGGCTCGCCATGACAGCAGCAGGGAAGCATCAGGTGAGCCGGACGGAAACCCCCCGGCGGAGCACCCGGCCAGGACGAGCGGGCATTCGGGACGTCGCCGCCGCAGCCGGTGTCTCCATCACGACGGTCTCGGACGCGCTCAACGGCAAGGGCCGGCTCCCGGACGCCACCCGAAGCCACGTTCGCGAGGTCGCCGAGAGACTGGGTTACCGCCCGTCCGCGGCCGCCAGAACCCTCCGTACCGGCAAGTCGGGCCTCATCGGCCTGACCGTGACCACGTACGGGGATGAACCTTTCACCTTCACCGAATTCGCGTACTTCGCCGAGATGGCGAGAGCGGCGACCTCCGCAGCCCTCGCCCGGGGGTACGCCCTAGTCATCCTTCCCGCCACCTCCCGGCACGACGTCTGGTCGAACGTCGCCCTCGACGGCACCGTCGTCATCGACCCGTCCGACCAGGACGCGGTCGTCACCGAGCTCGTACGCCAGGGCCTTCCCGTCGTCTCCGACGGCCGGCCTGCCGGCACCCTGCCCGTGACCGCCTGGGTCGACAACGACCACGAAGCCGCGGTCCTCGACCTGCTCGACCACCTCGCCGACGCCGGAGCCCGCCGCATCGGGCTGCTCACCGGCAACACCACCGACACGTACACCCGCCTGTCCACCGACGCGTACCTGCGCTGGTGCGAGCGCGTCGGCCAGGACCCGGTCTACGAGTCCTATCCCGCGCACGACCCGTGCGCCGGCGCCGTCGCAGCCGACCGGCTGCTCGCCCGCCCCGACCGGCCCGACGCCGTGTACGGACTCTTCGACCCCAACGGCACCGACCTGCTCGCCGCCGCCCGCCGCTACGGCCTGCGCGTACCCGAGGACCTGCTGCTCGTCTGCTGCAGCGAATCGACCGTGTACGCCGCCACCGAACCGCCCATCACCACGCTCTCGCTGAAGCCGCGCCGCATCGGCACAGCCGTGGTCCAGCTCCTCATCGACGCCATCGAGGGCATCAATACCGACAGTCCCGTCGAACAGGTGATACCGACCGAACTCATCGTCCGGACGTCTTCCCAGCGCCGGCCGCCACGCACCACGGTGAGCCCGCCGCGCTCACCTGCCGGGGACTGACCTCCCCAATTGGGACGAAACAACCGGCGAACCTCCAGCGCACACGGATTCACCACCCCTGGTGCGTCACAGAGCACGAGCCTCATTCCTATGATGGGCGCACGACACCGCGGACCAACCACGACCAGGTGGGACCCAAAGGTGTACGGCGGCGCGCGACGGTGGTGGAGGGGTCGATGACTCAGGGGGCCGGTCAGGGACCCGCGGTGCGGACGGCGACATTGCGGGACTTCCGCGTACCTCCGTACGCCCAGGCCCCCGATCCCGCACACACGAACGCCTTCGGCAACGAGTACGGGAGCACCTACGGGAGCGCCTACGCCGTGGACGAGCAGCCCGAGGGGTACACCCCCACCCAGCGGGACCTCCCGGTGATCACCCGTGGCGGTCCCGGCGACACGCTCCAGGTGAGCGTGCAGCCGGGCACCGAGCCGCGGCCCGCCGTCGGCGAGGGCCTCGGCCCGCTCTTCGTCGTCGGTGATGTCCACGGCTACCTCGACGAGTTGCACGCCGCCCTCGCCGAGCAGGGGCTCATCGACTCCGAGGGCCATTGGGCGGCGGGCAACGCCCGGCTGTGGTTCCTCGGCGACTTCACCGACCGCGGGCCCGACGGCATCGGCGTGATTGACCTCGTGATGCGGCTGTCCGCCGAGGCAGCCGCCGCCGGCGGCTACTGCAAAGCCCTCATGGGCAACCACGAGCTGCTGCTCATCGGCGCCAAACGGTTCGGCGACACGCCGGTCAACTCCGGTGCGGGCACGGCCACTTTCCAGGCCGCCTGGCTGCTCAACGGCGGCCAGAAGGCCGACATGGACCGGCTCCAGGACGTACACCTCCAGTGGATGTCCCGCCTCGACGCGGTCGCGCTGGAAGACGGGCATCTGCTGACGCACTCCGACACGACGGCCTACCTGGACTACGGCAGCACCATCGAGGACGTGAACGACACAGTCCACGCCATTCTCACGCGCAACGACGCCGACGAATGCTGGGACGTCTTCCGCAAACTCACCAAGCGCTTCGCCTTCCGCGACGAGGGTGGCGCCCAGGCGGTGCGCGAACTCCTCGACGCGTACGGCGGCGAGCGCATCGTCCATGGTCACAGCCCCATTCCCTACCTGCTGGGCGAAGTGGGCAATGAGAGCGCGGACGGCGACGACGAGAATTCCGGGCCGGTCGTGGAGGGTCCTCATGTGTACGCCGACGGGCTCGCCATCGCCATGGACGGCGGCGTGACCATGGCCGGAAAGCTGCTGGTGGTCCAACTCCCCCTGCATGGTTGAACTCCGCGGGGGAAGGCGCGGCCATATACATACCGCACTTACCACTGGGCCTATTTCCGGAAACCCCCTGTCACCCCGTGCCGTAGGCGCTCTACCATCGGCTTATCCGTAGCAGGCTCTCCTCCGTTTCCGCCCAATTACCCGCTCGTCGCGGGTTGTCCGGCCCTACGGAGCATCGGGGGATGCACATGAACAGCAGCGCTCCGCACCTGCTGGCCGAGGACCGCCCGGAATTCGAACGCGTCCTCGACGAGGCATTGCGCACCGCTCACGACCGCCCTGAACTGGCCTCCGTCGGACTGCGGCTCAACACGGCACAACTGCGCACCGCGGCCATGAACGCCAGTGCGCTGATCGCGACGGCCGCCGCCGCCGAGTACGACCACTACGTGAAGGTCCGCGAGGACGTACGCACGCCTCCCGCGACAGCCGCCCGCACCGGCTCGGTCCTCAGCATGGGCGAGGCCACCGAGACGGTGGGCGCGGGCGTCGTCGCCGTCGTCGCCGTTCTGACACCCGTACTGGCAGGCACCGCCGCCGCGATCTTCCTGGTCATCGGGTACCTGCTGACCATGCTCACGCCCGAACCCGCCTTCGCCCGGACCCTGATGACCGCCGGCTGGCTCTTCGCCGCGCTCGCGGCGGCCGGCATCCTGGTCGCCGCCGTCGGCCTGCTGCTGACGGCTCTGCGCAACGGTTCGTCCGGATTCCCCGACGGACGGGGCGGTGAGCGGACGCAAGAAGTGGAGAGGGCCGCGGAGGCCTGGCGTCACGCCCTGCTGGAGCGGGGCGTCGTACCGTTCCTGCGGGACGCCCTGGCCGAACCGGATCCGGGCCCGGCCGCCCCGGCGCCGCGCCGGCCCTCCGGACGCATCCCCGACCTGGGGTACTCACGCCCGGACTACAGCAGCCCGGGCCCGGACGGCGGCACCACACCGGGTCCCCGCCCCAGCTTCTCCAGCCCGGACTTCTCCAGCCCCGACTTCGGCGGCCCCGACCACAAACCCGAGTAGTCCCCGGCACACCGGGCGACTACAGCCGCCGCACCACCTGCGCCTCCGCGCGTTCCACCGAGGCGCGGCCGTGGACGTGCACCAGCGCCAGGTGGAACAGTGCGGGGGCCAGCGGCGCCCACCGGTGGATCCGGTCCGCACGCAGCAGGTACCTGGCCACGTCCGCCGGGCGGAACGGCACGAACTCCGTCGTCTGGTGCTCCCACCGGTCGGCGACGCCTCTGCTCATCCGTGCCTCGACACCCTCACGGGTCATGGTCTTGAGCCTGGCGTAGAAGTGGGCGCTCCAGTGGCGCTTGTCGACGTCCAGCACGAAGGCCAGGAGAGCGAGGGAGTACTCGGGCGGCTCCAGGGAGAGTTCCTCCCGCATCCCGCGCCGGGCGACGGCGTACAGGTCGGGGGCGTTGCGGCCGGACGAGTCGATGTGCCGGGACAGCCCCTCGTTGACCGAGGAGTTCCACACGCCGGGCGCCATCCGTACCCGTTCACTGCGCCTGCTGACCACCAGCATGTCGTCGGCGGTCACCACGGCGACATTGACGGCGAAACTGCACTGGAGGAAGGCCGGCGCCTGCAGCGGGTCGTCCGGGTCGAGGTAACGGGAGCGCGGGGTGCCTCCGCTGGGCAGCCGGCGGTCGAGCTGCTGGGCCGCCAGAAACGTGTAGTAGTCGGTGGGTCGCAGCCGCAGGTGGACCTCCGGCCGCTCGTCGAGAGCGGTCCGGGAGATGTCGAACGCCTCGACCGCGTAGCGCGGTCCGTTCCACACCGGTGTACGGCCCTCGGCCCCCAGCTGAGCGCTCTCGGCGTCGATCTCCGCGCGCCAGCCCGCCATGTCTGCGGGGAGGGATATCTCCTCGTCCAGGACCTGGATGTGAACGGCCTCGTTGGTGATCACCGCATCGCCGTCGCCCTCCACGATCAGGGCGGAGGTGTGCAGCGGTCCAAGGGCGAACGTCGTCCAGGCGCGGCTCGGCTCCCCGTGGACGCGCATGCTGCGCAGCGCGCTCGCCGAGCGTCTGCGGACCCTGAACCAGGCATCCTGCAAGGGCTGCTGAAACAGCGTGGCGAACACCATGCCCAGTAAGGCGCCCACCACTCCATTGGCCACGTCGATTCCGCCCATGGTGGGGAGCGTAGACGCCAACGATCAAGGAGCGGGCGGCTCTTGGCTCTTCCGTTACCGCCCTGCGAGGGGCCCCCGCCCCGGGAGGCAGGGGCCCTCCGGCGCTCAGTCGGCGATCGGCAGGTACACCCGGTTGCCGGCGGCGGCGAACTCCTTGGACTTCTCAGCCATGCCCGCCTCGATCTCGTCCTGCGTACCGCCGTGCTCACGACGGATGTCCTGGCTGATCTTCATCGAGCAGAACTTCGGCCCGCACATGGAGCAGAAGTGCGCGGTCTTCGCCGGCTCCGCGGGCAGCGTCTCGTCGTGGAACGACCGCGCCGTGTCCGGGTCCAGGGCCAGGTTGAACTGGTCCTCCCAGCGGAACTCGAAGCGGGCGTCCGACAGCGCGTCGTCCCACTCCTGCGCCCCCGGGTGCCCCTTGGCGAGATCCGCGGCATGGGCCGCGATCTTGTAGGTGATGACGCCGGTCTTCACGTCGTCACGGTTGGGCAGACCCAGGTGCTCCTTGGGCGTCACGTAGCAGAGCATCGCCGTGCCCCACCACGCGATCATCGCCGCCCCGATGCCGGAGGTGATGTGGTCGTACGCCGGGGCCACGTCCGTGGTGAGCGGGCCGAGCGTGTAGAAGGGGGCCTCCTCGCAGATTTCCTGCTGGAGGTCGATGTTCTCCTTGATCTTGTGCATCGGGACGTGACCCGGACCCTCGATCATCGTCTGTACGTTGTGACGCTTGGCGATCGTGTTGAGTTCCCCGAGCGTCCTCAGCTCGGCGAACTGCGCCTCGTCGTTGGCGTCCGCGATCGAACCCGGCCGCAGGCCGTCGCCGAGCGAGTACGTCACGTCGTACGCCGCGAGGATGTCGCAGAGCTCCTCGAAGTTCTCGTACAGGAACGACTCCTTGTGGTGCGCCAGGCACCACGCGGCCATGATCGAGCCGCCGCGCGAGACGATGCCGGTCTTGCGGCGGGCGGTGAGCGGGACGTACGGCAGGCGTACACCGGCGTGGACCGTCATGTAGTCGACGCCCTGCTCGGCCTGCTCGATGACCGTGTCCTTGTAGATCTCCCAGGTCAGCTCCTCCGCCCGGCCGTCGACCTTCTCGAGGGCCTGGTAGAGCGGGACGGTGCCGATCGGGACGGGGGAGTTGCGCAGCACCCACTCGCGCGTGGTGTGGATGTTGCGGCCGGTCGACAGGTCCATGACCGTGTCGGCGCCCCACTTGGTGGCCCACGTCATCTTGTCCACCTCCTCCTCGATGGAGGAGGTGACAGCGGAGTTGCCGATGTTGGCGTTGACCTTCACCAGGAACCGCTTGCCGATGATCATCGGCTCGATCTCCGGGTGGTTGACGTTCGCGGGCAGGACCGCGCGGCCCGCCGCGATCTCCTCCCGTACGACCTCGGGCGCCACGTTCTCGCGGATCGCCACGTATTCCATCTCGGGCGTGATGTCGCCGCGACGGGCGTACGCGAGCTGCGTGACCGCCTGGCCGTCACGGCCACGGCGGGGCTGGCGCGGACGGCCGGGGAACACCGCGTCGAGGTTGCGCAGGCCCCCGCGCGGCGACGTGTGCTTGATCCCGTCGTCCTCGGGGCGGACCGGACGGCCCGCGTACTCCTCGGTGTCACCGCGGCCGATGATCCAGTTCTCGCGCAGCGGCGCGAGTCCCCGGCGTACGTCCGTCTCGATGGTCGGGTCGGTGTACGGGCCGGACGTGTCGTACAGCGTCACGTCCTTCCCGTTGGTGAGGTGCACCTGACGGACCGGCACGCGGAGATCCGAACGCGAGCCCTCGGGCCCCGTGGCGTATCCCTTGTGCCAGCCCGGCTTGCGGCCGTCCTGGCTGGTGGCAGGCGTGTGTGCATCCGCTGTGGTCATGAGACCTACTCCCTACGCCGGCATTACCCGGTAACAGGTTCGGCGGTCGACGCAGCGGCTTCCGTACGGATTCACGTACGAAGGTCAGCGCCCTCTCAGCCCGGTGCTCCGAGCTCCCGCGTGTGCAAAGGTGCCCCCACGCTAGCGTCATGTCTGGCGCGCTGAACAGAGGGCCCCCTCCGTTCTTGCGATGATCGGTCGGTGACGTCCCCACAGCCAACGCCCGAAACCCACGGCCACACCCACAGCCACGGGCCCGCCGCGCCCGTCTCCAAGCACCTGCGCAAGGTCATCGCGGCGGTGCTGATCCCGTTCGCCACGGCGGTCCTTGTCGGTCTCGTCGTACTGTGGCCGGGCGGCGCGCCCGGCCACGAGCGCACCGGCGTCGGCTTCGACCGGCAGACGGTGGACGGCAAGGTCACGTCGGTGCAGCAGGTCGACTGCAAGGACGTGAACGCCGCCCAGGTGCCCCCGACCGGCGACACGTCCACACCGTCCGGCCGAGAGGCTCAGCAGGCCCAGCAGGGCACCTGCGAGAAGGCGACGGTCGAGGTCACCTCCGGCAAGGACAAGGGCCGCACCTTCACCGAGATCGTCCAGCCCGACGCGCCGCGACAGCTCGACGAGGGACAGGGCGTGGTGGTGGCGTACGCCCCCGACGCGCCCCGCGATCTCCAGTACTCGGTGACAGACGTGGACCGCGGCGTCCCGATGGCGCTGCTGGCCGGGCTCTTCGCGCTCGCCGTGGTCGGCGTCGGCCGGATGAAGGGAGTAATGGCGCTGGTCGCGCTCGCCGTGTCGTTCGCGATCCTGACCCTGTTCATCCTTCCCGCGATCCTCCAGGGCTCGAATCCGCTGCTGGTCGCGGTGGTCGGGTCCAGTGCCATCATGCTGATCGCGCTCTACGCCTGCCACGGCCTGTCGGCCCGTACGTCCGTCGCCGTCGTCGGCACGCTCATCTCACTGCTGCTGATCGGGCTGCTCGGCTCGCTCTTCATCGACTGGGCGTTCCTGAGCGGCAACACGGACGACAACACCGGGCTCATCCACGGCCTTTACCCGGACATCGACATGAGCGGCCTGCTGCTCGCGGGCATCATCATCGGCTCGCTCGGTGTGCTCGACGACGTGACGGTCACCCAGACGTCGGCGGTCTGGGAACTCCACCAGGCGGACCCGTCGATGGGCCCGCGCGCCCTCTACCGGGCCGGTATCCGCATCGGGCGCGACCACATCGCGTCCGTCGTCAACACGCTCGTCCTGGCGTACGCGGGCGCCGCCCTTCCCCTGCTGCTGCTCTTCTCGATCGCGCAGAGCAGTGTCGGTACCGTCGCCAACAGCGAGCTGGTCGCGGAGGAGATCGTACGCACGCTGGTCGGCTCGATCGGTCTGGTCGCCTCCGTGCCGGTGACGACCGCGCTCGCGGCGCTGGTCGTCTCGGCCGACCGGCCGGCCTCGGACGGGCCCGCTGCGGCTTCCTCCGCACGCGGCGGCGGTGTCGGTGGCGCCGTTGGTGGCGGCTTCGGTGGCGGCTTCGGTGGCGGCGGCAAGGGCCGGCGCCGCAAGCGCTGAACTGCCACCCCCCATGGGCTCAGCCGGCGTTCTGCTCCTCGGCGAGGATCCGGCCGAGCGCTTCCTCCAAGTCCCCCTCGAAGTCCCCGAGAGCGCACTCCTGTCCCAGCGGCACCAGCCTGTCCGTACGGTCGAGGAACGCCACCAGCGGAGCCGCGCTCGCCCGGAACAGCGCACGGTCCCCGGCGACCTGAAGGCGGATGTGGACGTCCACGAGCTCGTTGGGATCGGTCGGCCCGATGCGCACATCACCCTCGCCGCACGGCTCGCTGAGACCGTCGAGCAGCAACTCCCGCCCGAACGCCCAGGTGACAGGTTCGTCGCC
The DNA here is from genome assembly GCF_053646035.1 of Streptomyces sp. NPDC055287. NCBI lineage: Bacteria > Bacillati > Actinomycetota > Actinomycetes > Kitasatosporales > Streptomycetaceae > Streptomyces > Streptomyces sp. NPDC055287. The sequence goes on along the minus strand of NZ_JBSHNE010000005.1, from coordinate 222,226 downwards.
GGGGAGGTGGAACGTCATCCGGACCGCGTACGGATCCCTGGTCGTGTACCGGAGTTCCACCGGAATCCGGAAAGACAGCTCCTCCGAGACCAGGAAGTTCATCATTACTTCTGCCTGAACCGACTCGCGCATCGCTTACCCCGCAAATAGTGAAACTGGCGGCAATAGTGAAACTGGCCAGGAATCGTCCCCCTTGGCCCTCTTGCGCCATCGTGATGGAAGCGCTACCGGATCACAAGGAGTGATTTTTCAGATACTGATAGAGAACGCGAACGAGCCGAGCAATCCTCCCACTGCGCTGTGTAGTTGATTCACCGCGGGCAGCAACCGCTGTTCCTGTTCGGCGGGGAGGGAAATGGCCATCGTCGCGGCGGTCGTTCCGATCCTCAGGGGAATGGCCGCACAGACCGATCCGACCGCGTATTCCTGGCGTTCGACGACCGGCCGCATCCGCTCCACGGCCGCCAGGCGCTCCAGCAGGACCCGCCGGTCACGGACCGAATACGGGGTGAGCGGCTCCACCGGATGACGGTCCAGATGGTCCCGGCGGGACTCCTCGTCGAGCTGGCTCAGCAGGCACTGGCCCACGGCGTGGGCATGACCGGTGTCGCGGAAGTCGGCCCACTCCTCCACAGCGGGGGACGACGGACCCTCCGCGACCGCGACCAGCTCGATCTCGCCCTCGCGATAGAGCGCGAAGTAGACGGGCACGCCGATCGCGTCCCGCCAGTACTCCAGTGAATCGGTGATCATGCCGCGGCGATTCTGCCGCTCGCCCGCGGCGGCCAGCCGCACGGCGGCCTCACCGAGTACGAACACACCGTGCTCGCGCCGCAGATAGCCCTCGTGCGCCAGCGTGCGCAGCAGGTGGTAGGCGGTGGGGAGGGGGAGGCCGGCCTCCCTCGCGAGCTGCTTGGCCGGGGCCCCGTCGGCATGGGCTCCCACCGCCTCCAGCAGGCGCAGGGCGCGCTGCACCGAACCGATCAGGGTCGGAGCACTCGCACTCGGACCCGGGATCGCACGCGGGATCGGGATCGGGCTCGGGATCGGGCTCGCACTCGGGATCGGGCTCGGAGTTGGAGCGGCGGCCGTTTGTGCCATGGCCACGGGACGCACCCCCAGGCGTACTGACGGGCCGCATGCCCGCCTGAGGCATCAGAGAGCCGTCACTCTAACCGCCGCGTCCCGACACGCAGTGTGCTTCCCGGGCCCGGATCCCCCGGGTGGGCTAACGGCCGTACGGGCTACCAGTCGCTGCCCGAAGACGAGGACGATGCCATGAACTTCCGTACGACGTAGATCAGTCCGCCGACCAGGGCGACGAAGAGCAGCACCTTGAAGAGGAGGCCGATCAGCAGGCCGATGGCGCTCAGGATGGCGCCGCCGAACACCACCAGCGCGATGACGGGCACCGCGACCCACTTCACCCACCACGGCATCCCCGCGAATATCTCCCGCACAGCCATCGCTTGCCTCTTCTCCCTCGCAGCTGTTCTTCCTGACCTCGATGCTAGGGGCGAAGGGGTGGCGCACGGGGGTCCGGAGCCCTTGAAGACCCCTGATCGGCCCCCTAGGGAACCCCGAGTTCCGGCCCGGGGACGGCTGGGCGCCCGGCCCGGTGGGGGCGTGCGTGCGGCGGGCTCTCGGGCGTGAGCTCTCCCGCGTCAGCTCACGGGCGTCAGCTCTCGGGCGGCGAGAAGACGACCATCACCCGCAGGTCCTCGGTGATGTGGTGGAACTTGTGCGGCACCCCGGCCTGTACGTACACCACACTGCCCCGCCCGACCTGCGTCGTCTCCATGCCGACGGTGATCGACGCGCGCCCGCTGACGACGAAGTACACCTCGTCCTCTCGGTGCGGCTGCTGCGAGTCGGTCTCGCCCGCGTTCAGCGCGTACAGGCCGACCGACATGTTCCTTTCCCTCAGGAACTGCAGATACGCGCCGTCGTTGGCCGCACGCTCCGCCTCCAGCTCGTCCAGTCGGAATGCCTTCATCGTCCGTCCGCCCCTCGGCCTGCCGCGCACCGGTGTCCAGCGCGGATCGTGTCTGCCACGATCAGACACATGATGAATTTCCTAGTCAAGACGCTCGCCAACGCCGGGGCCCTGCTGGTGGCCATCTGGCTCGTCCACGACATCACGCTGACCGGCGACAGCACCGGCAACAAGGCACTGACACTGGTCGTCGTCGCGCTCCTCTTCGGCCTGGTGAACGTCTTCGTCAAGCCCGTAGTGAAGCTGCTGACGCTGCCGCTCTTCATCCTGACGCTCGGCCTTATAACCTTGGTGATCAACGCACTGATGCTGCTGCTGACCTCCTGGCTGGCCGACGTGATCGACCTCAGCTTCCACGTCGACGGGTTCTGGACAGCCGTGCTCGGCGGCCTGATCATCAGCGTCGTCTCGTGGGCGCTCAACGTCATCCTGCCGGAAAAGGACTGACGCATGGACCCCGAGAATCCCACCACCGTCGGAGACGGCACCCGGGCCGTGCGCGCGGGCCTTCCCGAGCCCGTCGCGTACGAACCGACGCTCCCGGGACCGGTCTTCGCCGCGCACTACCACCTGCCCGGCGACCCGACCGGCCCGTACACCTACGGCCGCGACGAGAACCCCACCTGGACCCACCTGGAGCGGGCCATCGGCGAGCTGGAGGCGCCGGGGCAGGACGGCGTCGAGACCGTCGTCTTCGCCTCCGGCATGGCCGCCGTCTCCGCCGTACTGCTCTCGCAGACGCAGGCCGGCGACACGGTCGCGCTGCCCGACGACGGCTACCAGGCCCTCGCCCTCGTCCGCGAACAGCTGGCGGCGTACGACGTGAAGGTGCGCACCGCGCCGACCGGCGGCGACGCCCAGCTCGGCACAGTCGACGGCGCGCGTCTGCTGTGGATCGAGACGCCGTCCAACCCGGGCCTCGACGTCTGCGACATCCGCCGGCTCGCGGACGCCGCCCATGCCGCCGGAGCGTTGGTCGCGGTCGACAACACGCTCGCCACCCCGCTCGGGCAGCGCCCCCTGGAACTCGGCGCGGACTTCTCCGTGGCCAGCGGCACCAAGGGCCTCACCGGTCACGGCGATGTCCTGCTCGGCTACGTGGCGTGCCGCGACGCCCGGCTGGCCGCGCGCGTACGGCGCTGGCGCAAGGTCGTCGGGGCCATCCCCGGCCCGATGGAGGCCTGGCTGGCGCACCGCTCGCTGGCCACCCTCCAGCTGCGCGCCGACAAGCAGGGCGCGAACGCCCTGGCCCTCGCCGGGGCACTGCGCGGGCACCCGGCCGTGAGCGGGCTGCGCCACCCCGGGCTGCCCGGCGATCCGTCGCACGCCGTCGCGTCGCGCCAGATGCGCCGCTTCGGCTGCGTCGTCTCGTTCACGCTGCCCGACCGCGGGTACGCCGAGCGGTTCCTGGCGGGGCTGCGGCTGGCCGACGACGCGACCAGCTTCGGCGGCGTACGGTCCACCGCCGAGCGGCGCGGGCGCTGGGGCGGCGACGCCGTACCGGAGGGTTTCGTCCGCTTCTCCGTCGGGGCCGAGGACCCCGAGGACCTGGTGGCCGACGTGCTGCGCGCGCTCGACGAGGCGGCGCCGACGGCCTAGCGCTGGCCTGCGCCCACGTACGACGGACGGTCCGAGCCTCCCCCCTCATGGCTCGGACCGTCCCGGTTCCACGCGCGAAGAACCGCGCAACAAAGGCTAGTTGACTCTGCGTCAGTGTCCAATCACGGTAGCGACAGAGACCTATCGACATATTTATAGTTGTGACCGTCGGCGACCCCGCCGGGACGGGAGACCGCGCCATGGACCTGGCTCTGCTCCGCACGTTCGTCACGGTGCACCGGGCCGGCTCCTTCACCCGCGCCGCCGCCCTCCTCGGCCTGTCGCAGCCCGCTGTGACCAGCCAGATACGCACCCTGGAACGGCAACTGGGCCGCCCACTGTTCCTGCGCCAGGCCCGCGGCGTAACCCCCACCACCGTCGGCGACGAACTCGCGCACCGCGCGGCGCCGCACCTCGACGCGCTCGTCGAGATCACCGAGACGGGCCTCGACGAGGAATCCGGCGTACGGACCCTGCACCTCGCGGGGCCGCCGGAGTTCACGTCCGTACGCGTCCTGCCCACGCTGTCCCCGCTCATCGCCGAGGGCCTGGCGCTGCGCACCTCCTTCGGCAACGCCCAGGAGACCCTGGAAGGCCTCGCCGCAGGACACCACGACCTGGCCATCTCCACCGACCGGCCACGCGGCGCCATGCTCATCGGGGCCGCCCTGTGCGACGAGGAGCACGTCCTGGTCGCCGCACCGCGCTGGGCCGCGAGAATCGGCCCCGGGCTGTTGCGCCGCAAGGGACCGCAGGTACTGGAGCACCTGCCGGTGGTGGAGGTGCACGAGTCGCTGCCCCTGGTCACCCGCTACTGGACCACCGTCTTCGACACCCGCCCGGTCGCGGCGGGCACCGTCGTCGCACCGGACCTGCGGGCAGTACTGCACGCCACGGCCGCGGGGGCGGGACTCGCCGTACTGCCCCGATATCTGTGCGAAGAGGCACTGGAGCGAGGAGAGGTCGTCGCGCTCCTCGACCCTCCCGTGCCGCCCCTGCGGACCTATTTCCTCGCCGTACGCACGGGCACACTGGCCCTCCCGCACATCGCCCGGGCCCACGAGTGGCTGCTGCGTGCGGCGACCGACTGGTCCTGAACCGGCGCACAACAGCGGTGCGGGAGTTTCAGACCGGGTGAGGCGGGCCACTGTATTGCCATGACCGGCACCTCATTTCCCGAGGGGACCACCCCCGCACCTCAGAGGCCCGTGGTCAAGCGCACCGCCCGCGCCATCCTGCTCGACGGTGACGACCTGATCCTCATCAAGCGCACCAAGCCGGGCGTCGATCCGTACTGGCTCACGCCCGGCGGCGGCGTCGAACCCACGGACGCCACCGTCGTCGACGCCCTGCACCGCGAGGTCGACGAGGAACTCGGCGCGAAGATCACCGATGTGGTGCCCTGCTTCGTCGACACCGTCGAGCACATCGCGGGCGGCGGAGTGACAGGCGTCAAAGTGCAGCACTTCTTCGTCTGCCGGCTGGAGTCGATGGACCCCGCCCTGCGGCACGGCCCCGAAATCGACGAGCCGTGCGGGGAATACGAGATCGTACGGGTGCCCTTCAGCCGGATCGGGATCGCGGCGGTGCACCTCGTACCGCTGTCACTGCGGCACTACCTGGACGGCAACATCGAGGGCGTCCGGGCCATGCACGCCCACGACCTGGGCTGACGGCCGGCCGGTGGCTACTCGCCCGCCGCCACCAGCTCTTCGATGGAGTCGTGGCGGATGCGCTCGCCCGGTATGCCCAGATTCCTGAGGGCGTCGACGCCGCTGCGGATCATCCCGGGCGGGCCGGAGAGATAGGCGTCGTGGGAGTTCCACGGGCCGTACTCCAGCACGGCGTCCGGGAACTGCGTCCTGCCGTCGACCAACGGGTGCACCGACAGCCAGGAGTGGGACTGCTGGAGGCGCAGCATGGTGTCGATGTCGTACAGGTCGTAGTCGGTGCGGGCGCCGTAGAAGACGTCGACTGGGCGGCGCTCACCGTGCTTGGCCACGTCCTCGACGAGCGCCTTGATGGGCGCGATGCCGGTACCGCCGCCGAGACAGAGCAGCCCGTTGTCGGTGGTGTGGTCCACGGTCATCGAACCGGCGGGCGGCCCCAGACGCACGGTGTCGCCGGGGCGGGCCCGGTGGACCAGAGCGTTGGAGACCCACCCGGCCGGGACCGCCTTGACGTGGAAGGACAGCAGGCCGTCGGGGCGGGGGGCCGCGGCGAAGGAGTAGTGCCGCCAGACCCGCGGCCACCAGGGCGTTTCCAGGCTCGTGTACTGGCCGGCCAGGAACGGGTACGGCTGGTCGGGGCGCAGCGTGACAACCGCTATGTCGGGGGTGCGCAGGTCGTGCGAGACGACCTCGGCCTGCCACCAGGCGGGCGCGCGCAGCTCGTTCTCGGCGGCCGCGTCGATCATGATCTGGGAGATCGCGGTGTACGTACGGATCCAGGCGGCCTCGGCCTCGTCGTCCCAGGTGGCCGTGGCATAACGGGCCAGGGCCCCGAGCAGCGCCTCGCCGACGGCCGGGTAGTGCGAGGCCTGGGTGCCGTACTTGCGATGTCCGCGCCCCAGATTGCGGAGGTACTCGGTGAGCACCGGCTTGTTGTCGATGTGCTCGGCGGCGGTCAGCAGCGCCTTGAGAAGCCGGTCGCGCTGGGTGTCCATGGCGGCGGGGAAGAGCGCGCGCAGCTCGGGGTGGCGGGTGAAGAGCAGCGCGTAGAAGTACGACGTGACCTTGCCGGCGTCGTCGCCGACATCGGCAAGGGTGCGGCGAATGAGGGCCGCGTCGGGAGACTCGGGAGCGGCGGGCGCGGCGGGGGTGACCTCGGGCGTGGGGGCGGCCGGAGCCGAGGGCGCGGCGGAGGTGAGCGGGGGCGCCGGCGCGGCGGGCGCTTCGGCCACGGGAGGCGTGTGGGGGGCTCTCGGCGCATCGGAAGCCGTCGGCGCATCGGGGGCCGTGGGCGCATCGGGCCGGGCTTCAGCGGCCGGGCGGGGCCAGGGGGCGGCCGGGGGCTGTGCCGTCGGCTGTGGCCGCGCCGTCGGCTGCGACTGGGACTGGGGCTGTGACTGGGGCCGGGCGGTGGGCTGGGGGCGCGAGGCGCCGGTGCCCACCGGGCGTATCGCGGACACGGGGCGGCTGGGACGGCCCGTACCCGGACCGGGTATCCATTCCTGACCCGGTTCCGCATCCTGGCCGGGCGGCTGCTGGGGCCCCGTGCCCGACTTTCTGCGCGGCTTGAACCAGCCGCCGCCGCTCTCGTCGGAAGTGCCGTTGTCGGCCGACGTGGTGGTCGGAGCGTCCATTGATGTGCCTCGCCTCGAACAGCTTTCGGTCGGTCTGTGCACTTCCGGGACCGGAACGTGCTCGCAAATTCCCCGTTCTGCTTCAGGTCTGTGCTGGCTGTGCGGCTGTGATGCCTGCGCTAGCCGTCGTTCAGGTCTGTCAACGGCCCACACTAGGCACGCCACTACCCCCAATTGGGGTGAGGCGGACAGAAGTGTGACATTGCCCGCAGTTCCCGTCGTCGCAGCATGCCAGGCCCCGCTTCCGCATCGGACAAAGACCAGGAAGTCCGGGCATCCGAACCCGTTTTCTGGTTAGGCTGCTTTGCCCCATGCCCTATGCGGTAAGGACACCGGGAGCAAACCGGAGTCGACCCTACCGGCGGTAGCGCGGCGCACAAGCCCCCTGCCGAGGCCGTCCCCTCCCACGGGCCCGCGCCCGCTCTGCGGCTAATTCAGAATTACCGGCGGGACTGCACCAGTTCGTACGCCTCACACAGATCACCACCCCGATAAGCAAGCACGGCAAGGTCCGACACGTGGTGATCCGCATTGACGGCCACCGAAAGCGGCACCGCCGCAAAGATCTCCGCGTCCGACATCGAATCCCCGTAAGCCACGCAGTCACTCCGAAGCAGCCCGAATTCTTCACAGAGCCGATCTGCGATCTTCACTTTCGCGGCCGCATTCAGGATTCCCGCCCGCTCCACCGGCTCCAGAAAAGGCACCGCCGGCCAGCGCGAACCATGCGCGGCATGCGCGCCCCACGCCAGCAGCCGCTGCACGAAAAAGTCCGGAGACAGGGAGATGACGGCGCAGTACTCCCCGCGCGAGCGGATGTCCGCCCATACCTCCTCGATACCCGACAGCCAGGGCGCCCCCTCGAAGGCCGCCGCCACCTGGGCCTCGGTGAGGTCGGCCCACAGCTCCCTGGCCCGCACGGCGAACTCGTCGGGCGCCATGCCTCGCAGAAGGAAATCCCGCTCCAGCTCGGCGATCTCGGCGCTCACTCCCAGCTGACGGGAGATCTCCACCGCCGCCGCCGAGCCGCGCATCAGCGTGCCGTCGAGATCGAAGAGATGAAGTCGCGTCATGTACGCCGAGGCTAGTACGCGCGGTTACTCCCCCCGTCAGACGCCGGAACCACCTGTCGCCAGGCAGCGTGTTTCATGTGAAACCACTCCCTCGCCCCGCACGCCGGGCGCTCCTCGTCACCCATGTCGCCGCCTCCGTGGGCTGGCTCGGCCTCACCATCGGGCTCCTCGCCCTCGGCATCACCGCCTACACCACCGGCTCCCCGACCACGACCCGGGCCGCCTACACCTCCATGAAGGTCTTCGGCGACTGGCTGGTCGCGCCCGTCGCGCTGCTGTCGCTGGCCACCGGGCTGGTCCTGTCCCTCGGAACACCATGGGGCCTGGCCAGGCACCGCTGGGTCTGGGTGAAGTTCTGGCTGACACTCATCACCGGCGCGGCGACCGTCTTCGCCCTGCGGCCCGCGATCAGCGCGGCCGCGGCCCTGGGGACCCCCGACAGCAGCCTGGTCGCCGCACCGGTCGTCGCCTCCAGCGCCTACTTCTTCATGACCGCGATCTCGGTCCTCAAGCCCTGGGGACTCACCCGGCGAGGCCGGCGTTTCCGAGCCGTCGCCTCCTCTTCACGTAAAGCGGTGGACGGGCGATCCGTCCGTCCGTCAGCCTGATCCAATGCCGACTCCGCACGCCGATCTGCCCATCCGCCGCCTGACCCTGGCTGACCTCACCGCCTGCGCCGACCTGTCCGAAGACAGGGGCTGGCCCCGCGAAGAGCACAAATGGAGCCTGCTGCTGGCAGCCGGCACCGGTTACGGCATCGACGCACCGGAAGGAAAGGGCCTCGCCGCGGCGAGCGTTGTCACGTCGTACGGACCCCAGAACGCCTACGAAGCCGGAAGCTCGAACGCACCCGGACTCGCCGCCATCGGCATGGTGCTCGTCGCCGGACGCCACGCACGGCAGGGCATCGGACGCCGCCTGATGCGGCACGTCATCGGGGAAGCCGGGGACACCCCGCTCACCCTGCACGCCACCCCCAACGGCCGCCCGCTCTACGAGGAGCTCGGCTTCGCGGTGACCGGCAGGGCCGAGATGGTCAGCGGTCGCTTCCGCCCGACCGGCCCCCCGGCCGGACTGCCGACCCGTCCCGCCACCGCAGAGGACCTGCCCGCGATCCTGCGTCTGGACGCCGAGGTCTTCGGCCAGGACCGCACCCACATGCTCACGCGGCTTCCCGCCTTCGCCGACCAGATCCGGATCGCCGAGGACCCGAGCGGCATCACGGGATACGCCGCCGCCTGGCCCAACATGCAGACCCATGTCGTGGGCCCGCTGATCGCCAAGGACACCGAGACCGCCAAGGCACTGATCGCCTCGCTGGCCGCCGGCACGGACCGCCCGCTGCGCACCGACATCGACGTACGCCACGAGGAGCTCCTGGAATGGGTGAAGGCGCACGGCCTGGAGCCGGTCGCCTTCAACGCCGTGATGACCTACGGGATCCCCGCCCTGCCCGGAGACTGGAGCCGCCGCTTCGCCCCCCTGACGGTCGCGGCGGGCTGACAGCAGCCGGCAGGGCCGTCCTCCGGGGCCGGGCCAACCTCCGGCCTATCGGCCGAGGGCGTCGACCGCGGCGGTCGCGAACCCGTGGTCCTGGTCGGGCGCTCCGCCGCCCACACCGATCGCCCCGATCAGACGGCCGTCACGCTGCACCGGTACGCCGCCCGCGATGAACAGCAGCGGTCGGTCGAGGGCAGTAGGCAGGGTGTGGAAGAGCCCGCCGGGCTGAACCAGATCCACCAGGTCGACGGTCGGGGCGTTCAGCTGGAGCGCGGTGTACGCCTTGCGGGTGCTCGTCTCGCCGGCGATCAGTACGGCCCGGTCGTCGCGCCGGAACGCGAGCAGGTGCCCGCCCGCGTCGAGCACGGTGACAGCGACCGTGACTCCGGCCTCCTCGGCCGCGCGGCGGGCCGCGTCGACGAGCGCTTCGGCGTCCTGGATGGTCAGCGGGACGACGGCAGTGGTGACGGTGGTGCTCATGAGGTAACTCCTTGGATCTTCAGGGGTGTTTCAGCAGAGCTGTTCAGCTGGGTCGGTCCGGGGCTGTTCAGCGATGTGCGGCAGCAGCGGAGACGGCGGCCGGCTCGGGGACCGACCCCGCGACGACCCGGCCGCGTGCGTCCGAGCGGCGCTCCAGGGCGCTGGACAGGAACGCGAGGCCGAGGGCCGACGCGGCGAGTGCCGCACCGACCCAGTTGGGCGCGGTGTAGCCGAGGCCCGCCGCGATGACGAGGCCACCGAGCCAGGCAGCGAGCGCGTTGCCGAGGTTGAAAGCGCCGATGTTGACCGCGGAGGCCAGAGTGGGGGCGCCCGCTGCCTGGTCCAGTACGCGCTTCTGGAGCGGCGGTACGGTCGCGAAGCCCAGCCCGCCGATCAGCACGATCGTGACGGCCGCGGCGATCTGGTGGTGGGCGGTGACCGTGAAGAGGGCCAGGACCACGGCGAGGGCGCCCAGGGACACGTACAGCAGCGGCATCAGCGCACAGTCCGCCAACCTGCCGCCGATCAGGTTGCCGCCGACCATGCCGAGACCGAAGAGGACCAGCAGCCACGTGACGGACCCGGCGGAGTAGCCGGCAACGCCGGTCATCATCGGCGCGAGGTAGGTGATCGCGGCGAACACACCGCCGAAGCCGAGCACGGTCATCGCCATGGCGAGCAGCACCTGCACATTGCGGAAGGCGGCGAACTCGTGGCGCAGCCGTACGCCCTCGGGCTTGGGCATCTCCGGTACGAGCCGGGCGACACCCACGAGACCGAGCACCCCGAGCACAGCCACCGCGGCGAAGGTCACGCGCCAGCCGTAGCTCTGGCCGATGAACGTGCCGAGCGGGACGCCGACGACATTGGCGACGGTCAGACCGGTGAACATCATGGCGATGGCTCCGGCCTTCTTCTGGGGGGCGACCAGATCGGCCGCGACGATCGACCCGATGCCGAAGAACGCGCCATGCGCGAGGGAGGCGACCACGCGGCCCGTGAGCATCACCCCGAACGAGGGGGCGAGCGCCGAGAGCACATTGCCCGCGATGAACAGCCCCATCAGCAGCATCAGCATGCGCTTGCGGGAGATCCGGGTGCCGAGGACCGACATCAGCGGAGCACCCAGCACGACACCGAGGGCGTAGCCGCTGACCAGATAGCCGGCGGTGGGGATCGAGACACCGAAGTCGGCGGCGACCTCGGGCAGCAGGCCCATGATCACGAACTCCGTGGTGCCGATACCGAACGCCCCGATGGCCAGGGCGAGGAGGGCGAGTGGCATGGCCAGACCTTCCGAAATAGATTGCACATGCGCCTTACGAGCGTTCACATTAATTGCAGACGCGGGTTAATTGCAAGCGCGGGCTATTGCGGTGGTCGTCTATCCTGAGTTCAAGCCGCTCCGGACAAGGAGAGATCCATGACAGCGACAGACCCCGCACTGACCGCCCTCTCCCAGGGCTGGTGCGCCCTCTCCCTGCTCCACGGCAGGATCGACACCCACATCGAGAAGGCCCTCCAGAGCCGGCACGGCCTGAGCGTCCGCGAGTACTCACTCCTCGACGTCCTCAGCCGCCAGCACAGCGGCCCCGGCGGACACCTGCGCATGCAGCAGGTCGCCGACGCCGTCGTACTGAGCCAGAGCGCCACCACCCGCCTGGTCACCCGCCTCGAGGACCGCGGCCTGCTCACCCGCTACCTCTGCGACACCGACCGGCGCGGCATCTACACCGACGTCACCGAGACCGGCCAGGCCCTGCTCGCCGAAGCCCGTCCCACCAACGACGCCGCACTGCGCGAGGCGCTCGACGAAGCCGCCAAGAACACCGAACTCGCACCCCTGGTCAGGGCAGTGGAGGAGCTACGGGTCCCCGCGTAACCTGCGCCCCATGAACGATCTTGAGATACGCCCCGCCACCCTCCGCGACCTCCCGGCCATCGTCGCCATGCTCGCCGACGACCCCCTGGGCGCCCAGCGCGAGTCCCCCGACGACCTCACCCCGTACACCGCCGCGCTCGCCCGCCTCATCGCCGACCCGAACCAGCACGTCGTCGTCGCCGCACGCGACGACCGGGTCGTCGGCACCCTCCAGCTCACAGTGATCCCCGGGCTGTCCCGCAGGGGCTCCACCCGCTCGGTCATCGAAGGCGTACGCATCCACGCCGACGAACGCGGCAGCGGCCTCGGAACCCAGCTGATCGAGTGGGCGATCGACGAATCCCGCCGCCAGAACTGCCAGTTGGTCCAACTGACCTCCGACGCCACCCGCACCGACGCCCACCGCTTCTACGAGCGACTCGGCTTCGAGGCCTCCCATGTCGGATTCAAGCTGAGTATCTGACAACCGTTTCTTTATCCGATTTGGCTCGTTGCCCCAGGCAAGTGGGGCGCCTGTATGTCCGGATCTCGTCCCCACACTCGAACTGGCCCCAACACCCCAGGAGGAGCGAGCCGGATGGTCAACGAAGTGACCCTGCTGGAATCCAGGTCGCTGCGCGACAGCGTCGCGGAACGCACGGAAACGCTCGACAAAGCCAAAGCGCTCTCACTGCTCCCGGACGGGACGCATGTGACGACACAGATGGTCGCCACCTACTTCGAGGTGCTCGAGGGTGCCGTGTACAGGTGACCGACCACCGTGAGGAGCTTGAGTCGAACGGCTACGCCCTGGCGACCAGCGAGGAGGTTACTGCCTTCAAGGCAGGAGCCTCCGTGGACCGCTATACAAGCAAGGTCGGGTTGTTCACAAGAACAACCGTGCTCAACGTCGCCATGCTGCTCCGTGACAGCGTCGTCGCACGTCAGGTGCGTACTCACCTTGCTCGACATCGAGGAAATCCAGCGCCCGCAGCCTGTGGATAACTTTGTCCACAGGCTCGCCGCACTGATCGACGAGCACATCACCGAATTCCTCGACCAACGCCCGGTCACGTGCACCGGCGCGAAGGTCGCCGAGATCGCGGAGGACGTCTGCCGCACCACTATCGGCCGCGCCGTCGTCCCCCTGCTCAACGCCGCAGTCCACAGCAACGGCGAACACCGGGGTCGCATCCAGGCACTCGAGGACGAAGTGACCCACCTCCGGCGCGTACTGCGCGAGCGCGAGGCAGCCGGCTCGATGGGCGCACTCGACGCCATGAACCCCCGCCAGTTCGAGCAGCACATCGCCTGGCTCTGCCGACGCGACGGCTGCGACCGCGTGACGGTCACCGGAGGCCACGGCGACACAGGCGCGGACATCGTCGCCTACACCCCCGACGGCCGCCGCATCGTCGTCCAGTGCAAGTCCCGCAACCGCGGATCGACCATCGCAAGCGGTGACGTCCAGCAATTCATCGGCATGGCCAAGCTCGGGTACAACGCCGACATCGCACTACTCGTCGCCACCTGCCCGTTCACCCGGGACGCCCTGCTGCTGGCCGCGCGCCACGACGTGACAGCGGTCCACCGGGCCTGCTGGAGGCGTGGAACAACGGAGCCCAGCTGCAGGTCCTCAACCTCGTGCCGTACAGGCACAAGGGCGCAATCGGTCCACAGAAAGGGCCCGAAGTCGCAATCGGAACGTGCGGCTTCGGGCCCGCCCGCACTCTACCGGCATCCCGCCCGGATGCCCGGTTCCACGTGAAACGTCACAGCCCCCGCCAACCGCCCTCGTCCACGCCTCCAGGAATCGCGTCCGCCGGCTCGTACGGCTCGCGCGTGAAGACGAACGAGCCCAGGTCCAGGTGGCTCACCGAGCCGTCCCCCCGCCGCACCACCCGGAGCGTCTCCCCCAGGTAGTAACCGTCGAGGCCGACCCAGGTGCCGTCCGGCCACGCCGCGAAGCGCGAGCCCCGACCGCTGCCCCGCAGCGGCTGAAGCTCCACACCACGGTCCACACCGAGAGTCAGGGCGTACGACGACGTGCCCCAGAACCAGGGCCCCGTCAGCGCCAGCAGCTCTTGGTCCACCTCCGGCAACGGCCGCCAGGGCACCGGAATACGGGGCTCAGACTCCACGACGATACGGATCAGATCCGCGGCCACCGCAGGAGCGGACAGTCCCGACGTGGCGTTGACCAGCGCCACCGCGGCCACACCGTCCTCCACACTCACCCACAGCCCGGCCACAAAACCCGGCAGCGACCCGGTGTGCCCCACCAGCGTCCGTGTACCGTTCCGCACGATCTGCAACCCCAGCCCGTACCCACCGAACGGGTCCCCGGGGTCCGCCGGAGCAGCGGGCGTACGCATTTCCCGTACGGACTCCGGACGCAGCACCTTCTCGTCCCCCGCCGCGAGGAACGCCGCGAAGCGACACAGATCAGCAGTCGTCGACCAGAGCTGGCCGGCCGGAGCCATCAGACCGAGGTCCACGGACGGTTCCGGCAGCATCACATCCGCCCACGGATGCACCGCCCAGCCGCCCGCATGCGGGGCCACGGCCTGCGGGCCCGTACGCCGCATCCCCAACGGCTCAAGAACCTCGCGACGCAGCACCTCCGCCCAGGACTCCCCCCGCACCGCCTCAACGAGCTGACCGAGCAGCGTGTAACCGGGGTTGGAGTAATGGTGCGTACGCCCGGCCGGATGCATCCGAACCCCGTCACCCAGCACATCGGCGAGTTCAGGACGCACACTGCCCGGCGTCCGCTCCCACCACGGCGCGGGCGTCTCTGCCGACAACCCCGCAGTGTGGCTCAGAAGTTGACCGACAGTCACCTCGCCCACCCCTGTACCCGGCAAATGCTTCTCCAACGGATCACCCAGGCCGAGCAGGCCCTCGTCACGCAGCCTCAGCACCAGCACAGCGGTGAACGTCTTGGTGATCGAACCGATCCGGTACTGCGTGTCCGCATCCGGCCCATGCCCGTCGACACAGGTACGGGACCCGGTCCACACCGTCCGCCCATCACGCTGCACCGCCGCGACGAACGAGGGCGCCCTGCCCTCGGCCTGTGCGGTGGCAATGCGATGCAGGAGGGCGCGTTGCGTACTCGGAAGCAAATCTTCGAACGGTGAAGTCATGGTCAACACCTACCGGCACCGACCCGCCCCGTCGACCTCATTTCTGTAGGTTCTCAGCTTCGCTGTCAGGCGGCAGCTCTGTGACCTGCGATTCGGCGGGGATACTGCGGCGGGCGAGGTCGATGGCGAGGGCCGCGGCCTGCTCGCGGGTGAGCGGGGTGGTGTCACCGGTGAGGAGTTCGCCGGGTTGGGCGGTGCCAGGGCCGACGACTCAGACGTGCTGGAGGACGTTCTCCAGATCGGCCCTGGTCAGACGGACGTAGTGCTCGGCCGTCCCGTCCGAGGCCGGAATCAGAGAACCTACAATTTCAGCTGCAGCGGGCATCTCAGTGCCCGCCTACCGACCAGCGGTTTACTCCGACTTCAGCACGGCTCAGTACCGCCGCCCGCGGGATGGTCCAGCGCTCCTGAGCAGCCGAGACTGAAAGCACCGTAGCTGCAGGGGCACAACTCACTCCGGCGTGACGCTCATCCCGCTCGCCGGCCTCGCCTGGCGCCGAGGACCGGTTCATAGACGATGTGCTGACCGTCGAGTTCGTCGGCATGACCAGCTGGCCAGTCGCTGTGAGAGCGCCGACAAGCCCGCTGCCGGACGAGATCAAGCCAGGCCGCGGAGTCGGGTGACGCGGCCGGGCCCAGGACTCCGGTGTGCCCAGCGGCTCAACAAGCCACCGCTCCCAGTGAGCCGGCGTATTCGGGAACAGGGGGCGTGACGAGCTTCCGTTCCAGGCCGGCCAGGATCTGGAGCGTGGACCGGACCGCGCCGAACCGCGCGAGCAGGGTCGAGGCGTAGGGGCATCGGGCCGTTGCAGCTGGTGGAGGGCGATGAAGTCGGCAAGCGCGCTCTCCCAGCGGCGGGTGAAGACCACTTCGTAGCCGATCCAGACCTCCGGTGCGTTGTCCATGAGCCGGTAGCCGCGTCGGCGGTCCCAGACCAGCGGCGGCAGGGAGCGGGCCGCCACCTTGCCCAGGAGCGAAGGCCTCTCGCGCCGGACAGCGAACTCCGGAAGGCCGCACGTAATCCTCTTGCTGAATGGTCAAGACTCATTGACCATTCAGCACATGTCCTCCGATGATCTTCCCCAGACACTTCATGTCACCACTGACGCGCAGCTACGCGCCGTCTCCAGTCTCACGCGTCACCGGATCATGGCCGTGCTCCGCTTCGAGCCGGCGACGATTACGCAGATCGCCGAGCGGGTGGGCCTCGCGAAGGGAAGTTCCAGCTATCACGTGCGGCTGCTCGAGCGGGCCGGCCTCGTGAAGGTGGTGCGGACACGGAAGGTGCGGGGGGTCACCGAGCGGTACTACGCGATGGCCGCGCGGGCGATCGTGCTGCCGGATCCGGGGGCGGGGCAGCCGGATGCGCTGATGCGGCATGCGGTGGCGGACTTGGAGGCGGCGCCTGTGGATGGCGAGCGGCATGTGCGAATGGCGCATCTGCGACTCACCGAGGAGCAGTTCGCGGAGCTGGGGGCGCGGCTGCAGGCACTGGCGGACGAGTACCGGGAACTGTCCGATCCGTCGCTGCCGGACGCGTCGCTCGCCTTCGCGCTGTTTCGGCCGGCGCCACGCGAGCAGGCCGAGGGTGATGCCAAGTGATCTCAGATGTAAGAGAGTTGCCAGCCGGGTTCGGACGGCTGTGGACCGCGCAGACGGTGTCCTCACTCGGTGACGGGGTGACGCATGCCGCGCTGCCGCTGCTCGCGTTGACGTTGACGCGGAATCCCCTGGCCCTCGCCGCCGTCACGGCCGCCGGGACGCTGCCGTGGCTGCTCTTCGGGGTGCTCGGCGGTGCGCTGGTGGACCGCTGGGACCGCCGGCGCACGATGTGGGTCGCCGACGCGGCGCGTGCGGTGTTGCTCGCGATACCGGCGGCGGCTGCCGCGCTCGACGTGCTGAGCATTCCGCTGCTCGCGGCCGTCGCCTTCCTGCTCGGCCTCGGCGGACTCTTCTTCGACACGGCCGCCACGGCCTATCTGCCGCATCTGCTCGGCCGCGACCCCGCACTCCTGGAGCGCGCCAACTCCCGACTGCGCGGCACCCAGACCGCCCCGTCCGGTTTCGCGGGGCCGCCTGCGGGCAGTGCGCTGCTCGCGCTCGGGCGGGCGGTTCCGCTGCTCGCCGACGCGGTGTCGTTCGCCCTCTCCGCACTGCTCGTACGGTCGCTGCCTGCCGCACCCCGGCCCGTACCGCAGGCGCGTGAGTCGCTGTTTCGACAGGCGCGGGCCGGCGCCTCGTACGTATTCCGGGATCAGTTGCTGCTCGGGCTCGCGCTCCGTCCGGCGGTCGGGAACATCGCCTTCCTCGCCGTGGGGACCGTACTCGCCCTCTTCGCGCACGACCGTCTCGGCATCGACACCTTCGGCTTCGGCCTGCTCCTCACGGCGGAGGCCACCGGCGGCCTGCTCGGCGCGGGCATCGCCTCCTTCCTCGGCCGACGACTCGGCACCGGCACCGCGCTGACCTGCACCGCCGCAGCCGAGGGACTCGCCATCCTGGGCCTTGCCGCCGCCCCGAACCCGTACATCGCCGGCCTCGCGCTCGCCGTCTGCGGAGCGGGCATGGGCGCCACGATGGTGCTCGGCCCCTCCCTCCGACAGGCGATCGTCCCCGCCCACCTGCTGGGCCGGGTCGCCTCCACCTCCCGCATGCTCGCCATGTGCGCCGCCCCGTTCGGCGCCTTCCTCGGCGGCTGGCTGGCCACCACCTACGACATACGCGCCCCGCTCTACGCCGCCGCCGGCCTCCTCCTCACCATGACCGCCGTCACAGCGACCATGACCGGCAACCGCCGGGTCGAGGCGGCACTGCGTGGCGCCGCCCCGGTCGACGGTCCAGGTCACCCGGAATCCGCGGATCCCATTCGGGAGAGCACGCCCGAACAGTTGTGACGCTTTCGCGGAAAGTGTCACGAAAGTTTCGGGGTGGGGCTCGACCGGCGGGTCGTCGTCAGTGCCAGCGCCACTGCTCCGGCCGCTGCCGGGAGGCCCGCGGGGGCGACGCACAGATGGTTGGTCAGCCCTACTCGACAGGGGGCTCGGTCACGCGGGCGACTTTGGCGGGGGCCTGCCACCGGCACTGGTGGGCTTTCCAGGAGGGCAAGCGCATCGAGAGCCTCCCCAAGGAACTTGCGCCCGTCTTCTGTGAGTTGGAGGACCCTGCGTCCATGTTCACGTTGAAGGAGCTGCTTGCCGGTCGCTTCCTCAACGCCCGCAGCGATACCAGCGCACCCCCAGCACCATGTGAAACAGCCGCTGTGCGAGTCGGAGCGCAGCCCAACTCCGCCACGTTCATGCGACGGTTGATCTCGGTCCATCAGGTCGGGTGACAACAGCCCGCCGAGGTTTCGGAGTGCTGAACTATCCAACGTTGCTGATGTACAGCTGAGAAACGAGCTCGATTGCTGAACTAAACCGGCCCCCTAC
Organism: Streptomyces sp. NPDC055287; assembly: GCF_053646035.1. Taxonomy (NCBI): domain Bacteria; kingdom Bacillati; phylum Actinomycetota; class Actinomycetes; order Kitasatosporales; family Streptomycetaceae; genus Streptomyces; species Streptomyces sp. NPDC055287. The sequence goes on along the minus strand of NZ_JBSHNE010000005.1, from coordinate 203,836 downwards.
ATCAGCGATCAGATCTGCGCCATGTCCACGAAGCGCGAGTAGTGACCCTGGAACGCCACCGTGATCGTCGCCGTGGGGCCGTTACGGTGCTTGGCCACCATCAGGTCCGCCTCACCCGCACGCGGCGACTCCTTCTCGTACGCGTCCTCACGGTGCAGCAGGATGACCATGTCCGCGTCCTGCTCGATGGAACCCGATTCACGAAGGTCGGAGACCATCGGCTTCTTGTCCGTACGCTGCTCCGGACCACGGTTCAGCTGCGACAGCGCGATCACCGGAAGCTCCAGCTCCTTCGCCAGCAGCTTCAGGTTTCGGGACATGTCCGAGACCTCCTGCTGACGGCTCTCCGCCCGCTTCGAACCACCGGACTGCATCAGCTGCAGATAGTCGATGATCACCAGCTTCAGATCATTGCGCTGTTTCAGCCGACGACACTTCGCACGGATCTCCATCATCGACAGGTTCGGCGAATCGTCGATGTACAGCGGCGCCTGCGAGACGTCCGGCATCCGGCGCGCCAGCCGCGTCCAGTCCTCGTCCGTCAGCGTGCCCGAACGCATGTGGTGCAGCGCCACCCTGGCCTCCGCCGAAAGCAGACGCATCGCGATCTCATTGCGCCCCATTTCCAGGGAGAAGATCACGCTCGGCAGGTTGTTCTTGATCGAGCAGGCCCGCGCGAAGTCCAGCGCGAGCGTCGACTTACCCATGGCGGGACGAGCCGCGATGACGATCATCTGGCCGGGGTGCAGGCCATTGGTCAGCGAGTCGAAGTCCGTGAAACCGGTGGGAACACCGGTCATCTCGCCCGTACGGGACCCGATCGCCTCGATCTCGTCGAGCGCGCCCTCCATGATGTCGCCGAGCGGCAGGTAGTCCTCGCTGGTCCGCTGTTCGGTGACCGCGTAGATCTCGGCCTGAGCGGCGTTGACGATGTCGTCGACGTCGCCGTCGGCCGCGTATCCCATCTGCGTGATCTTCGTGCCCGCCTCGACCAGCCGGCGCAACACCGCGCGCTCATGGACGATCTCGGCGTAGTACTCCGCGTTGGCCGCCGTCGGCACCGTCTGCACCAGGGTGTGCAGATACGACGCTCCGCCGACCTTCGTGATCTCCCCGCGCTTGGTCAGCTCGGCGCCCACGGTGATGGGGTCCGCCGGCTCGCCCTTGGCGTAGAGGTCGAGAATCGCCGTGTAGACGGTCTCGTGGGCCGGGCGGTAGAAGTCGTGCCCCTTGAGGATCTCCACCACGTCGGCGATGGCGTCCTTCGAGAGCAGCATGCCGCCGAGAACGGACTGCTCGGCGTCGAGGTCCTGCGGGGGCACCCGCTCGAAAGCGGGAGAACCGCCCTCCCAGCCGCCGCCCTCGCCGCCGCGGTCGTGCTGCTCCTCGCGGCCCCGACCTTCGCCACGACGCCGGCGGGAGGGCAGACGGTCACCCGGACCGCTGTCGGCCCAGGGGTCGTCCAATGGCTCGGAAATGCTCACCCGGGCCACCTCCTCCCGTCCGCTGCGCGGACCTCGCTGTGCCACTCTTTCTTACGGCACGGCTCTGACAAATGAGACGCCCGACTCCGGTTCCGGCGCATCGAGTTCGACGAGCTTCCGGGGCCGGAACGGAAGGCGGGCGCCGCACCACGGTAGGCCCGCGGGCACCGTCAGCCAATCTGGTTATCCACAGGCCATGTGGACGAAAGACGAGTTGCTGTGGAGAACCCCACAGAACCTGTGCATGGACCGGGGGACAGCACTGTGGACAAACTCATAGCGCCCTCACCATCAAGCCGCTGACCTGCACTTTTTCCGTCCACCGGCTGTGGGGAAGAAAAACTTTGCCCACCGGTTCAAGATCAGAAAAAACGGCGCACAGCCGAACCCCGAAAGCACCCACCCGTAAGGATCGCAAGGCCATTGCATCTCTTACCTGTGGAAGATTAGATTGACCTCATGACTCAGGCCCCCACGGCAGCGAAGACCAGCCGACGCCGGCACGACCGCGAGATCGTCGCGCTCGCCCTTCCGGCCTTCGGCGCCCTGGTCGCGGAGCCCCTTTTCGTGATGGTCGACAGCGCGGTCATCGGCCACCTCGGTACCCCGCAGCTCGCGGGTCTCGGCATCGCAGCCACGCTCCTGATGACGGCGGTGAGCGTCTTCGTCTTCCTCGCCTACGCCACCACCGCCGCGGTCGCCCGCCGCGTCGGCGCCGGCGACCTCCCGTCCGCCATCCGGCAGGGCATGGACGGCATCTGGCTCGCGCTGCTCCTCGGCGCCGCGGTGATCGTGTTCGTCCTGCCCGGTGCGCCCTGGCTGGTCGATCTCTTCGGCGCGTCCGACACGGCGGCTCCGCACGCCGTCACGTATCTGCGGATCTCCAGCCTGGGCATCCCCGCCATGCTCGTCGTACTCGCGGCCACGGGTGTCCTGCGGGGCCTCCAGGACACGAAGACCCCGCTGTATGTCGCCGTCGGCGGGTTCACCGCCAACGCGGCTCTGAACGTAGGGCTCGTGTACGGCGCCGGGCTGGGCATCGCCGGTTCCGCGTGGGGGACCGTGATCGCCCAATGCGGGATGGCCGCCGCCTATCTCGTGGTGGTGGTCCGGGGCGCCAGGAAGTACGGCGCGTCTCTGCGCCCGGATGCAGCGGGGATACGTGCCTGCGCGCAGGCAGGCGCACCGCTGCTGGTCCGCACGTTGTCGCTACGCGCCGTGCTGATGATCGCGACGGCGGTGGCGGCCCGGCTCGGTGACGCGGATGTCGCGGCGCACCAGATCATTTTGTCGCTGTGGAGTCTGCTGGCGTTCGCCCTGGACGCAATCGCCATCGCGGGTCAGGCGATCATCGGGCGCTATCTGGGCGCCGAGGACGCCAAGGGTGCGCAGGAGGCGTGCCGGCGGATGGTGCAGTGGGGCATTGTGTCGGGAGTGGTGCTCGGTGTGCTGGTCGCGGTGTCGCGGCCGTTGTTCATTCCGCTGTTCACGAGCGACGACGTCGTGCGGGACGCGCTGCTGCCGGCCTTGCTGGTGGTGGCTGTGTCCCAGCCGATTTCGGGGGTCGTGTTCGTGCTGGACGGTGTGCTGATGGGCGCGGGGGACGGGCCTTATCTGGCCTGGGCCATGCTGGCGACGCTCGCGGTCTTCACGCCGGTAGCTCTGCTGGTGCCGGTGCTGGGCGGCGGGCTGACCGCTTTGTGGTGGGCGATGACGTTGATGATGGTGGTGCGGATGCTGACGCTGTGGCTGCGTGCGCGTTCGGGCCGTTGGATCGTCACGGGCGCCACGCGCTGAGGCCACATGCCATGTGCAGAGGCCAGGCGCTGCGCGTAAGGGTTGGGCCCGCTGCGCGGCGTCGGCCGCGCGGCACACACGGGCTCGGACGGTGTTTCACGTGAAACGACGAAGGGCCGCACCCCGTGGGGTGCGGCCCTTCTGGCTGTTCTGCGGTGCGCAGCGCTTAGGCGGCGACGACCTCGACGCCCAGCTTCGCGGCGACCTCGGCGTGCAGACGCACGGAGACCTGGTGCGAACCAAGGGTCTTGATCGGGGCGCCCAGCTCGACGCGACGCTTGTCGACCTCGGGGCCACCGGCAGCCTTGATCGCCGAAGCGACGTCGGCCGGGGTGACGGAGCCGAAGAGACGGCCGGCGTCGCCGGAGCGAACGGCCAGACGCACGTTCACGCCTTCGAGCTTGGCCTTGATCTCGTTGGCCTGCTCGATGGTCGCGATCTCGTGGATCTTGCGGGCGCGGCGGATCTGCGCCACGTCCTTCTCGCCACCCTTGGTCCAGCGGATCGCGAAACCACGCGGGACCAGGTAGTTGCGAGCGTAGCCGTCCTTGACGTCAACGACGTCGCCGGCAGTGCCGAGGCCAGAGACCTCGTGGGTGAGGATGATCTTCATTTTTCGGTCACCCTTCCCTTATCGCGCGGTGGACGTGTAGGGCAGCAGCGCCATCTCACGGCTGTTCTTGACTGCCGTGGCGACGTCACGCTGGTGCTGCGTGCAGTTGCCGGTCACGCGGCGGGCACGGATCTTGCCGCGGTCGGAAATGAACTTCCGCAGCATGTTCGTGTCCTTGTAGTCCACGTACGTGACCTTGTCCTTGCAGAATGCGCAGACCTTCTTCTTAGGCTTGCGCACAGGCGGCTTCGCCATGGTGTTTCTCCTGTGTGATCAAGAAGTGGTGTACGGGCCCGCCCTAGAAGGGGGGCTCGTCCGAGTAGCCGCCGCCGGAGGACCCGCCGGAGCTTCCGCCCCAGCTGCCGCCGCCCTGCTGCTGGCCGCCGCCGGCCGGTGCACTGCTGGCCCAGGGGTCGTCGGCGGGAGCGCCGCCGCCCTGCTGGCCGCCGCCGCCGGGGGCTCCGCCCCAGTTGCCGCCGCCCTGCTGACCGCCCTGCTGACCGCCGCCGTACCCGCCCTGACCACCTCGGCCGGTGGTCTTGGTGACCTTGGCCGTGGCCGTCTTGAGGCTGGGGCCGACTTCTTCGACGTCCAGCTCGTAGACCGTGCGCTTGACGCCCTCGCGGTCTTCGTAGGACCGCTGCTTGAGCCGGCCCTGAACGACGACGCGCATGCCTCGCGTAAGCGACTCTGCGACGTTCTCCGCCGCCTGACGCCAGACCGAGCAGGTGAGGAACAGGCCTTCGCCGTCCTTCCACTCATTGGTCTGCTTGTCGAAGATGCGGGGAGTGGACGCGACACGGAACTTCGCGACCGCCGCACCGGACGGGGTGAAGCGCAGCTCGGGGTCGTCGACGAGATTGCCGACGACCGTGATGACGGTCTCGCCTGCCATGGGTGAACCTCTCGGCGGGGATTGCTGCTGGCTGCTTGTTGCTACTCGGACCCGATTACCGCTGAGCTACTGAGCTCAGTGGGTTTCGGGGCGGAGGACCTTGGTCCGGAGGACCGACTCGTTCAGGTTCATCTGTCGGTCGAGCTCCTTGACGACCGCAGGCTCGGCCTGCAGGTCGATGACCGAGTAGATGCCCTCAGGCTTCTTCTTGATCTCGTAGGACAGACGACGACGGCCCCAGGTGTCGACCTTCTCGACCTTTCCGTTGCCCTCACGGACGACGGAGAGGAAGTTCTCGATCAACGGGGAGACAGCGCGCTCCTCGAGATCGGGGTCGAGGATGACCATCACTTCGTAGTGACGCATGTGGAACCCACCTCCTTTGGACTCAGCGGCCACGGTCGTTCCGTGGCAGGAGGGTCGTGATGCGTACGCAACGGTATCGGCCGCCACTGACAAGCCGCCTCCTTCGTGGGAAGAGGCCTGTTTTCTGGCGTGGGCAGACACCGGTGCAGACCGTACAGACTACCTGCTCACCGCCTTCCGGTTGAAATCCGGCCAGGAAGGGTCACAATCTGTACACATCGGGCATGTGCGGCGACGGTTCGCCGCTTCCAGCAGGAGGTGCCTCATGGCGCAGGCAATGCGACGACACTCCTCGAGCTCTCTCTTCGAGACCGACGGCAAGCCTCATCCGCTTCAGGACACGCTGCTGGCGGTGACGCTCGCGCTGGGCGCGATCGCCTTTGTCTCGGCGATGTTCCACAACCTGCATCTGCTCAGCTCGTGGACCGGGCTGATGGGCATCATCACGGGTGCTTACGGCCAGTTCATCTCGGCCACGACGCGCGAGCGGTTCCCGATGATCGTCGGTCTGGGAGCGTCCGCGGTGGGCTTCTTCCTCGGCATGGCCCACGGCGGGCTGTTCGGCGGGGTGCTGGGATAGGCCCGGCTGGGCCAGAGGGCCAGTCGGGGCGCTCCCCGGGCGCAGTAGGCTTCGGCGCGAGAGCCGGAGCCCCTGATCCCATGGGGACAGACCTGCCGAGGAGCGCCCCGCATGAGCCTGACCCTGAGGACCATCAGCCGAGAGCAGCATCTGGCATACATCCAGAGCCTGCCCGCGGCGAGCCACTGCCAGGTTCCCGCATGGGCTGATGTGAAGACGGAGTGGCGTTCGGAGAGCCTGGGCTGGTTCGACAAGGGCGGTGTGCTGGTCGGCGCCGGTCTGGTGCTGTACCGGCAGCTGCCGAAGATCAAGCGGTATCTCGCGTATCTGCCCGAGGGCCCGGTCATCAACTGGTACGCGCCGAATCTGGACGACTGGCTGCAGCCGATGCTGGCGCATTTGAAGCAGCAGGGTGCCTTCTCCGTGAAGATGGGTCCGCCGGTGGTCATCCGCCGCTGGGACGCGCCCGCCATCAAGGCCGGTATCCAGGATCCGGATGTGAAGCGTCTGCGGGACATCGAGGCGACGCACATCGAGCCGCGTGCCTTCGAAGTGGCGGACCGTCTGCGGAAGATGGGCTGGCAGCAGGGCGAGGACGGCGGCGCCGGTTTCGGTGACGTGCAGCCGCGTTACGTCTACCAGGTGCCGTTGGCCAACCGGTCGCTCGACGATGTCCTCAAGGGCTTCAACCAGCTGTGGCGGCGCAACATCAAGAAGGCCGAGAAGGCCGGCGTCGAGGTCGTCCAGGGCGGATACGAGGACCTCGCCGAGTGGCAGCGGCTGTACGAGATCACCGCTGTGCGCGACAAGTTCCGGCCGCGCCCGCTGTCGTACTTCCAGCGCATGTGGTCCGTCCTGAACGCCGAGGACCCCAACCGCATGCGGCTGTACTTCGCGCGGCACAACGGCGTGAACCTGTCCGCCGCGACGATGCTGGTCGTCGGTGGGCACGTCTGGTACTCGTACGGCGCCTCCGACAACATCGGCCGCGAGGTCCGGCCCTCGAACGCGATGCAGTGGCGGATGCTGCGTGACGCGTACGCGATGGGCGCGACCGTCTACGACCTGCGAGGCATTTCCGACTCTCTCGACGAGACCGACCACCTGTTCGGCCTGATCCAGTTCAAGGTGGGTACGGGTGGGGAGGCTGTGGAGTACGTCGGCGAGTGGGACTTCCCGCTCAACAAGATGCTGCACAAGGCACTCGACATGTACATGTCGCGCCGCTGATCCCTGCTCGAATCTGAATTCGCTCCCCTTCATACCTCTGATACACCGCAGCCACGAGAAAGGTTCCGGACCGGCCATGGCGCTCACCCTCTACGTCGACACCGCGCGCTGGCGGGCGCACCAGAAGTCCGTGCTCGATCAGTTCCCGGGAATCGTGCCGGTCTGCAAGGGCAACGGCTACGGCTTCGGCCATGAGCGGCTCGCGGACGAAGCGACCCGCTTCGGCTCGGACATCCTCGCCGTCGGCACCACCTACGAAGCGGCCCGCATCAAGGACTGGTTCGGCGGTGACCTGCTCGTCCTGACGCCGTTCCGGCGCGGTGAGGAACCGGTTCCGCTGCCGGACCGGGTGGTGCGCTCGGTGTCGTCGGTGGACGGGGTGCACGCGCTGGTCGGCGCCCGTGTCGTCATCGAGTGCATGAGTTCGATGAAGCGTCACGGCGTGAAGGAGGAGGAGCTCGGGCAGCTCCACGCGGCCATCGAGGACGTACGCCTGGAGGGCTTCGCCCTGCACCTCCCGCTGGACCGTACGGACGGTTCCGACGCGGTCGAGGAAGTCATCGGGTGGATGGACCGGCTGCGGGCGGCCCGGCTGCCGCTGCACACGATGTTCGTCAGCCACCTGAAGGCCGACGAACTGGCGCGGCTGCAGCAGCAGTTCCCCCAGACCCGCTTCCGTGCGCGGATCGGCACGCGGCTGTGGCTGGGCGACCACGAGGCGACGGAGTACCGCGGCTCGGTGCTGGACGTGACCCCGGTGGCCAAGGGCGACCGGTTCGGTTACCGCCAGCAGAAGGCGGCGTCGGACGGCTGGCTCGTGGTGGTGGCGGGCGGCACGTCGCACGGCGTCGGCCTGGAGGCGCCCAAGGCGCTGCACGGTGTGATGCCGCGCGCGAAGGGCGTGGCGCGGGCCGGTCTCGCCACGGTGAACCGCAATCTCGCGCCGTTCGTGTGGGCGGGCAAGCAGCGCTGGTTCGCTGAGCCTCCGCACATGCAGGTGTCGATCCTGTTCGTCCCCTCGGACGCGCAGGAGCCGAAGGTGGGCGAGGAGCTCGTGGCCCATCTGCGCCACACGACGACGCAGTTCGACCGCATCGTCGACCGCTGAGCCCGCGCCGGCGTCAGCCGGCAGCAGGGTCAGCCGGCAACGGAACCGACCGACCGCGGCGTCAGCCGCCCGACGTGGGTGCGCCCCATTCCACCCGTGGCCCCTCGAAGTGGTGCGCCGCATGCCGCGGCGGGTGGGCGGCCTTCCCCAGGACGAAGGTGTCCTCCGCTCCGTCGAGGACACCCCCCGAGGGGTCGTCCGAGCCGTCGCGCCGTACGGCGTCCCGCTCCGGCATCAGGATGTCGCGTACGACGACGGCGCACAGGTAGAGCGTGGCCAGCAGATGCAGCGCGATGGCGAGCTGATAGCCCTCGGGGGGCAGACCCCGCTGTTTGTCGCCGCTGGTGGTGTACGCGAGGTACATCCAGATCCCGAGGTAGTACATGACCTCGCAGCCCTGCCAGATCAGGAAGTCGCGCCAGCGCGGCCGGGCCAGGGCGGCGAGGGGGATGAGCCACAGGACGTACTGCGGTGAGTAGACCTTGTTGGTGAGGACGAACGCGGCGACGACCAGGAATGCGAGCTGGGCGAAGCGCGGCCGGCGGGGGGCCGTCAGCGTCAGCGCGGCGATACCGGCGCACAGCACGATCATCAGCAGCGTGGCGTAGGTGTTGACGGCTTCGACGTCGAGCGGCTTTCCGGTGCGCTGCGTGATGATCAGCCAGAAGGAGCCGAAGTCGACGGACCGCTCCTGGCTGAAGGTGTAGAACTTCTTCCACCCCTCGGGGGCGAAGATCATGACTGGCAGGTTCACCAGCAGCCAGGCCCCGGCGGCACCGAGCAGCGCGGCGCCGTACTCCCGGTACTTGCCCGCTCTCCAGCACAGCACGAGGAGCGGTCCCAGAAGGAGTACGGGGTAGAGCTTCGCGGCGGTGGCGAGCCCGATGAGGATGCCGAAGGCCAGCGAGCGTCCCCGGGACCACATGAGCATCGCGGCGGCCGTCAGGGCGACGGCCAGCAGGTCCCAGTTGATGGTGGCGGTGAGGGCCAGGGCCGGCGCGAGGGCGACGAGCAGGGCGTCCCAGGGGCGCCGCCGGTGCGTACGGGCGACACAGACGGCGGTGACGGCGGCGCAGATCATCAACATGAGCGCGTTGACCATCCAGTAGGCCTGTTCGCGCTCTTGTACGGAGCCGTCGAAAGGCGTGGTCAACCAGGCCGCGACCTGCATGAAGAGCCCTGTCAGGACGGGGTACTCGAGGAACTCCATGTCGCCGGCCAGGCGGTCGAAGTACGGCACGAGGCCGTCGGCGAAGCCGCGCCCCAGGTACAGGTGCGGGATGTCGGAGTAGCAGGCATGCGTGTACTGCGAACTGGTGCCGCGGAACCAGGCCCACTCGTAGCACGGGATCTTCTGCACCATGCCGAGCGCGAACATGCCGATCGCTACCAGGGCGACGACGCGGACCGGTGAGAGCCGGCCCTCGCCCAGCGCGGCCCACCGGCCGACGGGTCCGCCGATCAGCTCGCTGCCTGCCGCGGCGACCTCGTCCTGATGCGTGGGCCGTACTACGGGCCGGTCCTCGTGCACGCTCGTCATGGGGTCATCCTGCCGTACGGGTCTGTGCATGCGGCGAGGGCCGCCGCACCGGGGTGCGACGGCCCTCGTCAGGGGTGGGGTGGGGCGTGGCGTCAGCCACCGCCTCCGAAGAGGCCACCGCTGCTGCCGTTGCCGGGCTTGCCGTCGGTCCCGCCGTCGGTGGTGGTGCCGTCGGTCGTGCCGCCGTCGGTGGTGGTGCCGTCGGTGGTCCCGCCGGTGTCGGTGCCGCCGGTGTCCGTACCACCGGTGTCGGTTCCGCCGGCGTCCGTGCCGGCGTTGTCTCCGCCGCCGCTGTTCTTGCCGTCGTCACAGCGCCAGTCGAGCGGGTTGCAGGTCTCGGTCGGGCTCGGGGTCTCGGACGGTGACGGGGTTTCCGAGGGGCTCTCGGACGGGCTGGCGGACGGCGTCTCGGACGGCTCCTCGGACGGCGACGGGGTCGGCGTCGGTGACGGCGCCCCGACTCCATCGGCCTTCTCGCCGATCGGGGTGGCCTCGGGGAAGTCCTCTACGTCCTCGCCCTTGAGCGCGTCGCGCATGTAGTTCGTCCACACCTCGGCCGGAATGTCACCACCGTGGATGGAGGGGACGCCGCCGGTGCCGTTCATGGAGAGCAGCTTGCGGGACTCGGGGTCCGTACGGAACAGGGTGACCGCGGTCGACAGCTGCGGGGTGTAGCCGACGAACCAGGCCGACTTGTTCTTGTCGGTGGTACCGGTCTTGCCCGCGGCCGGGCGCCCCAGCTTCTGCGCCTTGGTGCCGGTGCCCTCGGGGCTCTCGACCACGTTCTTGAGGACGTCGGTGACGTTGTCCGCGACTTCCGGGTCCATGGCCCGCTGGGACTTGGGCTTCTCGAAGCCGGACTTCTCCACGCCGTCCAGGAGCACCTTCTTCACCGAGTACGGCTCGTGGTGCTCGCCGGACGCGGCGAATGTCGCATACGAGTCCGCCATGCGGATGGCGCTCGGAGTGGAGGTACCCAGGAAGAAGGACGCGTTGAAACTGTCCATGGTGTCCCTGAGGATTCCGGTGTCCGCTGCCATGTCGGCGACACGCTTGTGGCCGACATCGAAGCCGAGCTGCACGAAGGGGGTGTTGATGGACTTCTCCATCGCTTCCCTGAGTGTGACGTAGCCGTAGGCCTTGTCACTCTCGTTCTTCTGCCGGAACGGCTGACCGTTCTTGCCCGGAACAGGGGTGCCGTTCGGGTACTTGATCTCGATCAGGTCATTGGCGTTGTACTTGCTCATCGGCGAAAGGCCAGTAGGGGTGGTCTGCTGGGTGCCGTGTTCCATGGCCGCTGCGAGGACGTACGGCTTCCAGGTCGAGCCGACGGGGACACCCGACGTGTCGGCGTTGTTGGTGAAGTGCTTCTTGTCCCAGCCATCGCCGCCGTACAGGGCGACGATCGCGCCGGTTTTCACGTCTACCGAAGCCGAGCCGAACTGGACGAGCTTGTCCGTGTCAGGGCGTTCCTTGGCGTTGAGGAACTCCTTCTTGGTCTTGTTGACCGCCTTCTCCATCGCCTTGACCTTCTCCTTGTTGAAGGTCGTGTAGACGCGATAGCCGCCCCGCTCGAGCTTCTCCGGCGTGATGTTGGTCTGCTTCATCACGTACTTCTTGGCGGTCTCGACCAGGTAGCCCTTCTGGCCCTTGAGGCCACTGGCCTGCCCGGAGTCCTTGAGCTTCGGGAACGTCGTGTACTTGGCCCGATCCTGCTGCGTCATGCGGTTCACCTCGACCTGGCGGTCCAGAATCCACTTCCAGCGCTCCTCTGCACGCGCCCTGTTCTTATCAGAGGTAGCGGCAGTACCGATGCCACCGTCAGGGTTGTAGAGGTTCGGTCCCTTCAGGAGGCTTGCCAGGAACGCACTCTGGTCCGGATTGAGCTCGTCACTGTTCTTATCGAAGTACGCCTGGGACGCAGCCTGGATTCCGTACGCGTCACGGCCGAAGTAGGCGGTATTGAGATAACCGGCCATGATGGTCGACTTCTTGTCCGTGGCACCGACCTTGATCGAAATGATCAGCTCGGTGAACTTGCGCTTCAGCGTCTGGTCCTGGTCCAGGAAGTTGTTCTTGACGTACTGCTGGGTGATGGTCGAGCCACCCTGGGTCTCGCCGCCCAAGGCCATGTTGAAAACAGCCCGGCCGATGCCCATGGGGTCGACACCCCAGTCGTCCTCGAACGACTCGTTCTCGGCGGCGATCACCGCGTCCTGCATGTGCTGCGGGATCTTGTCGATGGTGACGATCTGACGGTTGCGCTGGCCGCCGGTCGCCGCCAGCTGGGTGCCGTCGTCCCAATAGAAGACGTTGTTCTCTGCCTCAGCCATCAGCTGAGGGTCGGGCTTGTCCACCCACGCGAACGCCACCCCCATGCCCGCGACCATGATCGCGAAGAAGCCCAGGCAGGTGCCGCTGACCAACTTCCAGGACGGCACGAACCGTCGCCATCCGTATCTGTCCGAGCGCGGGTAGTTGATGAACCGGTCATCGTCCTGCCGGCCCCCGCGTCCCCGGCCGGCGCCGCGGCCCGCGGGCTCGGCGGCGCGGCGGCGTGAGCCGCCGGACGCGCCGCGCTGGGCGGCGCGGCGGGCTTCCGCTCTGCCGCCGGGGGGGCGTTCCTCTCCGTACGAGCCGGAGAGCATCTCAGTGGTGCTGCTGGTGTCCCGCGTGGGGGCCGCGCGGCGGCCTGATGGCTGCTGGGCGGCTCGCCGGGCCGCGGCACGTCCTCCGTCCTGCGGCTGCGACGGTTTGCGACGGTGCTCGCTCATCGAACGACTACTCCTCGGGCAGGCGAGATCGCCTGGAAGCGGCAGGTGAGTTCCGGTCCCCCCGAAGTACGGACCAGCCCGGGGCCGGGCTCGTCCGTACGGCCTCATGTGCATCCAGGACGAGGACGCTCCCTGGCGTCACTTGGTTCCCGGTGGTCTGCATGCCGCACAGACTACGCACCGTCAAAACCCACCCAGTGCCGATGTTCACCCCAAATCAGGCAAGTCGCATGCACCGAATCGGTGATGTGACGCCGTTCACGATGGCCCCCCTTGTCCCATCGGCACTCCCGTTCTATCGTCTGGATGTATCGAGTCGATACATCAGCTCGGCATAAGGACCGTCGGCGACTGAGGAGGCGAAGGATGAGCAGGCGCTCAGGCATCCTCGAATTCGCCGTGCTCGGCCTGCTGCGCGAGTCCCCGATGCACGGTTACGAGCTGCGCAAGCGGCTCAACACCTCGCTGGGGGTCTTCCGCGCCTTCAGCTACGGGACGCTCTACCCCTGCCTCAAGACGCTCGTCGCGAACGGTTGGTTGATCGAAGAGCCCGGCAGCGCTCCCGAGGACGCGCTCGCCGCTTCGCTCGCGGGTCGCCGGGCGAAGATCGTCTACCGGCTGACGGCCGAGGGCAAGGAGCACTTCGAGGAGCTGCTCTCCCACACCGGCCCCGATTCGTGGGAGGACGAGCACTTCGCTGCTCGTTTCGCCTTCTTCGGACAGACGGAGCGCGAGGTGCGGATGCGGGTGCTCGAGGGCCGCAGGAGCCGGCTGGAGGAGCGTCTCGAGAAGATGCGCGCCTCCCTGGCCCGTACCCGCGAGCGCCTGGACGACTACACGCTTGAGCTGCAGCGGCACGGCATGGAGTCCGTGGAGCGCGAAGTGCGCTGGCTGAACGAGCTCATCGAGAGCGAGCGGGCGGGGAGGGATCAGCGACGATCCGACCCCGAGAACCCGGCTCGCCACGACAGCACATCTGCAGAGACGGACGGCCTGCCCCGGCACCGGGACGACACCGGTCCGGATCCGTCCGACGACACCGTCAAGTGAGGCCCTGCACTTCCGCAGGCCTCGTCGAGAACACAGGGAGCAACCGCCAATGGGTTCGGTTCGCGTAGCCATCGTCGGCGTGGGCAACTGCGCCGCCTCGCTGGTGCAGGGCGTCGAGTACTACAAGGACGCCGACCCGGCGGGCAAGGTGCCGGGTCTCATGCACGTGCAGTTCGGCGACTACCACGTGAGTGACATCGAGTTTGTCGCCGCGTTCGACGTCGACGCCAAGAAGGTCGGCCTCGACCTCGCGGACGCCATCGGCGCCAGCGAGAACAACACCATCAAGATCTGCGACGTACCGAACTCCGGCATCACGGTGCAGCGCGGTCACACCCTGGACGGCCTGGGCAAGTACTACCGCCAGACCATCGAGGAGTCCGACGAGGCCCCGGTCGACGTCGTCCAGGTCCTCAAGGACACGCAGGCCGACGTCCTCGTCTGCTACCTGCCCGTCGGTTCCGAGGCCGCTGCGAAGTTCTACGCGCAGTGCGCCATCGACGCCAAGGTCGCCTTCGTCAACGCTCTTCCGGTCTTCATCGCCGGTACCAAGGAGTGGGCGGACAAGTTCACCGAGGCCGGTGTCCCGATCGTCGGCGACGACATCAAGTCGCAGGTCGGCGCGACCATCACGCACCGCGTCATGGCGAAGCTGTTCGAGGACCGGGGTGTCATCCTGGACCGCACGATGCAGCTGAACGTCGGCGGCAACATGGACTTCAAGAACATGCTCGAGCGTGAGCGCCTGGAGTCCAAGAAGATCTCGAAGACGCAGGCCGTCACCTCGCAGATCCCCGACCGCGACATGGGCGCCGACAACGTCCACATCGGCCCGTCGGACTACGTCGCGTGGCTCGACGACCGCAAGTGGGCGTACGTACGCCTCGAGGGCCGTGCCTTCGGTGACGTTCCGCTGAACCTGGAGTACAAGCTCGAGGTGTGGGACTCCCCGAACTCCGCGGGTGTCATCATCGACGCCGTGCGCGCCGCGAAGATCGCCAAGGACCGCGGTATCGGTGGCCCGATCCTCTCCGCGTCCTCGTACTTCATGAAGTCCCCGCCGGTGCAGTACTTCGACGACGCGGCCCACCGCGCCGTCGAGAGCTTCATCAAGGGCGAGGTCGAGCGCTAAAGCTCATCCTGCTGCGCCAGCTCCGCCTGCTTCGATTGAAGCTCCACGCAGGCAGATCGTCGAGGGTCCCCGGGCTAATCCGCCCGGGGACCCTCGACGTGTGTGACGCTTGCTCGCATGCCCGTCGTACGTGATCTGCGCGTACTCCTGCGCCTGACCGACTTCCGCCGCCTGCTGACGGTCCGGCTGCTCTCGCAGTCCGCGGACGGCGTCTACCAGGTCGCGCTCGCCGCGTACGTCGTCTTCTCCCCCGAGAAGCAGACGTCGCCCGGCGCGATCGCCTCGGCGATGGCCGTACTGCTGCTCCCCTATTCGGTGGTCGGTCCCTTCGCGGGCGTACTGCTCGACCGCTGGCAGCGCCGGCAGGTCTTCCTGTACGGGAACCTGCTGCGGGCGGTCCTCGCCTGCGGCACCGCGCTTTTGATCCTCGCGTCGGTGCCCGACTGGCTCTTCTACGCCTCGGCCCTCTCCGTCACCGCCGTCAACCGCTTCGTCCTGGCCGGGCTTTCGGCCGCGTTGCCGCGCGTGGTCGACGCCGACCGGCTCGTCATGGCCAACTCGCTGTCCCCGACCGCCGGTACGCTCGCTGCCACCGCGGGCGGCGGCCTCGCCTTCGCCGTACGGCTGGTGGCATCGGACTCCGACGCCGTGGTCGTGCTGCTGGGGGCGGCGCTCTATCTCTGCGCCGCGCTGTCGTCGCTGCGCATGAGCCGTGAGCTGCTCGGCCCCAGCCCTGATCAGGTACAGCCCCGGCTGGGGGCCGCTCTGGCCTCCACGGCGCGGGGCCTCACCGACGGCATGCGGCACCTGGCCCAGCGCCCGGCCACGGCACGCGCGTTGACCGCTATGACGTTGATGCGCTTTTGCTACGGCGCCCTGACGGTCATGGTGCTGATGCTCGTCCGGTACGCGTGGTCCGAAGGGCAGGGGGACGGGTCCGAGGGACTGGCGCTGCTCGGGGTCGCCGCCGCATTTTCGGGGGCGGGATTCTTCGCGGCCGCGGTACTGACGCCGTGGGCGGTGGGGCGGCTCGGACCGTACGGGTGGATGGTCACGTGCGCGGGGTCGGCCGCCGTGCTCGAACCGGCTCTGGCGCTGCCCTTCGAGCCCGTGCCGATGATGGTCGCCGCCTTCGTGCTCGGGCTGACGACGCAAGCGGCGAAGATCACCACGGACACGGTGGTGCAGTCGTCGGTCGACGACGCGTATCGCGGGCGAATCTTCTCGATCTACGACGTGCTGTTCAACGTCGCCTTCGTGGGCGCTGCGGCGACGGCGGCGGTGATGCTGCCCGACGACGGCCGCTCGGCTGCCCTGGTAGTCACGGTCGCGATGATCTACGCGGCGGTCGCCGCAACCTTGTTCCACTGGAACCGAGTTGGCAGCGCATAGCCGCGTCAAACGACCATGCCCTGATGCGGTGAGGGGCGGTGTTTCACGTGAAACACCGCCCCTCACCGCATACGCCCGTCGTCATGTTTCACGTGAAACGTGACTTCAGCCCTGCGTCGCCCACCACTCCTTGAGCGCCGCGACCGCCGCGTCATGCTCCATCGGACCGTTCTCCAGGCGCAGCTCCAGCAAGAACTTGTACGCCTTGCCGATCTCCGGGCCGGGCCTGATGCCGAGGATCTCCATGATCTGGTTTCCGTCCAGATCCGGCCGGATGGCGTCCAGCTCCTCCTGCTCCTGGAGCTGCGCGATGCGCTCCTCCAGCCCGTCGTACGCCCGCGAGAGCGCGCCGGCCTTGCGCTTGTTGCGCGTCGTGCAGTCCGAGCGGGTCAGCTTGTGCAGCCGCTCCAGTTGCGGGCCCGCGTCACGGACGTACCGCCGTACGGCAGAGTCGGTCCACTCACCGGTCCCGTAGCCGTGGAAGCGCAGGTGCAGCTCCACCAGCAGCGACACGTCCTTGATCATGTCGTTCGAGTACTTGAGGGCGGTCATGCGCTTCTTCGTCATCTTCGCGCCGACCACCTCGTGGTGGTGGAAGGAGACCCGGCCGTCCTCCTCGAAGCGCCGCGTCCTCGGTTTCCCGATGTCGTGCAGCAGCGCCGCGAGCCGCAGCACCAGGTCCGGCCCAGCCTCTTCCAGGTCCATGGCCTGCTCCAGGACCGTCAGCGAGTGCTCGTAGACGTCCTTGTGCTTGTGATGCTCATCACTTTCCAGGCGCAGTGCCGGCAGTTCGGGGAGCACGGATCCGGCGATCCCACTGTCGACAAGCAGCCGCAGACCCTTGCGGGGGTTGGCGGAGAGAATCAGCTTGTTGAACTCGTCACGCACCCGCTCGGCCGAGACGATCTCAATGCGTTCCGCCATGGCCGTCATCGCCTGGACGACCTCGGGCGCCACTTCGAAGCCCAGCTGTGCGGCGAACCGCGCGGCGCGCATCATCCGCAGCGGGTCGTCGGAGAACGACTCCTCGGGGGTGCCGGGCGTACGCAGGACCCGGGCCGCGAGGTCTTCGAGACCCCCGTGCGGATCGACGAATTCCTTCTCCGGGAGGGCGACGGCCATCGCGTTCACGGTGAAGTCGCGGCGTACGAGGTCTTGCTCGATGGAGTCGCCGTAGGACACCTCAGGCTTGCGCGAGGTCCTGTCGTACGCCTCGGAGCGGTACGTCGTGACCTCGATCTGGTAGCCGGCCTTCTGGCACCCCACCGTGCCGAAGGCGATCCCGACCTCCCACACCGAGTCCGCCCATGGACGGACGATCTTCAGTACGTCGTCGGGCCGGGCGTCGGTCGTGAAGTCCAGGTCGTTGCCGAGGCGGCCGAGCAACGCGTCCCTGACCGATCCGCCGACGAGCGCGAGACTGAAGCCCGCCTCCTGGAAACGGCGCGCGAGATCGTCGGCGACAGGGGAGACCCGCAGCAGTTCACTGACCGCGCGGCGCTGCACCTGATTCAGGGCACTGGGATTGTCTTCGTTGGCGTTCGGCACAACAGAAAAGGGTACGTGCCCCGGCCGTCCTGAGCTTCACCGTTTATTGCCGCCCGACAAGACTCTTCCGATCATGTGGAGCAGTGGGCAGCACTTCGCCACAGCGCACCTCGTTACCATGCGTGGACGCAAGAACCGACAACCAACACCAGCAGCAGACGAAGACTAGGGACGGGCGTGGGCGTGGCCGAGGCGGCAGACTTTCAGGGGATGGTTCCCTCACCTGCCCGCCGGTGGCTGCGGCGCACGGCGGGGCTGCTCGCGGGCGCCCCCCTGGTGGCGGGCCTCCTGTGCCTCCCGGCGGCCGCGCCGGCGCACGCCGCCGACGACGCCACGGGCTCGCGCACGGTTGATGTGTCCCTGGACGCACTGACCCCAGGAGCCCCGGTGGAGGGTGACAAGGTCACCGTCTCCGGCACGGTCACCAACAGGGGCAAGGAAGCCGTCACCGACGCGCACGTCGGGCTCAGCGTGGGACCGCGTCTGGCCGGCAGAACGGCGATCGACGCGGCGGACGAGCGCAGCCAGGACACGGACGGGCTGGATCCCGCGGAGCTCGGCGGAAAGTTCACGAAGAAGTTCGCGAAGCTCCCGTCCGGCATCAGCGAGGACTTCAGCATCACGGTGCCCGTCGACAGGCTGGACCTCGAGGACCAGGGCGTCTACCAGCTCGGAGTATCCCTTTCGGGCCAGACCCCGAGCCATCCGTACGAGCAGACACTGGGCATCCAGAAGACGTTCCTGCCCTGGCAGCCCGACGCCACGGAGAAGAAGACCCAGCTCACCTACCTCTGGCCGCTGATCTCCTCGACGCATCTGACCGCGGAAACGGGTTCGGACGAGCAGCAGACCCCGGTCTTCGAGAACGACAACCTGGGCGCGGAGCTGGCCCCGGGCGGGCGCCTCAATCAGCTGGTGTCGCTCGGCAATGAGCTGCCGGTGACATGGGTCGTCGACCCGGACCTGCTGGCCACCGTCAACGCCATGACGCAGAGCTATCGGATCAGGTCCGAAGACGGCGAATCGACCGTCGCGGGCAAGTACCAGGCCGTGGCCAACCAGTGGCTGAGCGATCTCGAGAAAGCGGTGGAGGGCCGGAAGGTCGTGGCGCTGCCGTTCGCCGACCCCGACCTTGCCTCCCTGGCACACCGCGGCAAGGAGATTCCGGGCTCCCTCAGTCACCTGCGGCGCGCGACCGACGTCGCCGCGACGGCCGTGAAGTCGATCCTCCAGACGGAACCCTCCACCGACTTCGCCTGGCCGGTGAACGGAGCCGTCGACCCGTCGGTCGTCGATGTCGCCACCTCGGCCGGCGCCCACAACGTGATCGCCCGCAGCGACAGCCTCACCGAGACGCGCGGCCTGCCGTACACGCCCACCGCGACCCGGCCGATCGGCGGCGGCACCAATGCGGTGGTCGCCGATTCCCGGCTCTCCACCGCCTTCGAGGGCGACATGTCCAAGGCCGGGAACTCCACCCTGGCCGTGCAGAAATTCCTCGCCCAGACCCTGGCCGTAACCCTTCAGGACGAGGAGAAGCAGCGCAGCGTCGTCGTCGCCCCGCAGCGCCTGCCGTCCGCCAGCCAGGCGCAGTCGATGGCGAGCGCCCTGCACAGCCTCGACGCGCAGCGCTGGTCGCAGCCGCTGGACCTGGTGGCCGCCGCGAAGGCCAAGCCCGATGCCAGTGCCACGACCGACGTGCCGGGCCAGGCCTCGTACCCCCGGTCGCTGAGCAAGCACGAGCTTCCGGTCAGGGCGTTCCGGAACATCAAGACCACGCAGGACAAGCTCGACAACTTCAAGGTGATCCTCACCTCCCCCGACCGGGTGATCACTCCCTTCGGCAACGCGATCAACCGCGCCATGTCGACGTCGTGGCGCGGCAGTGAGCCGAAGGCCCAGAAGTACCGCGACGGGGTGCAGAGCTATCTGGTGAGCCTCACCGACGAGGTGCAGCTCATCCAGAAGTCCGACGCGACCCTGTCGGGGCGCAGCGCGACGGTGCCCGTGACCGTGCAGAACCAGTTGGTGCAGGGCGTCGAGAACCTGGTGCTGCGGCTCAGGTCCACCAAGCCCACCCGTCTCAAGCTGGACGGGGACCAGAGCGTCGCCGAGCAACGGGTGAAGGTGGCGGGCGGCCACAGCCAGTCGGTGAAGTTCACGGCCACCGCCAACGCCAACGGCCCGGTCCCCGTGATCGCGCAGCTCTACACCGAGGACGGCACGCCGTACGGCCGCCAGATGGAGTTCACGGTCGACGTGAACGAATTCACTCCGACCGTGATGCTCGTCATCGCCGGCGGTGTGCTGCTGCTCGTCCTCGCCGGCGTCCGGATGTACACCCAGCGCAAGCGCGCGGCGGCCCGCGAGGCCGCCGACGGGGACGACAACGGCGGCGGCAGCGAGGGTGACGACTCCGAGCAGCCGAGTGACCCGGCGCCGGACACCGGTCCCGAAAGCGGCAACCCGTCGGGCACGGGTGAGAAAGTGGACCGTTGAGCTACGCCGTGGCCGGTCGGCCGGGGACGATGAGGTGGGGTTGCAATGCAGCGTCTTCCCGGGAGAGAGTCCCCGGATCCCCGGCCGTACACCCAGCGGGGCACAGCTCGCCGGAACAGGAAGCTCGAGGGGAGCACCAGTGAACGCGCCGTACGACGGTGACCGTGGACAGGGCGCGAGTGGCACCGCGCCTTTCCGGGGCGTGCCCCCGGAGCCCCCGGAGGCAGGCCATGTGCCGGCGCCGCAGCATCCCGAGTCCGCCGAGGAGCCGAACGCCGCTCCGGACCCGTATGTCCAGGACGCCTACAGTCACGATCCGTACCGCTCCCAGGACCCCTCCGCGCAGGATCCGGTGACGGAGGCGCTCTACGACCGCGCCTCGCACCCTCCGCCGCCGCCCGGCACCTATCAGGAGCCGCAGCCGCTGTACCAGCAGCCGGCCGCGCCGCAGTATGGCCCGGACCCGCATGTATGGGCGCAGACCCCGCCGCCCGAACCGGACGGACCTTCGCGCCGTCTGCCGTACGGCGACAACGCGGTGACCACCGAGTTCGTGGGCGTGGACGACCTGGTCTCCAAGGCGGGCGAGGAGATCCCGGAGCAGGCGGACGCGTTCGCCCATCTCTACCGCGACCAGCAGGCACCCGGGCAGCCCGCCCCCACGGCTGCTCCCGAGCCGGTCCCGGCCCCCGTGCCGCCCAAAAAGCCGGCGGGGCGCGCGGCCAGTGTGCTGAAGTCGAGCGCGCTGATGGCCGCGGGCACGCTGGTCTCCCGCCTCACCGGTTTCGTGCGCAGCCTCGTGATCACCGCGGCGCTGGGCGCGGCCCTGCTCGGTGACACCTTCACCGTGGCGTACACCCTGCCGACGATGATCTACATCCTCACCGTAGGCGGCGGTCTCAACTCGGTGTTCGTGCCCCAGCTTGTGCGGGCGATGAAAAACGACGAGGACGGCGGCGAGGCCTTCGCCAACCGCCTGCTGACCCTCGTCATGGTGGCGCTGGGTGCGATCGTGGCCCTCGCGGTGTTCGCGGCCCCGCTGCTGGTCCGCCTGATGTCCGTGTCGATCGCGGACAACGAAGCGGCCAACAGCGTCGCCGTCACGTTCGCCCGCTACTGCCTGCCCACGATCTTCTTCATGGGTGTGCACGTCGTCATGGGACAGATCCTCAACGCCCGCGGCAAGTTCGGCGCGATGATGTGGACCCCGGTCCTCAACAACATCGTCATGATCGCCACGTTCGGCTTGTTCATCTGGGTGTACGGAGCCTCCTCCGAATCGCAGATGGGCGTGCGGACCATCCCGGACGAGGGCATCAGGCTCCTGGGGATCGGCACCCTGCTCGGCCTCGCCGTCCAGGCCCTCGCGATGATCCCGTACCTGCGCGAAACCGGGTTCCGCTACCGCCCCCGCTTCGACTGGAAGGGCCACGGGCTCGGCAAGACAGTCAAGCTCGCCAAGTGGACCGTCCTGTTCGTTCTCGCCAACCAGGCCGGCGTCCTCGTCGTCACCCAGCTCGCCACCGCGGCGGGCAAGGCGTCGGGCAAGGACGGCGCGGGCATCCTCGCCTACTCGAACGCCCAGCTGATCTGGGGCATGCCGCAGGCCATCATCACGGTCTCCGTCATGGCCGCCCTGCTGCCCCGCATCTCCCGCGCCGCACATGACAACGACCCGGGCGCCGTCCGTGACGACATCTCGCAGGGACTGCGCAACTCGGCCGTCGCCATCGTCCCGGTCGCCTTCGCCTTCCTGGCGCTCGGCGTTCCCATGTGCACCCTGCTGTTCGCGTCCACCGGCCACCAGGGCGCCCAGGCCATGGGCTTCACCCTGATGGCCTTCGGCCTCGGCCTCATCCCGTACTCCGTGCAGTACGTCGTTCTGCGCGGCTTCTACGCGTACGAGGACACCCGCACCCCCTTCTACAACACCGTCATCGTCGCCGCGGTCAACGCCGCTGCCTCGGCCGTCTGCTACGTCGTCCTGCCCGCTCAGTGGGCCGTGGTCGGCATGGCGGGCTCGTACGGCCTGGCCTACGCCATCGGCGTCGGCGTGGCCTGGCGGCGCCTGCGCAACCGGCTGGGCGGCGACCTGGACGGCACTCACGTCCTGCGTACGTACGCCAGGCTCTCCGGCGCCTCCGTACCGGCGGCGATCCTCGGCGGCGGCGCCGCCTACGGCATCATGCGCGTCCTGGGCAGTGACGCCCTCGGATCGCTCGCCGCACTGGTCGCGGGCGGCATCGTCCTGCTGGGGGTGTTCTTCCTCGCCGCGAAGAGGATGCGGATCGTGGAGCTCAACGCCATGGTCGGCATGGTGCGCGGACGCCTCGGGCGCTAAACGGCCGGGCGGCCCCGCACAACCATCACCGGCCGCCGCGTGTCGTGCATAGCGCCGGACTGTGGGCACAATTGGCATGGCTGTTCAACAGCGCGCAACGGATGGGGAGGCAGGAACGACGGTGGCGGAACGTAGCACGGCTGCCGTCGACGTGGCAGACAACAGCGGTGATGAACCGCTGGCCGCCAAGGCGGACAAGGCCACGGCCGACGGGGTGGAAGAAGCCCAGGAGCCAGCGGACGAGAGCAAGAGCGACGCGGACGGCGAGCGCCAAGGCGCCGAACCCCCCATCGCGACACCTGAGCTCCACAGCGGGCACAAGCTCGCGAGACGCTACCGGCTCGAAGAATGCGTCACCCGTCTGGACGGATTCAGCAGCTGGCGGGCGGTCGACGAGAAACTGCGCCGCGCCGTCGGCGTACACCTGCTGCCCGCGGACCACCCGCGGGCCAGGTCTGTGCTCGCCGCGGCCCGCTCGTCGGCCCTGCTCGGCGATCCCAGGTTCGTGCAGGTCCTGGACGCGGTGGAAGAGAACGATCTTGTCTACGTCGTCCACGAGTGGCTGCCCGACGCCACCGAACTGACGGCGCTCCTCGCCTCCGGACCGCTGGAGGCCCACGAGGCGTACCAGCTCGTCAGCCAGATCTCCCAGGCCATGGCCGCCGCACACCGCGAGGGCCTCGCCCACCTCAGGCTCACGCCGGGCGCCATCCTGCGGACCTCCTCCGGCCAGTACCGCATCCGCGGTCTCGCGGTGAACGCCGCCCTGCGCGGAATCTCCTCCGACCGCCCGCAGCGCAGCGACACCGAGGCCATCGGCGCGCTGCTGTACGCCGCCCTGACCCAGCGCTGGCCGTACGAGAGGGACGCATACGGACTCTCAGGGCTGCCCAAGGGCGTCGGGCTGATCGCCCCCGACCAGGTACGGGCCGGCATCCACCGGGGCCTCTCGGAGCTCGCCATGCGAGCCCTGGTCAACGACGGCGCTACCGCCTCGCGCCAGGAACCGCCCTGCACGACCCCCGACGAGCTGGCGAAGGCCGTTGCCGCGATGCCCCGCATCCGCCCGCCGGAGCCCACCTTCACCGCCCCGCCGGAGTACCAGCGCACCACCTACCAGCAGGGCACCTACGGAAGGCCGGGGCCACACCCCGGCATGCCCGTCACCCAGGCCGTCACGGCCGTGCCCCCGGGCCCTCTCCAGAGCCGCACCGGGAAAGTCCTCAAGTGGGGCGTGGCCGCACTGCTCATCGCCGCGCTCGGCCTCGGCAGCTGGCAGCTCGCGGACACGCTCCTGGACCGCGACAACGACTCCGGTGAGACGAAGACCTCGCAGCCGAGCGACGACGAGGCGCCCAAGAGGCCTGACCCGAAGCCGCTGCGCATCGCCGACGCGTCGGTGTTCGCCCCGAACGGCTCGGGGATAGAGCCGGAAGAGGTAGCGAACAGCATCGACGGTGACACCGGCACCGCCTGGGTCACCGGGCAGTACCGCGGATTCGCGAACTTCGGCAATCTCCCGCACCGCAAGGACGGCAGCGGGATCATCGTCGATCTCGGAAGCGTCAAGGACGTGTCCGGCATCGATATCGACATGTACCGGAGCGGGCAGACCGTAGAAGTACTCGCCGCCGCAGAAGACGCCTCGAATCCGGCCGCCGTTTCCGATTTCTCGCAGCAGATGACCGAACGCGGGCCGGTAGAAGGCAAGCTCCAAGCCACTCTCGACAAGCCGGTCCGCACCCGGTACATCCTGATCCACATCACGTCTCTGCCGACCGACGGCTCCGCCGACCGCTTCCGTGGCGGAATCTCGGAGATCAGGGTCACGGGCTGACCGGTACACAGGGGGAGGGGGCTCACCGTTGGACGACGCCGCGCTCAACGCCACAAGCGACCAGGACCTCCTGGCCGCCCACGTCAAAGGCGACCCCGACGCGTTCGGCGAACTCGTACGGCGCCACCGCGACCGGCTGTGGGCCGTGGCCCTGCGCACGCTCGGCGACCGCGAGGAGGCCGCTGACGCGGTCCAGGACGCCCTGGTGTCCGCCTACCGCGCCGCCCACACCTTCCGCGGCCAGTCCGCCGTCACCACCTGGCTGCACCGCATCACCGTCAATGCCTGCCTCGACCGGGCACGCAAGGCGGCGTCCCGCAAGACCGCTCCCGTCGACGACGCCGACCGCCTGGACCAGCTCCTGGAACCACACGAGTCCGCCGAGGCGCCGGCGGAGCGCCAGGACCTCCACAGAGAGCTCATCGCGGCCCTGGCCACCCTGCCCCCCGAGCAACGGGCCGCACTGGTTCTCGTGGACATGCAGGGTTACCCGGTGGCGGAGGCCGCCCGCGTCCTCGATGTGCCGACAGGAACGGTGAAAAGCCGCTGTGCGCGCGGCCGCGCCCGGCTGCTGCCACTCCTCACCCATCTGCGCGCCGATGCCAGGGGTAGCGAGGGCCACGCCGGGGGAAGGAACCGGACGCCCGGGGCATCCGTCCCACCGGCGTCGGGACCAAAGGATGCAGGACCAAAGGATGCGGGACCAAGCGATCCTGCTGCGGTGAAGGGCGGAGGTGGGCGCGCATGACATCGACGGCCGGCACGACTCAGCACCCGGACGTCTCAGAGATCTCCGACCTCGCCGAGGGCCTCCTCATGCCCTCCCGCACGGCGGACGTACGCCGGCATCTCGAGGGGTGCGCGCTGTGCGCCGACGTGCAGTCCTCCCTGGAAGAGATCCGCGGACTGCTCGGCACCCTGCCCGGCACGCACCGGATGCCCGCCGACGTCGCAGGCCGCATCGACGCGGCGCTGGCCGCCGAAGCGCTCCTGGACTCCACGTCGCCCGCCGAGACCGCGCGTGTTTCACGTGAAACAGCGCCCGCCCCGCATCTTGCCGAACCCGCCCCCTCAGACCGCCCCGCCGGACGCCCGCGCGCGACCACCGGCCCCGGCCGGGACAGCAGGGCAAAGCGCCGTAGGCGCAGTGCCGTGATCGGCGCCGTGTTCGGAACGGCTGCCCTCGGCATGGGCGTGCTCCTGCTGCAGTCTTTCCAGTCACCGGACGGCAAGGACGCATCCGCCGACAGGAGCGCCACAGCCAAGCGGTCGTCCGGGCCCACGTTCTCCGCCACTGTCCTGGAGAACCGGGTGCAGGGCCTGATCTCCCAGCAGCCCATGTCGAAAGAGAAGACCGAGAACGCCCCCTCTACGGACGTCGAGTCCCACACCCCTCTTCGGGGAACCGACGTGCTGGTGCCCCCCTGCGTCCAGGAAGGAACCGGCCGCAACACCGCGCCGCTAGCCGCGGAGGAAGGGACGTACGACGGCAAGAAGGCCTTCCTCCTCGTACTTCCGCATCCCACCGACGCGACGCGGGTGCAGGCCTACGTCGTCGATGCCGCGTGTGACGGTGCTGCTCCACCCGTCAAGGGTGAGATTCTGCTGACACAGGCCTACCCCCGCCGTTGACATCGGGCCCGAATGGGCCCGGACACCTCGGGAATGCATGCCCCGTAGGATCCGTTGGGTGGGGTGAGAGTCCTAGACAGGCCCCCGTAGGCAGCAGGCAGTCCGCAGAGACGAGGAAAAAACCCGTGAGCGACGTCCGAAACGTGATCATCATTGGCTCCGGGCCCGCCGGCTACACCGCCGCGCTGTACACCGCGCGTGCGTCGTTGAAGCCGCTGGTGTTCGAGGGCGCGGTGACCGCAGGCGGTGCTCTGATGAACACCACCGACGTGGAGAACTTCCCCGGGTTCCGCGACGGCATCATGGGCCCCGACCTGATGGACAACATGCGCGCTCAGGCCGAGCGCTTCGGCGCCGAGCTCGTTCCGGACGACATCGTCTCCGTCGACCTCAGCGGTGACATCAAGACCGTCACCGACACCTCCGGTACGGTCCACCGCGCCAAGGCAGTCATCGTCTCGACAGGCTCCCAGCACCGCAAGCTCGGCCTGCCCAAGGAGGACGCGCTTTCCGGCCGCGGTGTCTCCTGGTGCGCCACCTGCGACGGATTCTTCTTC
Organism: Streptomyces sp. NPDC055287; assembly: GCF_053646035.1. Taxonomy (NCBI): domain Bacteria; kingdom Bacillati; phylum Actinomycetota; class Actinomycetes; order Kitasatosporales; family Streptomycetaceae; genus Streptomyces; species Streptomyces sp. NPDC055287. The sequence goes on along the minus strand of NZ_JBSHNE010000005.1, from coordinate 177,461 downwards.
AAGGACCAGGACATCGCCGTCGTCGGGGGCGGCGACACCGCGATGGAGGAGGCGACCTTCCTCTCGCGCTTCGCCAAGTCCGTCACCATCGTCCACCGCCGGGACACCCTGCGCGCCTCCAAGGCCATGCAGGACCGCGCCTTCGCCGACCCGAAGATCAAGTTCGCCTGGGACAGCTCGGTCGCCGAGCTCGAGGGCGACCAGAAGCTCTCGGGCCTGACCCTGCGGGACACCAAGACCGGCGAGATCACCCCGCTGCCCGTCACCGGACTGTTCATCGCCGTGGGCCACGACCCGCGCACTGAGCTGTTCAAGGGCCAGCTGGAGCTCGATGAAGAGGGCTACGTGAAGGTCGACGCACCGTCGACGCGCACCAACCTCACCGGTGTCTTCGCCGCCGGTGACGTCGTCGACCACACCTACCGGCAGGCCATCACGGCCGCCGGCACCGGCTGCTCTGCCGCACTCGACGCCGAGCGCTTCCTGGCCGCTCTGGCCGACACCGACAAGGTGGCCGAGCCCGAGAAGACCGCCGCCGCCTGACCTTCCCGCCCCACCCCACACCCCACCCGAAGTTAAGGAGGCTGCCGTGGCCGGCACCTTGAAGAACGTGACCGACGCATCCTTTGAGCAGGACGTCCTCAAGAGCGACAAGCCCGTACTGGTGGACTTCTGGGCCGCCTGGTGCGGTCCCTGCCGCCAGATCGCCCCGTCGCTCGAAGCGATCGCGGCTGAGCACGGCGACCAGATCGAGATCGTCAAGCTCAACATCGACGAGAACCCGGCCACCGCAGCCAAGTACGGCGTCATGTCCATCCCGACGCTGAACGTCTACCAGGGCGGCGAGGTCGCCAAGACCATCGTCGGCGCCAAGCCGAAGGCAGCCCTCCTGCGCGACCTCGACGAGTTCATCGGCGAAGAGGTCACCAAGGCCTGACCGCCGAACCTTGTTTCACGTGAAACGGGTGGGGGCTCATCCCTGTCAGGGATGAGCCCCCACCCGTTTTCAGGACCTCACAGCGGACGGAGCACCGGCTCCTTCTGGACCGCCCCCAGCAGCCTGTCGAGAGCGAGCTCGACGTCTTCCCTCCAGGAAAGCGTGGTTCGCAGCTCCAGCCTCAGCCGCGGATGCAGCGGATGCGGCCGTACGGTCTTGAAACCGACCGACAGTAGATGCTCCGCCGGCAGCAGACACGCGGGCTCCGTCCAGCGGGCGTTACCGAAGGCCTCGATGGCCTTGAATCCCCGCCGCAGCAAATCCTTTGCGACGGTCTGCACCATCACGCGCCCCAGCCCCTGACCCTGATAGCTGGGCATGATCCAGGCTGTCATCAGCTGCACAGCGTCCGGCGACACCGGACTCGTCGGGAAAGCCGTCGACCGCGGTACGTAGGCCGGCGGGGCGTACAGCACGAAGCCCGCCGGGACCTCGTCGACGTAGACGACCCGCCCGCACGACCCCCACTCCAGCAGGACAGCCGAGATCCAGGCTTCCTTCTCCAGTTCCGGAGTGCCCGCCTTTACCGCTGCTTCTCCACTGACCGGATCAAGTTCCCAGAAGACGCAGGACCGGCAGCGCTTCGGGAGGTCCGGAAGATTGTCCAGCGTGAGCGGTACGAGCCGACGTCCCATGAAGGATGATCCTCGCTTCCTTCCCCTGCCGCGTCACGGGCGGCTGCGAGCACGCCCCGTTCCCGGAGCAGACTGCCGACGAACCCTCCGACGGCGCCGACACTCAGGCCCGCTGTCACCAGTTGGCTGCGACTCACCGATCGCATGGCCCCCGCCCTCCCTCTCAAAGTGAACCAAGGTGGATGCGCCATACCAGAACGCATCGTATCCACCCCGCGTTCGGACGGATACCGAGGGAGAGCAAAGGGCGGGTCGTGTTCCAGATTGCTCCGGACACGGCCCGCCCTGCAACAACGCTCGGTCGGCGGCTCAGCTCTCGCCGTCCTCCGCCTTCTCCTCGGACAGCCCCTGCTCCAGGACCCGTCCCTCTCCGGGGGCCATCGTCCCGAGAATCCGCTCCAGGTCGTCCATCGACGCGAACTCGACGACGATCTTTCCCTTCTTCTGCCCCAGGTCGACCTTCACTCGGGTCTCGAACCGGTCGGAGAGCCGGGAAGCGAGACCAGTCAGCGCGGGCGACAACCTGGCACCCGCACGCGGCCCCTTCGCCTTCGGAGAGCCCTGCGGGCGCGAGCCCATCAGGGTCACGATCTCCTCGACCGCACGCACCGACAGCCCCTCGGCCACAATGCGGTGCGCCAGACGGTCCTGCTCCTCGGAGTCCTCCACAGCGAGCAGCGCCCGCGCATGCCCGGCAGACAGAACGCCCGCCGCGACCCTGCGCTGCACCGAAGGCGACAGCCGCAGCAGACGCAGCGTGTTGGAGACCTGCGGGCGCGAGCGCCCGATCCGGTCCGCCAGCTGGTCGTGCGTGCAGTTGAAGTCCTTCAGCAGCTGGTCGTACGCCGCAGCCTCTTCCAGCGGGTTCAGCTGCGCCCTGTGCAGGTTCTCCAGCAGTGCGTCGAGGAGAAGCTTCTCGTCCTCCGTGGCCCTGACGATCGCCGGGATCCGCTCCAGACCGGCCTCCCGGCAGGCGCGCCAGCGGCGCTCGCCCATGATGAGCTCATAGCGCTCAGGGCCCAGCTGCCGCACGACGACGGGCTGGAGGAGCCCCACCTCCTTGATCGAGGTGACCAACTCCATGAGCGCGTCCTCGTCGAACACCTCACGCGGCTGGCGCGAATTCGGCTTGATGGAGTCCAGCGGAAGCTCGGCGAAGTGAACTCCGGCGACCTCCCCCGGCCCCGCCGGCTCCCCCTGAGGAGCAATTGCGGAAGCTTCCGTTTCACGTGGAACAGCGCTCGCGGGAAGCGAAGTCACCTTGGCGGCCGCCACCCCCCGCTCGGCGGTCAGCACCGGCACGGCTCCGGGGGACGTCGAGGCCGCCCCCACGGGCGGACTCGTCTGCTCCTGGGAAGCGGCTGGGATCAGCGCACCGAGCCCACGCCCCAATCCTCTACGTCGCTCACTCACTGGATCCCCTCCGACATGCTCTGCTGGCTGTTCTGGTTGCCCAGGTGGGCATGCTGCGGGTCATAGTGCACCCCGACGCCCCGCAGCGCGATCTCACGGGCCGCTTCCAGGTACGAAAGCGATCCACTGGATCCCGGGTCATAGGTGAGCACCGTCTGCCCATAGCTCGGTGCTTCCGAGATACGTACGGACCGCGGGATGCTCGTCCTGAGCACCTCCTTGGCGAAGTGGGTACGCACCTCGTCGGCCACCTGAGAGGCAAGCCGGGTCCTTCCGTCGTACATGGTCAGGAGGATCGTCGACACATGCAGGTCCGGGTTGAGGTGTCCCCGCACCAGATCGACGTTCCGAAGAAGCTGCCCCAGCCCTTCGAGCGCGTAGTACTCGCACTGAATGGGGATCAGCACCTCCGCGCCGGCGACCATCGCATTGACGGTCAGCAGGCCCAGTGAGGGCGGGCAGTCGATGAGGATGTAGTCCAGCGGCTGCTCGTACGCCTGGATCGCCCGCTGCAAACGGCTCTCCCGAGCCACCAGCGACACCAGCTCGATCTCCGCACCGGCGAGATCAATGGTCGCCGGGGCACAGAAGAGGCCTTCGACGTCCGGGACCGGCTGGACCACTTCGGAGAGCGGCCTGCTGTCGACCAGGACGTCATAGATCGAGGGAACTTCGGCGTGATGATCGATGCCCAGTGCCGTGGAAGCGTTGCCCTGCGGGTCAAGGTCGACCACCAGGACGCGGGCGCCGTGCAGCGCGAGCGAAGCGGCAAGGTTGACCGTCGACGTGGTCTTCCCGACGCCGCCCTTCTGGTTGGCCACCACCATGACGCGGGTCTGCTCAGGGCGGGGCAGACCCTCGCCGGCCCGGCCGAGAGCTTCTACCGCCAGCTGGGCAGCACGACCAATAGGGGTGTCGTCCATCGGGGGCGGTGTTTCACGTGAAACATCCTCCCCCAAGGTTTCGGTTCGGGGACCGGGGACCGGGTCGGTCATCGGTCCCGCGATGTTGGCGTCGGACCGCAAGGATTCACTCTCCTCGACATCAGGCTCGCAATGCACAGAGCGTGCCATGCTTTCGGGGTCATGAACCAGCGAGGCCCGTTCTTCTGTGGAGAAATCCACCTCTGTGGACAACTCTGTGCCTCTTCCGGGCCTGCGGTCGCGCGGTGCGGCAGCCGCACGACCGCGGCTGATGATTCCTTGCAGCAGAGAGCGACGTTTCACGTGAAACACGATGCACCGGCGGTGCATCTACACCCTCACGACACTCCGCAATGCGTAGGTATGGCAGCTTGTATGGAGCATCGTTGATAAACAGGGCAGATCAACGCCGCCGACGTGTACGCGACGGCCGCGCAGCCTTCGCCCGCTTGGCCGCGAAGCGAACTCCTCCGGGGCTCTCCCCGACCTCCACGCGCACGACCGTGGACAGCGGGTTCACCACACCCTCACCCACCTGAAGTACTTCCGTCTTCACCACACCGAGCTTGCTCAGCGCGGAACGGGTGCTCTTCAGCTCCTCCTCGGCGGTGTCTCCCTTGAGGGCGAGCATCTCCCCGTACGGCCGGAGCAGGGGAACCCCCCACCCGGCCAGCCGGTCAAGCGGAGCGACAGCCCGTGCCGTCACCACATGAACCGGCGGCAGCTTCCCGAGGACTTCCTCCGCACGGCCACGCACCACCGTCACGTGCTCCAGACCCAGCAGCTCGACGACCTCCTGAAGGAAGTTCGTACGCCGCAACAGCGGCTCCAGCAGCGTGATCTTCAGGTCCGGGCGCACCAGAGCCAGCGGAATGCCCGGAAGCCCGGCCCCCGAACCCACGTCGCAGACCGTGACCCCTTCCGGGACCACCTCGGAGAGCACCGCACAGTTCAGCAAGTGGCGCTCCCACAGCCGCGGCACCTCACGAGGGCCGATCAGCCCTCGCTTGACACCTGCGTCCGCAAGGAGCTCCGCGTACCGGACGGCCGCTGGAAAGAACTCACCGAATACCGCCCGTGCCTCTTCAGGCGCCTGGGGAAGCTCTGCTTCCTCCGTCACGGGGACCGTCCTTCCGTACCGCGCTACCGAAACTGATGGCTGACTAACAGGCTGACAAAGATCGGCCCCGCCTGCGAACAGACGGGGCCGACAGACAAACAGGCCGATCAGGCCGGGAGCACGACGACGAAGCGCTCCGGCTCTTCGCCCTCGGACTCACTGCGCAGCCCCGCGGCCGCGATCGCGTCGTGCACGACCTTGCGCTCGAACGGCGTCATCGGGTCCAGCTTCACCGGCGCACCGGAGCCCTTCACCTCGTCCGCGGCCTTGGCGCCGAGCTCCGCGAGCTCCTCACGCCGCTTGGCCCGGAAGCCCGCGATGTCCAGCATCAGCCGACTGCGGTCCCCGGTCTCGCGGTGCACAGCTAGACGCGTCAGCTCCTGAAGCGCCTCCAGCACCTCACCGTCGCGGCCCACGAGCTTCTGCAGATCACGGCTGCCCGCGTCGCTGATGATCGAAACCGCGGCTCGGTCGGCCTCGACATCCATGTCGATGTCGCCGTCGAGGTCGGTGATGTCGAGCAGGCCCTCGAGGTAATCGGCCGCGATTTCCCCTTCCTGCTCGAGGCGGGTCAGGGTGTCGCCAGCCTCGGCGGGCGCGGAGGTGGTGCCTTCCGTCACGGGATGGACTCCTTATTACTTCTTGGACGGGTGCTTGGGCCGCTGCTGGCCCTTGCGCTGCCCGGACTTGGCTTGGCGTGCTGAACCGGAAGAAGGCTTGCCGGCTGTCTTGGGCTTGTCGTCCTGCGGCTCTTCCTTCTGCAGCGAGGTCTTCGCCACAGGCTCCGCGCCGGCCTGACGCTGCGACTTGGTCAGACGCTTGGGCTGCTGCCGCTTCGGGCCGGAGTCCGGCGTCGCGCCGCCCTCGGCCTCGACCTCGGGCTCGCCCTTCGCCACCGTGCCATCAGGCTGCACGGCCAGCCGCGCCAGACCAAGACCCTTCACGAACTTGCGCTCGGCCTCGTTGCGCTCACGGCCCTTGGCGGCGATCTGCTTGATCACGTTGCGCTCGCGTCGGCCACGCACCTTGCCGTGCTTGACGATCGACTTCTGCATCCGCTCCAGCAGCTGAGCCTGCGCCTTGCTGCCCGGAGTCGGGTTCCCGTGGATCACGTACATCTGCTGGCCCATGGTCCACACGTTGGTGGTCAGCCAGTAGACGAGGACACCGACGGGGAAGTTGATGCCCATGACGGCGAACATGACCGGGAAGATGTACATCAGCATCTTCTGCTGCTGCATGAACGGCGTCTTCACCGACAGGTCGACGTTCTTCGTCATCAGCTGGCGCTGCGTGTAGAACTGCGACGCGGACATCAGGATGATCATGATTGCGGTGACGACGCGGACGTCGACCAGAGAGGCGTCGAACTTCACCATGTCCGCCGCACTGTCCGTGAACTTCGCGGCCAGCGGAGCGCCGAAGATGTGCGCCTCACGCGCGCTCGCCAGCAGCGAGTCGTTGATAACACCGACGGTCTTGCCCGAGGCGATGCTGGAGAGCACGTGGTACAGGGCGAAGAAGAACGGCGACTGCGCCAGGATGGGAAGGCACGAGGACAACGGGTTGGTACCCGTCTCCTTGTACAGCTTCATCATCTCTTCGGACTGACGCTGCTTGTCGTTCTTGTAGCGCTCCTGGATCTTCTTCATCTCAGGCTGGAGCGCCTGCATGCCACGCGTCGACTTGATCTGCTTGACGAACAGCGGGATAAGACAGATCCGGATCAGCACGACCAGGGACACGATGGACAGACCCCAGGCCCAGCCCGTGTCAGGTCCGAAGACCGCCCCGTACATCGTGTGGAACTGGACGATGACCCAGGAAACTGGGGTGGTGATAAAGCTGAACAGACTGGCAATCGTGTCCACTAATCAGGCTCCTTGAGCATTGGGCGAGGTCTCTGCGGCCGGGTTGATCTCAGCGGCGGAGTGCTGCCCGCCCTTGCTGCCGCGGTCGCCGCTCCACGCATTGCGCAGCGCTTCGTGCCAACGCGGACGTCTGCGCGGCGGGACGTGGTCCACACCACCCGGCGACCACGGATTGCACCGCAGAATGCGCCAGGCGGTCAGGGCCGTGCCCTTGACCGCACCGTGCCGGTCGATGGCCGTAAACCCGTAGTGGGAACACGACGGGTAGTACCGGCAGACCGGCCCGAGCAACGGACTGATCGTCCACTGGTACAGCTTGATCAGAGCCAGCAGCGGGTACTTCATCGCGCGCCCCCTCCCAGCAGCCGCTCAAGCGCGGCATCCAGGTCTCGGGCCAGCTGTGCATGGTCGGCATCGCCTGATCCGGGCAATGCCCGTACGACAACCAGGCTACCGGGGGGCAGCTCCGCCAGACGGGCGCGGACCAGGTGGCGAAGCCTGCGCTTCACCACGTTCCGTACGACAGCATTGCCAACGGCTTTGCTGACGACGAAACCCGCACGCGGCTGGGGAACGCTCTCCCCAGGCGCGTGCGGGTCCGTTGCACCGCTACTTCGCAGGTGTACGACGAGGAGCGGGCGTCCGGCCCGGCGTCCTCGGCGTACCGCGGTCGCGAAGTCCTCGCGCCGCCTCAGCCGATTCTCGGTAGGCAGCACGTCATGACCTGTAGGTGATCAGGCGGAAAGGCGCGTGCGGCCCTTGGCACGGCGAGTCGCCAGGATGGCGCGACCGGCACGCGTCCGCATACGGAGACGGAAACCGTGGGTCTTGGCGCGACGACGGTTGTTCGGCTGGAAGGTGCGCTTGCTCACTCGGGGGCTCCAGAAGTGGTGTGGTGGCGGGGCATCGCCTGGCTGTCACCGTGCGCCCACGAGGAAGCTCGCAACGCCCGTGTGCACCGCTTCACGATCACAGACCGTGATCATTGCCCATCGGAGGCAGGCGGCAGCAGCCATCGACAACTCGACCTGGTCACGGTACGCGCGGCTACGCCATCCGGTCAAACCGACCCGTCACCAGGGTCCACTATGCACAGGCTGTGGACAACAACTTGATGCACGTGAGGACCCGCGACTACCGTGCATGAACTTGGATTCTTATCCGTTGTGTCCTTGCCTGTCCTTCCCATCCCGTCCCAAGAACCACACATTCGTGGGACCTGTGAGAGAGCGTGCCCTGTGGCTGACGTACCTGCCGATCTTGCCGCAGTGTGGCCACGAGTGCTGGAGCATCTCCTCGGAGAGGGCCAGCAGGGCATCGAACCCAAGGACAAGCAGTGGATCGAACGCTGCCAGCCGCTCGCCCTGGTCGCCGACACGGCGCTGCTCGCCGTACCCAATGAATGGGGCAAGCGCGTCCTCGAGGGCCGGCTCGCGCCGCTCATCAGCGAGACGCTGAGCCGCGAGTGCGGTCGCCCGATCCGGATCGCGATCACCGTCGACGACTCCGCCGCCGAGCCCGCCCCCCAGCAGCAGCCCCAGCACGAGCCGTACGACACGTACGGACACCGCCCGCCGGCCGACGACCTGCCGACGGCCAGGCCCACCTACCCCGACTACCGCCAGCCCCGCCACGACCAGGGTTCCTGGCCGCGCCCGCAGGAGGACCACGGCTGGCAGCAGCCCCGGCTCGGCGGCTTCCAGGAACGCGACCCGTACGCCGGCCGCCCGCAGCAGCACGACTACCGGCAGCAGGCACCCGAGCACCAGCAGTACGAGCAGCCGCACTACGACCAGCCGCCGCGTCACGAGCGCCCCGAGCGCCGCGACCACCAGGACCAGTCCGGACCGCACCGCGGCGGCCCCGGCTCCTCGATGCAGTCCGGCGGCGCGCCCGGGCCCCTGGCCGCGCAGGCATCCACCCCGGGCCCGGGCGAGCCGCACGCCCGCCTCAACCCGAAGTACCTCTTCGACACCTTCGTGATCGGATCGTCCAACCGCTTCGCCCACGCGGCCGCCGTCGCCGTGGCCGAGGCGCCGGCCAAGGCGTACAACCCGCTCTTCATCTACGGGGAGTCGGGCCTCGGCAAGACGCACCTGCTGCACGCGATCGGGCACTACGCGCGGAGCCTCTACCCCGGCACGCGCGTGCGCTACGTGAGCTCCGAGGAGTTCACCAACGAGTTCATCAACTCGATCCGCGACGGCAAGGGCGACGCCTTCCGCAAGCGCTACCGCGACGTGGACATCCTGCTCGTCGACGACATCCAGTTCCTGGCGAGCAAGGAATCGACGCAGGAGGAGTTCTTCCACACCTTCAATACGCTCCACAACGCCAACAAGCAGATCGTGCTGTCCTCCGACCGGCCGCCCAAGCAGCTGGTCACCCTGGAGGACCGGCTGCGCAACCGCTTCGAGTGGGGTCTGACGACCGACGTACAGCCGCCGGAGCTGGAGACGCGCATCGCGATCCTCCGCAAGAAGGCGGTGCAGGAGCAGCTGAACGCCCCGCCGGAGGTACTGGAGTTCATCGCGTCCCGCATCTCGCGCAACATCCGCGAGCTGGAGGGCGCGCTCATCCGGGTGACGGCGTTCGCGTCGCTCAACCGGCAGCCGGTGGATCTCGGCCTCACCGAGATCGTCCTCAAGGACCTGATCCCCGGCGGTGAGGACGCGTCTCCGGAGATCACGGCAGGCGCCATCATGGCGGCCACCGCGGACTACTTCGGGCTCACGGTGGAGGACCTCTGCGGATCGTCCCGCAGCCGCGTGCTGGTGACGGCCCGGCAGATCGCGATGTACCTGTGCCGGGAGCTCACGGACCTCTCGCTGCCCAAGATCGGCGCGCAGTTCGGCGGCCGTGACCACACGACGGTCATGCACGCCGACCGCAAGATCCGCGCGCTGATGGCGGAACGACGCTCCATCTACAACCAGGTCACCGAGCTCACGAACCGCATCAAGAACGGCTGATACGGCGCCGGAAACACGGCCGAAGGGCGCCCGGGGGATGAACTCCCCGGGCGCCCTTCGTCGTTCCGCCCGTCCGCGGTGTTCGAATACGTGCCCGCGGGACCCCGTTCTCCACAGAAGAGGGCAGGATGTTCCGTCCACACCCTGGGGACCCAGAAGTTGTCCAGAATGGGTCCACAGGTGCGGTTCCTGAGACTTGATCACCCCAGGTCAGATGGTTGTGGATTTGTGGTCAACCTTCATCCACAGGGTGTGGACAGAAAAACTGTCCACAGGGGGAGATCTTGGTTGTCCACCGGCCGCCCACAGGCTGGGCCGTCTTGTGCACAGCTAATCCACACCTCTGTCCACTGTTCGGCAACGAAACACGCGCCCTCACCGGCCCGAGTGAAAGCGGTCACACCAAGGAGGTCGGTTGGGCTGTGGGGAACATGGGTAAAGCTGGGGACAGCGCTGGGGAGAAGTCACCCCTGCCTGTGCACCGCGTGTGTGTAACTTTTGCGCGTCCACAGAAACACCGAGTTGTCCACCGGCTCCGCCCACAGGCGCGGTGGACAAAAAAGTGCGGCTGACCTGCGCAAACGGGGTTATCCACCGTTTCCACAGGCCCTACTACTACTCCCACTTAGAGTTAGCTCGGAATTCGCTTGGAAGAGGGGCCTGTGCACAACTTGGTCCCGGAGCCGGCGACGCCTCTCGCCACGACTTGACCCCGAGCCGCACCGACTGTCGGTGCCGTGCGTCAGACTGGTCCCCGGCAACACAGCCAGACGACCCCAGACCACGACGGCCAGCAGGGCGAGCCAGCAACAAGCAGGAGGCGGTTCCGGTGAAGATCCGGGTTGAGCGCGATGTACTCGCGGAGGCGGTGGCCTGGACGGCTCGCAGCCTTCCGGCCCGTCCGCCGGTGCCTGTCCTTGCGGGCCTTCTTCTCAAGGCCGAGGAGGGCGCACTGAGCCTCTCCGGCTTCGACTACGAGGTGTCGGCGCGGGTCTCGGTCGAGGCGGACGTGGAGGAGGACGGCACCGTTCTCGTCTCCGGCCGGCTCCTCGCCGACATCTGCCGCGCCCTTCCGAACAGGCCGGTGGAGATTTCCACAGACGGTGTACGGGCCACCGTGGTCTGCGGCTCTTCGCGATTCACACTCCACACGCTTCCTGTGGAGGAGTACCCGGCGCTGCCGCAGATGCCGACGGCGACGGGCACCGTTCCCGGTGAGGTCTTCGCCTCCGCCGCCGCCCAGGTGGCCATCGCCGCCGGCCGTGACGACACGCTGCCCGTGCTCACCGGCGTACGCATCGAGATCGAGGGCGACCGGGTCACGCTGGCCTCCACCGACCGCTACCGCTTCGCGGTCCGCGAGTTCATGTGGAAGCCGGAGGACCCGGAGGCATCGGCCGTCGCCCTGGTGCCCGCCAAGACGTTGCTTGACACCGCCAAGTCACTGACCAGCGGTGACACGGTCACCATCGCACTGTCCAGCTCCGGTGCGGGCGAGGGCCTGATCGGTTTCGAGGGCGCGGGCCGGCGTACGACCACGCGGCTGCTCGAGGGTGACCTGCCGAAGTACCGGACGCTGTTCCCGACCGAGTTCAACTCGATCGCCGTCATCGAGACCGCGCCGTTCGTCGAGGCCGTCAAGCGTGTGGCTCTGGTCGCCGAGCGGAACACGCCGGTGCGCCTCAGCTTCGAGCAGGGTGTGCTCATCCTCGAAGCGGGTTCCAGTGACGACGCACAGGCTGTGGAGCGGGTCGACGCGAACCTCGAGGGTGACGACATTTCGATCGCCTTCAACCCGACCTTCCTGCTGGACGGTCTGAGCGCGATCGACTCGCCGGTCGCCCAGCTGTCCTTCACGACGTCGACGAAGCCGGCGCTGCTGAGCGGCAGGCCCGCGGTGGATGCCGAGGCGGACGAGGCGTACAAGTACCTGATCATGCCGGTGCGGCTCTCGGGCTGAGGCCTCCGGGGGCCGGGCGTAGGCTCGGCTCCGGGTACGAATCGCCACAACGCTTAAGGAATCTCTGATGGAGCTCGGTCTCGTCGGCCTCGGCAAAATGGGCGGCAACATGCGTGAGCGCATCCGCCGCGCAGGCCACACCGTCATCGGTTACGACCGCAACCCGGACGTCGCCGATGTCCACAGCCTCGAGGAGCTTGTGGCCAAGCTCAAGGGCCCGAGGGTCGTGTGGGTGATGGTCCCGGCCGGTGCCGCGACCCAGTCCACGGTGGACGAGCTGGCCGAGCTGCTGGAGCCGGGCGATGTGGTCGTGGACGGCGGGAACTCCCGTTGGACGGACGACGAGAAGCACGCGGTGGAGCTGGGCCTCAAGGGCATCGGTTTCGTCGACTGCGGTGTCTCCGGTGGTGTCTGGGGCCTGGAGAACGGCTACGCGCTGATGTACGGCGGCGACGCCGAGAACGTGGCGAAGGTCCAGCCGGTCTTCGATGCCCTGAAGCCCGAGGGTGATTTCGGTTCGGTGCACGCGGGCAGGGTCGGTGCCGGCCACTTCGCGAAGATGGTTCACAACGGCATCGAGTACGCCATGATGCAGGCGTACGCCGAGGGCTGGGAGCTGCTGGAGAAGGTCGACTCGGTCACGGACGTGCGTGAGGTCTTCCGGTCGTGGCAGGAGGGGACGGTCATCCGTTCCTGGCTGCTGGACCTGGCGGTCAACGCGCTGGACGACGACGAGCACCTGGAGAACCTGCGCGGGTTCGCCGCGGACTCCGGTGAGGGCCGCTGGACGGTCGAGGCGGCGATCGACAACGCGGTGCCGCTGCCCGCGATCACGGCGTCGCTGTTCGCGCGTTTCGCGTCGCGGCAGGACGACTCCCCGCAGATGAAGATGATCGCCGCTCTGCGCAACCAGTTCGGTGGTCACGCGGTCGAGTCGAAGAAGTAAGCAGTTCAGAGCTGGGAGAAGGTCGGCGCACGTCATGCACGTCACGCATCTGTCGTTGGCCGACTTCCGCTCGTACGCCCGGGTCGAGGTCCCTCTCGATCCGGGCGTTTCCGTTTTCGTGGGGCAGAACGGGCAGGGCAAGACGAATCTTGTCGAGGCGGTCGGGTATCTGGCGACGCTCGGCAGTCACCGGGTGGCTTCGGACGCGCCGCTGGTGCGGATGGGTGCGGAGCGGGCGGTGATCCGGGCCGCTGTGACGCAGGGCGAGCGGCAGCAGCTGGTGGAGCTGGAGCTGAATCCGGGCCGGGCGAATCGGGCTCGTATCAACAGGTCGTCGCAGGTCAGGCCCCGGGATGTGCTGGGGATCGTACGGACGGTGCTGTTCGCGCCGGAGGATCTGGCTCTGGTGAAGGGTGATCCGGGTGAGCGGCGGCGTTTTCTTGACGAGCTGATCACGGCGCGGTCGCCGCGGATGGCGGGGGTGCGGTCGGACTACGAGCGGGTGCTGAAGCAGCGGAACACGTTGTTGAAGTCGGCGGCGATGGCGCGTCGGCACGGTGGCCGGTCGATGGACATGTCGACGCTGGATGTGTGGGATCAGCATCTGGCTCAGGTGGGCGCGGAGCTGTTGGCGCAGCGGTTGGATCTGATCGCGACGTTGCAGCCGTTGACGGACAAGGCGTACGAGCAGCTGGCGCCGGGCGGGGGTCCGGTGTTGTTGGAGTACCGGAGTTCGGTCGGTGAAGGTGCGGGGGCGGTGCGGTCGCGTGAGGAGTTGTACGGGCTGCTGGTGGCGGCGTTGTCGGAAGCGCGGAAGCAGGAGATCGAGCGGGGCGTGACGCTGGTCGGTCCGCATCGGGATGATCTTGTGCTGAAGCTGGGGCAGCTGCCGGCGAAGGGCTACGCCAGTCATGGCGAGTCGTGGTCGTACGCGTTGTCGTTGCGGCTGGCTTCGTACGATTTGCTGCGCGCCGAGGGCAATGAGCCGGTGCTGGTGCTCGATGACGTTTTCGCGGAGCTGGACGCGCGGCGGCGGGAGCGGCTGGCGGAGTTGGTGGCGCCGGGTGAGCAGGTGCTGGTGACGGCCGCGGTGGATGACGATGTACCGGGGGTGTTGTCGGGGGCGCGGTATGTGGTGTCCGGCGGCGAGGTGGCGCGGGTATGAGTGGTGTGAGCGGGGCGGGCGGGGAGTTGCCGCAGGAGCCGCCGAGGGTGCCGGAGCCGTTGAGGGCGCCGGAGTCGTCGGGGGTCGACCTGGCGCGGGTGGCGTTGCGTGCGGCGAAGGAGCAGGCGCGGGCGCGGGGTGCGGCGGCGCAGCAGAAGAGGCAGGCCGGGCGTGGTGGGGGTTTGCGGTCGGGTTCGGGGGCGGACGGGCGTGATCCGCTGGCGTTGGGTGCGGCGCTGGACCGGTTGAAGACGGAGCGCGGCTGGGAGATGCCGATGGCGGTCGGCGGTGTGATGGGCCGGTGGCCGGAGATCGTGGGCGGGGATCTGGCGAAGCACTGTGTGCCGCAGCGTTATGACGAGGACGAGCGGGTTCTCACGGTGCAGTGTGATTCGACGGCGTGGGCGACGCAGTTGCGGCTGATGCAGCGGGAGCTGCTGACGCGGCTGAACGGTGATCTGGGCCGGGACACGGTGCGGATGATCAAGATCTGGGGGCCGGGTGGTCCGCCGCGTCGTTTCGGTGCGCTGCGGGCTCCGGGGAGTACGGGTCCTGGGGATACGTACGGCTGAGAAGCGGGTGCGGCGCGGGTGTGGGCGTGAGGTGTCGCTCACGGTGGCGGGTGCTTGACAGCCGGAAGCGCTGGATGCCCGCGTGAGCCTCTTGGAGCCCCTTCCCGGATATGGGGAGTCGGACGGCGCCGGTTCAGGACGGCACATGGGTACTCAGGTACCGGCAAACCCCCATGAGTGTCCGCGCTACCGGTAGACTGGTGCACAATCCCGCCCGCTTGCGGGACACGTCGACTTATACAGAACGACGCGGCCGGTCCCGTTTGTCGGGGTTTCGGTTCGTGCTGTGCCAGAAAGGGCGCTTCGTGGCCGATTCCGGCGACCCCAACGAGAACATTCCTTCCACTGTCGTCGCGGGCGGCGAGGGTGCCGTCTCGGCGGCCTACGACGCCAGCGCGATCACCGTGCTCGAGGGCCTGGACGCGGTCCGCAAGCGGCCCGGCATGTACATCGGCTCGACCGGTGAGCGTGGTCTTCATCACCTTGTCCAAGAGGTCGTGGACAACTCCGTCGACGAGGCCATGGCTGGTCACGCGGACACGATCGACGTGACGATCCTGGCTGACGGCGGCGTGCGCGTCGTCGACAACGGCCGTGGTATCCCGGTCGACATCGTCCCGTCGGAGGGGAAGCCGGCCGTCGAGGTCGTGCTGACCGTTCTGCACGCGGGCGGCAAGTTCGGCGGCGGCGGCTACTCCGTCTCCGGCGGTCTGCACGGCGTGGGTGTGTCCGTGGTCAACGCCCTGTCGTCGAGGGTGGCTGTCGAGGTCAGGCGCGACGGCCACCGCTGGACGCAGGACTACAAGCTCGGTGTGCCGACGGCGCCGCTCACCCGTAACGAGGCCACGGACGAGTCCGGTACTTCTGTCACCTTCTGGGCCGACCCGGACGTCTTCGAGACGACCGACTACTCCTTCGAGACGCTGTCGCGGCGTTTCCAGGAGATGGCGTTCCTCAACAAGGGTCTGACGCTCAAGCTGACGGACGAGCGGGACTCCGCGAAGGCCGTGGCGGGTGCGGACACGGCGGACGGTACGGAGGACGACCAGGTCCGTACGGTCACGTACCACTACGAGGGCGGCATCGTCGACTTCGTGAAGTACCTGAACTCGCGCAAGGGTGAGCTGATCCACCCGACCGTCATCGACGTCGAGGCCGAGGACAAGGAGCGCATGCTCTCGGTCGAGATCGCGATGCAGTGGAATTCGCAGTACACGGAGGGTGTGTACTCCTTCGCGAACACGATCCACACGCATGAGGGCGGTACGCACGAGGAGGGCTTCCGTGCGGCGATGACGGGTCTGGTGAACCGTTACGCGCGCGAGAAGAAGTTCCTGCGCGAGAAGGACGACAACCTCGCGGGTGAGGACATCCGCGAGGGTCTGACGGCGATCATCTCGGTGAAGCTGGGCGAGCCGCAGTTCGAGGGCCAGACGAAGACCAAGCTGGGCAACACGGAGGCGAAGACCTTCGTGCAGAAGGTCGTGCACGAGCACCTCAACGACTGGTTCGACCGTAATCCGAACGAGGCCGCGGACATCATCCGCAAGGCGATCCAGGCGGCCACGGCGCGCGTCGCGGCCCGTAAGGCGCGTGATCTGACGCGTCGTAAGGGCCTGCTGGAGTCGGCGTCGCTGCCGGGCAAGCTGAGCGACTGCCAGTCGAACGACCCGACGAAGTGCGAGATCTTCATCGTCGAGGGTGACTCCGCCGGTGGTTCGGCGAAGTCGGGCCGTAACCCGATGTACCAGGCCATCCTGCCGATCCGCGGCAAGATCCTGAACGTCGAGAAGGCGCGGATCGACAAGATCCTCCAGAACACCGAGGTGCAGGCGCTGATCTCGGCGTTCGGTACGGGTGTGCACGAGGACTTCGACATCGAGAAGCTCCGCTATCACAAGATCATTCTGATGGCGGACGCCGACGTCGACGGTCAGCACATCAACACGCTGCTGCTGACGTTCCTGTTCCGCTTCATGCGGCCGCTGGTCGAGGCGGGGCACGTGTACCTGTCGCGCCCGCCGCTCTTCAAGATCAAGTGGGGCCGGGACGACTTCGAGTACGCCTACTCGGACCGTGAGCGCGACGCGCTCGTCGAGCTCGGCAAGCAGGCCGGCAAGCGGGTACGGGACGACTCGATCCAGCGCTTCAAGGGTCTCGGTGAGATGAACGCCGAGGAGCTGCGCATCACCACGATGGACGTGGACCACCGTGTCCTCGGCCAGGTGACCCTGGACGACGCGGCGCAGGCCGACGACCTGTTCTCGGTGCTGATGGGTGAGGACGTCGAGGCGCGGCGCTCGTTCATCCAGCGCAACGCCAAGGACGTCCGCTTCCTCGACATCTGAGTCGGCCGTGCAAGCCACCAGCCGCAGCTCGAAAGGACTTTGACCAGCAATGGCCGACGAGAACACCCCTGTCCCCGTGACGCCCGAAGAGGTGCCGCCCGTCGAGGGTGTGGGCATGCGTGTCGAGCCCGTGGGGCTCGAGACGGAGATGCAGCGCTCGTATCTCGACTACGCGATGTCCGTCATCGTGTCGCGTGCGCTGCCCGACGTGCGGGACGGTCTGAAGCCCGTGCACCGCCGTGTGCTGTACGCGATGTACGACGGCGGGTACCGGCCCGAGAAGGGCTTCTACAAGTGCGCCCGTGTCGTCGGTGACGTCATGGGTACCTACCACCCGCACGGCGACTCCTCGATCTACGACGCCCTGGTGCGTCTGGCGCAGCACTGGTCGATGCGTATGCCGCTGGTGGACTCCAACGGCAACTTCGGTTCTCCGGGCAACGACCCGGCCGCGGCGATGCGGTACACCGAGTGCAAGATGATGCCGCTGGCCATGGAGATGGTCCGGGACATCGACGAGGGGACCGTCGATTTCCAGGACAACTACGACGGCCGCAACCAGGAGCCGACGGTTCTGCCGGCGCGCTTCCCGAACCTGCTGATCAACGGTTCGGCGGGTATCGCGGTCGGTATGGCCACCAACATCCCGCCGCACAACCTGCGGGAGGTGGCGGCCGGCGCGCAGTGGTTCCTGGAGAACCCGGAGGCGGGTCACGAGGAGCTCCTGGACGCGCTGATGGAGCGCATCAAGGGCCCCGACTTCCCGACCGGCGCGCTGGTGGTGGGCCGTAAGGGCATCGAGGAGGCGTACCGGACGGGCCGCGGCTCGATCACGATGCGCGCGGTGGTGGCGGTCGAGGAGATCCAGAACCGTCAGTGCCTGGTGGTCACGGAGCTTCCGTACCAGACCAACCCGGACAACCTGGCGCAGAAGATCGCCGACCTGGTGAAGGACGGCAAGGTCGGCGGCATCGCGGACGTCCGTGACGAGACGTCCTCGCGGACGGGCCAGCGCCTGGTCATCGTGCTGAAGCGGGACGCGGTCGCGAAGGTCGTCCTGAACAACCTGTACAAGCACACCGACCTGCAGACGAACTTCGGCGCGAACATGCTGGCGCTGGTGGACGGTGTGCCGCGCACGCTGTCGCTGGACGCGTTCATCCGGCACTGGGTGACGCACCAGATCGAGGTCATCGTCCGGCGTACGCGCTTCCGACTGCGCAAGGCGGAGGAGCGGGCGCACATTCTGCGCGGTCTGCTCAAGGCGCTGGACGCGATCGACGAGGTCATCGCGCTGATCCGGCGCAGCCAGACGGTCGATGTGGCGCGTGAGGGCCTGATGGGCCTGCTGGAGATCGACGAGATCCAGGCGAACGCGATCCTGGAGATGCAGCTGCGCCGGCTGGCGGCTCTGGAGCGGCAGAAGATCGTCGCCGAGCACGACGAGCTCCAGGCGAAGATCAACGAGTACAACGCGATCCTCGCCTCGCCCGAGCGTCAGCGGCAGATCATCAGCGAGGAACTGGCCGCGATCGTCGACAAGTTCGGTGACGACCGCCGGTCCAAGCTGGTGCCCTTCGACGGTGACATGTCCATCGAGGACCTGATCGCCGAGGAGGACATCGTCGTCACGATCACGCGTGGCGGCTATGTGAAGCGTACGAAGACGGACGACTACCGGTCGCAGAAGCGCGGCGGCAAGGGCGTGCGCGGTACGAAGCTGAAGGAAGACGACATCGTCGACCACTTCTTCGTGTCGACGACGCATCACTGGCTGCTGTTCTTCACGAACAAGGGCCGGGTCTACCGGGTCAAGGCGTACGAGCTGCCGGACGCCGGCCGGGACGCGCGCGGGCAGCACGTCGCGAACCTGCTCGCTTTCCAGCCGGACGAGCAGATCGCGCAGATCCTGGCGATCCGTGACTACGACGCGGCGCCGTACCTGATCCTGGCCACCAAGGGCGGCCTGGTGAAGAAGACGTCGCTGAAGGACTACGACTCGCCGCGTTCGGGTGGTGTCATCGCGATCAATCTGCGGGAGACCGCGGACGGCAGCGACGACGAGCTGATCGGCGCGGAGCTGGTGTCGGCGGAGGACGATCTTCTGCTGGTCAGCAAGAAGGCGCAGTCGATCCGCTTCACGGCGACGGACGATGCGCTGCGGCCGATGGGCCGTGCGACTTCGGGTGTGAAGGGCATGAGTTTCCGTGAGGGAGACGAGCTGCTCTCGATGAATGTCGTCCGGGCCGGTACGTTCGTGTTCACCGCCACCGATGGCGGGTACGCGAAGCGGACCCCCGTCGACGAGTACCGGGTCCAGGGTCGCGGTGGTCTGGGTATCAAGGCCGCCAAGATCGTGGAGGACCGTGGCTCGCTGGTGGGCGCGCTGGTGGTGGAGGAGACGGACGAGATCCTCGCCATCACGCTCGGCGGTGGTGTGATTCGTACGCGAGTCAACGAAGTCAGGGAGACGGGCCGTGACACCATGGGCGTCCAACTGATCAACCTGGGCAAGCGCGATGCCGTCGTCGGTATCGCTCGTAATGCCGAGGCCGGTCGTGAGGCCGAAGAGGTGGAAGGTTCCGAAGGGGCCGACACCGAGCCGGTCGAGGGCGACGTGGTCGAGGTTGCCGAATCCGTCGAGGGCGCAGCGCCTTCGGCCGGGGAGCACGAGGAGTAAAGCGTGAGTGGAGCCACGGGCGCCGGAGCGGCCGCTTCCGAATCTGGAGCACCCGGTGCCCGTGGCTCTGCCGCGGACTCCCAGGGGGGAACTGTGACCGATACGCGGGGGTCTCAGCCGCAGAGTTACGACGGGTACGCGAACGGGCCGCTGCCCGGTGAGCGGGATCCGCAGGGGCAGGGCCAGTCGGCGCAGCCTTATCACCCGCCGCAGGCGTATCCCTCGCCCCAGGGCGGTGCGTCGGGCACGCAGAGCGGGCAGCAACGGGCCGGGCAGCAGCCGGGTGTCGCCGCGGTGCGTCTGCCGCGGACCGGGGCGCGTACGACGCCGCGCACGCGCAAGGCGCGGCTGCGGGTGGCCAAGGCCGACCCGTGGTCGGTGATGAAGGTGAGCTTCCTGCTCTCCATCGCGCTGGGCATCTGCACGATCGTGGCGGCGGCCGTCCTGTGGATGGTCATGGACGCGATGGGCGTCTTCTCCACGGTGGGCGGGACGATCAGCGAGGCGACGGGCTCCAACGAGAGCAACGGCTTCGACCTGCAGTCCTTCCTCTCGCTGCCGCGGGTGCTGATCTTCACGTCGGTCATCGCGATGATCGACGTGGTGCTCGCCACGGCGCTCGCGACGCTGGGCGCTTTCATCTACAACCTGTCGGCAGGCTTCGTCGGCGGCGTCGAGCTGACGCTCGCCGAGGACGAGTAGGAAGCCGGCGGAACCGATTTTGGTACTGCCCCCGAGGTGCGCTAATCTTCAGGGGCAGCGCGGGGCTATAGCTCAGTTGGTTAGAGCGCATCCCTGATAAGGATGAGGCCACAGGTTCAAATCCTGTTAGCCCCACCGCGGACCTGAAAAGGTCGAAGGCCCGGCAGATCGTAAAGATCTGCCGGGCCTTCTGCTGTGCGGAGCGCGTCAGTTGGGTGGCTGTCTAGGTCACCGATCGGTATCGGTCGGTGTGTATAGTCGGGCGCCAGAAGTCTCCTACGTCAAGGAAAGACGAGGTCGCGCGGTGAAGAAGCTTCTCCTGGTCGCACTGGCCGCCATCGGCGGGCTCCTCGTGTACCGCCAGATCCAGGCGGATCGCGCCGAGCAGGATCTGTGGACGGAGGCGACTGACTCCGTGCCCGCAGGTTCGGGTGTGTGAGACCCAGTAGTCCGAAACACTGGCCCCGGTCGCTCAGCGGCCGGGGCTTTGTGCTGTCCGGGGGACGGCCGGACGGGTCGCGGTCCGTTGTTGCGGGACTGTGACGGCATCCTGCTTGAATTCACCGAAGCAAATCACTAGCTTGCATAAGCAAAGCAGGGTTGGCGCGTGCGGGGAGCGCGACGCGTCCGTCCTCGTGAAGCCGGACAACAAGGGTGATACGGCGGCCCGCGCAGACAGCGCCGGGGCAGGCGGGGCAGGATGGACCGGCACCGCGCCCGCCGCCGCCGCGGCGGCGGGCGGCGCTGTCGTCCTGGCCGCTCCGGGCTCGTGCTCGTGGCGATGCGGCGCAGGGCGGCCAAGAAGACGACGAGGGGTGGCGCGTGATGAGGCAGCGCAGCAGGGGCAGGGTGGTGCCGGCCGTGGTGGCGGCGCTGTGCGCGGTGGCGGCGCTGCCGGCGCAGGCACGGGCGGCGGGCGGGCCCAGCCCGTACACCTTCGATCCGCAGGCGAAGCCGGTCAGGGGCGCGGTGACCAACACCGACTCCGAGCAGCTGACGCCGGGCAGGACGTACCGGGACTCGATCAAGCCGGGCGGCAAGCTTTTCTACCGCCTGGAGCTCGACGACAAGTCCAACGCCTATGTGTCGGCGACCGCCGTGCCCAAGCCGGGCACGAAGGTGTCGTACGCCGACGAGCTCAAGGTGACGCTCCAGGACCGCGGCGGGAACTCGTGCAGCTACAACACAGCGCAGTTCAGCTCCGCGGAGTTCGCACGGCCGATCGGGACCTATGCGCACCGGACCATCGAGGAGGACGCCTCCTGCCAGCAGCAGGACACGTACTACGTTCTGATCGAGCGGACCAGTGAGGCCACCTCGTCGCGCGAGCCGTGGGACCTGGAGATCCGGCATGCGACGGAGCCCGGGGTGAAGGCGGGCGGGGCGACCGCGGCGCCTGAGAGCTGGCCCAGCGTCTCACCGGCGCCTCCGGGTGGCGGGGCTCAGGACCGCAGGGGCGGCACGAGCTTCTACGGTGCGACCGGGCTGAAGCAGGGCGAGTGGCGCGACAGGATCAAGCCCGGCGAGACGCTGTTCTACAAGGTGCCGGTCGACTGGGGCCAGCAACTGTTCGCCAGCGCCGACCTCGGCAGCGCTGCGGGCGACGGCTATGTGTCCAACGCGCTGACCATGGCGCTCTACAACCCGGCGCGGGGGCTCGTCGACAGCGCGACCGACGTGGCGTACGACGGCAAGCAGAAGTCGTCGGCGTTCGACCCGCTGCCGCCCGTCGCGTACGAGAACCGCTTCGACTCGTCCGAGGCGGTCAACGGGATGCGGTTCGCGGGCTGGTACTACCTGAGGGTCAGTCTGAGCCCGGAGGTGGAGAAGGAGTTCGGGTCCAAGCCCTTCGGGCTTTCGCTGCGGCTGAACGTCAGGGGCGATGCGAAGAACGCGCCCGCGTACACCGGGACCGCCGGTGACTTCCAGGTCACCGACAAGGACCGGAACGCGGCGGAGGACGGGCTGAGCACGTCCGCGGCGGCGAAGAGCGACACGATGCGGCTCGTCGCGGCGGCCGGGATCGGTGCCGGGAGTGTGCTGGTGCTCGGGCTCGGGGCGTGGACGCTCGTCGCCAGGCGGCGCGCGGCGGCGGGTCCGCCGCCCGCCGGGCCGGGAGCCGCGACCGGCGCCGGGCCCGGCCATGACAGCGGGGCGCCCACACAGTACGGGCCGCCGGCGGCCTGGTAGGCCGGCCGCCGGTCCCCCTCCGGGGGCGAACGGCCGGGGGCGACCGGGACTCAGCTCTGGGTCAGTGCCCAGATGCCCACCGCGAAAAAGACCAGGGCCAGCAGCAGCACCGGGACCGCCACCTTCGGGGGCGGTCCCGGCCGCTTGTGCGGGGCCTGTACGGGGGCGTGCGCGCCCCGCGGGACCGGCGCCTCCCGCGGAGTGGGAACCTCCGGGCCCTGACCGGTGTATGGACGAGTGAGGGCTTGTTCGTAGTGCGCCGCGGCCCGGGGGCCCTGGGAGGGATGCGGCGCCGCGCCGGAATGGGGGGAGGCCGCGTGGGCGGGCAGGGGTGCGGTGCCGGGTATGGACGGGTTGCCCGGGTTCGAGGGGTGCGCCGGGTTCGATGGGTGCGGCAGTGGGGGCTGCTGCGGGGGCGGGGCCAGGTGGAAGCTGCCCGTCTCCGACATGGACGACGGCTGCTCGGCGGACTGCGCCTGCCGGCCGCCGCTGGGTACGTCGCCCTGTACGTGGCCCTGTACGCGGCCCTGGCCTTGACTCTCTGCGTGTCCCTGTACGTGGCCCTGTACGTGGCTCTGGGGGCCGGGTGGGGGCGGTGTGGCGGGCCCGTCCGGGCCGAAGCCGGGCGGAAGCGGACCGATCTGGTCGAAGATCTCCACCGGCTCCTCACCGGGGCCGGGCTCGGGCAGCATCTCGACGGCGGCGGTCAGCGCCTTGCGGGCGCCCGTGGCCGTTCGGAACCTGGCCTGCGGGTCGGGCTGCAGCATCCCGGCGATGACCTGCCACAGCGGCTCCGGGATGCCCTGCGGGGCGCTCGGAGTGCCGTACGTCGCGAAGTGCTCCACCAGGGCCTGGGAGTCGGGCTTCTGACCCTGGACCAGGTAGAGGGCGACCAGGCCGACCGCGAACAGGTCGGCCGGGAAGTCCGGCTCGGCGCCCATCAGCTGCTCGGGTGCGAAATAACCGGGCGTGCCCACCACATAGTTGGTCTCGGTGAGACGGGGTTCGCCCTTGCGCATCGAGATGCCGAAGTCGGACAGCCGCAGATGCGGGCGCCCGGTACCGGTCGCTTCCAGCAGGATGTTGGCCGGCTTGATGTCGCGGTGCACGACACCTTCCGCGTGGACCGCCGTGAGCCCGGCGAGGAGCTGGTCGAGAAGGGTGCAGACGAAGCGGGGCGGCAGCGGGCCGTAATCGCCTATCACGTGCGCCAGCGAGCCGCCGCTCACCAGATCCATGGTGAACAGCACCTTGTCGTCGTCCGCGGCCCAGCTGGCCGGGGCGAGCACGTGTGGGTGGTCGATCCGCAGCGCCTGCTCGCGTACGAAGCGCAGCAACGTGTGCGCGTCGCTCTGCTGGAGCACCTTGGCCGCCACGTACCGGCGGCGCCGGTGGTCCCACGACCGCCAGACCGCGCCCACTCCACCGCGTCCGATCGGGTCGATCAGCTCGTACCGACCAGCGAAGATCTCACCCATTGCGCTGTGCCCGCTCCCCGGTCCGCCTGCCTCAGCTCTGGTGCGCCTCGTAGTGGGCGACCGCCTCCGCGGTGCGCCCTGCGCCGTACACCCTGAGGAACTCTGCCAGTTCGGGGTGGGACGCGGCGAGCGTGTCCGCCGCATCTATGATGTCGCCGGCCGCCGCCACGGAGCGCAGCAGTGACTGGATCTCGCGCACCACGCGCCGCACGGTCGGCGCACCGGAACTGGCTGTCGTCTGGCTGGTGTTGCTGAGCACGGAGCCACCCTGGGACTTCTTGATCTCTTCCATCCGGTCCGTCGCCTCAGCGGCGCTGACGCTGCCGTCGGCGACCTGGCCGGCCAGGTCCTGCAGAGCCTGCACGCGCTGCACCACGGCCGGATTTCCGATCTTGGCGCGCTGGCCGCTCATCAGCTGGGACAGCATGGGCGCGGACAGGCCCAGCACGGCGGCGAGTCTGGCCTGATTCAGGCCCAGATCGTCGATCAGCCGACGGAAGAGCGCCCCCAGAGGCTCCCCGTACCAACTGCGCTGAAGCTCTCTGGCTCTGGCCGTCGACTCTTGCTGCGCTGCGTCCATTGCGTCTCCCCTTCGCTGCTGCGAACCTCGCCGAGCATCTTACGGAGCGTGGTCGCCGACCGGGAGTCCCAATCTTTTTGCAGGATCGGGGGGGACACCCGGTACTCTGTTCTGCGGCGGTGGCCACGGTGCGGTTGTGACCGGTCGCCTCCACCCGTTCCCGGGGCCTTAGCTCAGTTGGTAGAGCGCTGCCTTTGCAAGGCAGATGTCAGGAGTTCGAATCTCCTAGGCTCCACAGAGAAGCTGCCCCTCTGGCCTGTTTCACCAGGTCAGAGGGGCATTTTTCTGTCTCAGAGCGCGGCGTCCCGGGCGAGCAGCGCGGCCTGTACGCGGTTCTCGCAGCCCAGCTTCGCCAAAATCCGGCTGACGTACGTCTTCACCGTGGCCTCGCTCATGTGCAGGCGCTTGCCCGCGTCCGCGTTGGACAGGCCCTCGCCGAGCAGCGCGAGGACGTCGCGTTCCCGCCCGCTCAGTGACGTGACCAGCCGCCGTGCTTCCTCGGTACGGGCCGGCGCCCGCCCGGAAGCGAGCTGCTCCACGACGTGCCGCGTCGCCCCCGGCGAGAGATAGGCGTCCCCGGCCGCGGCCGCCCGTACCGCCCGGATCAGCTCGGCCGGCGCCGAGTCCTTCAGCAGGAAACCGGCGCCGCCGCTCTCCAGGGCCCGCAGGACGTTCTCCCGCTCGCCGAACGTCGTCAGCACGATCACCCGCGCCGCGGGTACCGCCCTGCCCAGTTCGGCGAGTGCGGTGAGCCCGTCCATCACCGGCATCTGCAGGTCGAGCAGCACCACGTCCGGGGCGTGGACGCGCGCCAGCTCGACGGCCTCGCGGCCGTTCGCCGCCTCCGCCACGACCTCGATGGCCCGGTCCGAGGTGAGGATCATCCGGATCCCCGCCCGGATGAGGGGCTCGTCGTCCGCGATCACAACCCTGATGTGCGGAACCGTCACGCTTACTCCTACAGCTGCCGCTCATCTACTGCACGACGTCGTACGACTTCTTCTCGATCAGCTTGCCGTCCCGGAAGCAGAAGCGGAACACCGGCTCCGCCGCCAGACTGTCGCCGATCTCCGACGACGCGAGGACCAGGCACTCCGATCCCTCGGGCTTCGCGGGCCCCTTGCCGTCGAGGCCGGAGGTCATGAAGGAATCACCGTCGGGCAGGCTGTCGCGGACTTCGCTCTCCGACGTGCCGACCTTCACCGCCTCGTACTCGTTCGGCTCGATCATGCCCCGGTCCATCGATCCCGCGAGAAAGAAGAGACCGAACCCTCCCGCCACCACCAGCAGCAACAGTGCCCCCGCCGCGATCCCGCAGCCCAGTGCGACCCCGCCGGCCCTGCTCCCACGCCTGCCACTCATCGCCAGCTCCCTCTGCACAGCGGTCCAGTCCATGACAGGACCACCGTTGCCGAGAGGGACCGCAGACGACTGCTGCCGGAAGTCGTCCTCCGCATCGACCAAAGGCGCTGCGAACGGCGCCGGAACCTTGGCGGGCGGGAGGCCGTCGGCGCCGTACGGCAGGACGCCGGCGACACGGAAGCCGCCGCCGTCGGTACGCCCCGCGTGGACCATGCCACCGACCAGCCGGGCCCGCTCCCGCAGCCCGGTGAGGCCCTGCCCGCCGCTGACCACGTCACCCGGGTCGGCCGGAGCGGGGCCGTTCGCGATCTCGACGACCAGTGAGTCCGGTTCGTAGCGCAGCTCGACGGTGATCGCGGCGCCCGGCGCGTGCTTGTACGCGTTGGTCAGCGCCTCCTGCACGATCCTGTACGCCGCGTGATCGGCGGCCGCGGCCAGCGGCCGCCGACTGCCCGCGCACCGCAGCTCGACACCGTTGCCGGCCGCCCGCGCCGCCGCCACCAGGGCCTCGATGCCCGCGGCGCCCCGGGCCGCCGGGTGCGGGTCCTCGGCGGGCGGCGGGCCCGGGGCGGCGGCCGCGTCGTCGCGCTCCACCCCGTCCCGCAGGATGCCGACGACCTCGCGCAGCTCGTGCATGGCGGCGACCGAGGCGTTGCGCAGTACGCCGACACCTTCGCGCTGGCGGTCCGTCAGGGCGGGGTCGACCTCCAGGGCGCCCGTGTGCACGGAGATCAGCGCGAGCTGGTGGCCCAGGCTGTCGTGCATGTCCTGGGCGATCCGCTGCCGCTCACGCAGCCGCGCCTGCCCTGCCACCATGGCGCGCTCGCGCAGCAGTTGGGCGTTGTGCTCCTGGAGGGCGTGCAGCAGGGTGCGGCGCTGGGTCCAGTAACGGCTGGCCAGGCCGGGCACGACCGTCGTCGCGAGGAAGTACAGGGTGCTGAACAAGATCAGCGCCAGCGGGGAGAACCGCGGCAGCTCGGCGGCGACCCCGATGCCGACGGTCAGGACGTACGAGGTGGTGAAAGCCGCCAGCGCTCGCCCGGCACCCGGAATCCGGCGCCCCGCCGACCACCCCGCCACGATCAGCAGCGGCCCGAAGCCGGGCAGCACGCCCGACGCCCCGCCCGAGAGCACCAGCACACTCGCAGGCAGCCGGCTGCGCAGCAGCGACAGCACGGCGACGCCGAGGGCGGTACCGAGCTGCACGAGCCCCGTGCTGCCCATCAGCTCCTGGGTCCCGGCCGCCAGCAGCGCCAGCACCACGGCGAGGACCGTCTCGCCCGCGATCCGGCGCCCGGACCAGGGCTCGGGCCCCGCCAGCCACAGCCGTCCGGCCCTGATCTTCGATGACACGTCCACGGCCGCACTCTAAGCAGCGGGCCAGGGCGGCCGCCGCACACTTTCGTCGCCCCCCGCCCCTACGAAAGAGAACACGCGGGACAAGCGGAACGAGTGGACCAACGGGGGGACACCGCACGGTCCTGCGCACACAGCACGGGTGCCGGGAGACCCGGAGGTCTCCCGGCACCCGTCCGTGCCGTCGTACCGCGACGCCGGTTGTCAGCTGTTCTCAGTCGTCCTTCTTGTCGCGCTCCGCCGCCTCGGCCTCTGCCTCGGCCTGCTTGGCCTGGACCTCCGGGTCCAGCACCTGACCGCTGCCGTCGACCGACGTCAGTGGCGCACGGTCGGAGACCTCCGTCGCGGCGGGGGGCTCGACCAGCCAGTCCGGGTTGGCCTGCTTGTCCCACCACTTCCAGGCCGCGAAGGCACCCGCCGCCAGCACACCGGCGACCGCGAAGCCCTTGGCCACCCGGCCGGCCTTGGCCCTCCGCTCGTGTTTCTTGACGAGCTTGCGGATCTCCTTCGCCGTGACCTGTCCGCGCAGGGCTGCCACGGCTGCCGCGCTGCGCGCGGCGGCCTGCTCACGTACGGGCGCCGCGACCGCAATCGCGTGCTCCACGCGCGGGACGGTGTAGTCGGCGGCCTGCCGGGCCGCGTGCCGGGTCCGTACCGCGGCTCGCTGGGCGGCCACGTCGACCTTCGGGGGCACGTGGGTACGGGCCTGCTCTATGCGCGGCGCCACATGCGCCCCGTACTGGACACGCGCCTGCTGAGCGGCCTTGGACACCTTCGGCGCAAGCCGTACGCGGGCGTCGTGCGCGTACTGCGTGGCGTGGTCCTTGGCCGTACCGGCGTAGGGCGCCACCACTTCCGCGGCGTGCAGCACGCTCTCCTTCGCCGATTCGGATGCGGCGCGCACGCTGTCGATGCGGGTCACTGGATCCTCCTCCTTGGTGGCGGTTCGTTGTATCGCCTGTCCACCCATTTCGAAATCATGCCCGCCGAAGGCCATCACGGCACGTGCGAGCGGGCATCCGGGTCATGGGCGGCGACTCGGGGCAATCCCAGGGCCCTGCGGGCATTGCGGTGCAAGGAGCCCAGCGCACGACAATGCCACCTTTCGCCGACGCCCGCGGCGGTTCGGCGGGTACTCGTCGTAAACCGTCCGTGCGAGGATCGGCGGACGCGTCAGTGAAGACTTATGGAAGGCAGAACGTGGCCGAGCAGCTTTACGCCACCCTCAAGACCAGCCTGGGCGCCATCCAGATGCGGCTCCTGCCGAATCACGCGCCGAAGACGGTCAAGAATTTTGTGGAACTCGCACAGGGTGAGCGGGAGTGGACGAACCCCGAAACGGGGCAGAAGACCACGGACCGGCTGTACGACGGCACTGTTTTCCACCGCGTGATGCGCGACTTCATGATCCAGGGCGGCGATCCCCTGGGCAACGGCACCGGCGGCCCCGGCTACGAGTTCAAGGACGAGTTCCACCCCGACCTCGCCTTCGACCGGCCCTACCTGCTGGCGATGGCCAACGCGGGCCCGGGCACGAACGGCTCGCAGTTCTTCATCACCGTGTCGCCGACGATGTGGCTGACGGGCAAGCACACCATCTTCGGCGAGGTCACGGACGCCAGGAGCCAGAAGGTCGTGGACGCCATCGCGGCCACACAGACCAATCCGCGCACCGCCCGCCCGCTCACCGACGTCATCATCGAGTCGGTCGTCGTCGAGACCCGCTGAGACCGTCGCGTACGGTGCGCCGCCCGCCGGGGAACCAAACCGCACCGCCCGTCCGTACTGGAGAGGCGGGGCGGTGTGGTGAGCCGTACCGCCAAGAGGCACACCAGGGACCTAGGGGACGGACCGATGGACCACTGCTACCGGCATCCGGGCCGTGAGACGGGCATCCGCTGTACGCGCTGCGAACGCCCGATCTGCCCGGAGTGCATGATCAGCGCGTCCGTCGGCTTCCAGTGCCCGGACTGTGTCCGCGAGGGCTCGGGCACGGGCCACGCCCCGGACGCCGCCCGGCCGCGCACGCTCGCGGGCGGCACGATCGCGGGCGACCCGCGGCTGGTCACCAAGATCCTGCTGGCGATCAATGTGGCGCTGTTCGTCGCGGTGCTGGCACGCGAGTCCCTGGTCAACGACCTCGCGCTGGTCGGTGAGTGGCAGCCCGGCCCGTTCGGGCCCGTCGAAGGCGTCGCGACCGGCGAGTACTACCGGCTCGTCTCATCGATGTTCCTGCACCAGGAGGTCTGGCACATCGCCTTCAACATGCTGGGCCTGTGGTGGCTCGGTGCGCCGCTGGAGACGGCGCTCGGGCGGGTCCGGTACCTGGCGCTCTACTTGGTCTCCGGCCTGGCGGGCAGCGCGCTCACCTATCTCCTCGACGATCCCGCGCAGGGGTCGCTCGGCGCCTCCGGCGCCATCTTCGGGCTGCTCGGCGCCACCGTCGTCCTCATGCGCCGCATGAACTACGACCTGAGGCCGGTCCTGCTGCTCCTCGCGCTGAATCTGCTCTTCACGTTCACCTGGAGCGGCATCGCCTGGGAGGCCCATGTCGGCGGTCTCGTGGCCGGCACCCTCGTCGCGATCGCCCTCGTGCACGCCCCGCGCCGCCGTCGGGCACTGGTGCAGTTCGGCGCCTGCGGGCTGGTCCTGCTCGCGACCGCCGGGATGGTCGCGGCGCGGACAGCGATGCTCACCTGAGCGTCCGGGGCGTCGATTGCGCGCCCAGTTGTCCACAGCGGGCGACGGACCTTGTGCATTCAGGTGGAACGGATGGGTACAGCTGTGCCCCTCGTCGCTGAACTGGCTTTTTCCAGTCCGGACAAGGGGCACGCTGTACGTCTCAGAAGTCCCCGGCAGTCACACCGGCGTCAACACGCTGTGAGTTATCCACAGATCGTCTGACCTTTCCCCACCGTGTGGACAACGCTGTGGATAACCTCTGGTCAGAGCTTGCGCGGCCCAGGCGGGGCAGGGCCTACTTGGCCTCTGCTCCGTCTACTTCCACTGCGTGGAGACGCCGAAGCCGGCGGCGATGAAGCCGAATCCGACCACGATGTTCCAGTTGTCGAAGCTCTGGATCGGCAGATCGCCCTCGGTGACGTAGAAGACCACGATCCAGGCGAGCCCGATGAGGAAGAGTGCCAGCATCACCGGAGCCACCCAGCTCCGGTTCGTCAGCCTGATGGCCGTCGCCTGCTTCGAAGGCGCCGGCGGCGGCGTGAAGTCTGACTTCTTGCGGATACGTGACTTCGGCACGAGGGACTCTCCTGTCGATGCGCTGCGTTACCGCGCAGGGAACTGTGACTGGCGCCCGGTGCGGGAGCAACGGGGAACACTGCCTCCCCCGGGCGTCCGTTAGCGTAGTGCTTCCGCGGCGTCGAAGGAGATAAGGGTACGTTGAGCAATTCTGCCGACTCTCCCAGCGAACCCGCCCGGCGCCCCGCCCTGCGGCCGGTCAGACTACTGACGGCCGGGGTCTTCGCGCTCGCCGGGCTGATCTTCGTCACGAGTTTCAATACGGCCAAGGGCACCAATATCCGTACCGATGCCTCCCTGCTGAAGCTCTCCGACCTCATCGATCAGCGCAGCCACAAGAACAAGGAGCTGGGCGAGTCGACGGCGGCCGTGCGCGACGACGTCGACGCGCTCGCGGAGCGCGGCGACAGCAGTACGCGGGCCGAGGACGCGAAGCTCAAGGCGCTGGAGGCGTCCGCCGGGACCAAGAAGCTCACCGGCGCCGGCCTCACCGTCACCCTCGACGACGCCCCGCCGAACGCCACGGCCAACCCCGGCTACCCCGAGCCGCAGCCCAACGACCTGGTCATCCACCAGCAGGACCTCCAGGCGGTCGTCAACGCCCTGTGGCAGGGCGGCGCCAAGGGCATCAGGGTCATGGACCAGCGGCTGATCTCCACCAGCGCGGTGCGCTGCGTCGGCAACACCCTGATCCTTCAGGGCCGCGTCTACTCGCCGCCGTACAAGGTCACGGCGGTCGGCGACCGGGACCGGCTCCAGAGCGCGCTCACCGCCTCCACGGCGCTCCAGAACTACCAGCTGTACGTGAAGGCGTACGGGCTCGGCTGGAAAGTCGACGAACTCGAGGCGGTGACTCTTCCCGGCTACTCGGGCACAGTGGATCTCCACTACGCGAAGCCCGTCGAGCAGGCCGGTCAGGCCGAGTAGGCGGCTGAACGGGGGAGCCCATGCGGGGGCGCGTCTCGGTGCGGCTGGTCGTCAGGTCCTTCAGTGAACTGTGCGTCACCGTCGGCGCCTTGATCGTGCTGTTCGTCGTGTACGTGATGTTCTGGACCGGCGTCAGGGCCGCCGAATCGAGCGACGGGCAGATCGACAGGCTCCAGGACACCTGGGCGCGCAGCCCGCTCCCGGGGCCCGCCCCGGCCCCGTCCGCCGGGGTCGCGCCGCCCGCCCCCGAGGCGTACGAGCCGGGCAGACCCTTCGCCGTGATGTACGTGCCGCGCCTGGGCAGCGACTGGGACTGGCCGGTGCTCGAGGGCACCCGGACCAGGACGCTCCAGAAGGGCCTCGGCCACTACACGGGCACCGCGCGGCTCGGTGAGACGGGCAACTTCTCCGTCGCGGGCCACCGCCGTACGTACGGCGATCCCTTCAAGGACTTCCCGAAGCTGCGGCCCGGCGACGCGGTGGTGCTGACGGACGGCACGACCTGGTTCACGTACCGCGTCGGCAACAAGCCGTACCGGACCGTTCCCGACGACATCGGTGTCATCGCCGACGTTCCCCGGAAGGCCCCTTTCGAGGGGCCCGGGCGCTATCTGACGCTGACGACGTGCGATCCGGAGTGGGGCAGCAGCCACCGGCTGATCGTGTGGGCGCACCTCGACGCCACCCAGCCCGTGGAGGACGGCGAGCCGCCCGCTTTGCGCGGCTGACCCACAAGCCTTCGCCGTCGCCCTTTACTCTGGGTTTCGACCGAACGGAAGGGACAGCATGTACGGCTGGATCTGGCGGCATCTGCCGGGCAACGCATGGGTGCGGGCGTTCATCTCGCTCGTACTGATCCTGGCGGTCGTCTACGCACTGTTCCAGTACGTCTTCCCGTGGGCGGAGCCCCTGCTTCCGTTCAACGATGTGACGGTGGACGGGGGGTCGGGCCAGTGAGCGCGCGGATCCTGGTGGTCGACAACTACGACAGCTTCGTCTTCAACCTCGTCCAGTACCTCTATCAGCTCGGCGCCGAGTGCGAGGTGCTGCGCAACGACGAGGTGGAGCTGAGCCACGCCCAGGACGGCTTCGACGGCGTGCTGCTATCGCCGGGCCCCGGCGCCCCCGAACAGGCGGGCGTGTGCGTCGACATGGTGCGTCACTGCGCCGAGACGGGTGTGCCGGTCTTCGGTGTCTGCCTGGGCATGCAGTCGATGGCGGTGGCGTACGGCGGTGTGGTGGGCCGGGCCCCCGAGCTGCTGCACGGCAAGACCTCCCCGGTGACACACACGGGCGTCGGCGTCTTCGCGGGACTGCCTTCGCCCTTCACGGCGACGCGCTACCACTCGCTGGCGGCCGAACCCGAGGCGCTGCCCGCCGAGCTGGAGGTCACGGCGCGGACGGCCGACGGGATCATCATGGGGCTGCGCCACCGGGATCTGCCGGTCGAGGGTGTGCAGTTCCACCCCGAGTCGGTACTGACCGAATACGGGCACCTGATGCTGGCCAACTGGCTTGCCCGGTGCGGCTTTCCGGGAGCGGTGGAGCGGGCGGCCGGGCTCGCGCCGGTGGTGGGCAAGGCCGCCGCGTGACGGCGCTCCGCCCCGAACACGACGCCGGCCGGGAAGCCTCGTACGAGCAGGGTGCGTACGAGGCGGCAGGCGCGTTCGAGGCGGCGGTGGACCAGCTGGCGGATCCGCTGAACGATCCGTTGCCGGGGCAGGAGCGGCGGCCGGCGGACCAGGGACCGGTTCCAGGCCCTGTCCCTGACCCCGGGCCGGCTCCGGGAGAGACCTCGCCGTGGTTCCGGTCGGCGACCGTGCCGCAGGCGCAGGCGCAGGCGCAGGCGCAGGGGCACACCCAGGCCCCGGATGCGGGGTACGGGGAGCCTCAGTATCCGCAGCAGCAGTACGAGCCGTACCGGCCGCCCGTACAAGAACCCGCACAACAGGCCGCGCAAGAGCCTCAGCGGCCCCTCCAGCGGCCTCAGGAGCCGTACGACTCCCCGGAGTACTCCCAGGGCTGGTACGGCGGTCAGGAGCCCGCACCGGCCTCCGCACCGGCCCCCGCACCGGTTCCCTCCCCCACGGCCGTGTTCGACGACGAGACGGTGGCCCTGCGGACCGACGACACCCGGCGAAGAGCCGGGGCCGAACCGGAATCTGTCACCCGTCCCGGCCCGCCGCCGGTCACCGGTGGCCGCGCGGAGCGCCGCAGGGCCGCCAAGGGCAAGGGAAGCCGCGCCAGGGTTCCCGAGGAGAAGGCCGGCACGAGCACCGAGCCGCCGCGCTCCCGGCTGGAGGCCAGGCGCGCCGCCCGCGCGGCGAAGGACAGCCCGGCAGTCGTCGCCAGCCGGTTCTTCGGGGAGATGTTCATCTCGCTCGGCGTGCTGATGCTGCTGTTCGTCACGTACCAGCTGTGGTGGACCAATGTCCGGGCCGATCTGTTCGCCGGAAACGAGACGGACAAGATCCAGGAGGGCTGGGCGAAGGGGCGCAAACCCGGGGCGTTCGAGCCCGGCCAGGGCTTCGCCATCATGCACATCCCCAAGCTGGACGTCGTGGTCCCGATCGCCGAGGGCATCAACAAGGGGCGGGTCCTCGACAACGGCATGGTGGGGCATTACGCGGAGGGCAAGCTGAAGACGGCGATGCCGTCGGACAAGCGGGGCAACTTCGCGGTCGCGGGGCACCGCAACACGCACGGCGAGCCCTTCCGGTACATCAACCACCTGAAGCCGGGCGACCCGATCGTCGTCGAGACGCAGGACACGTACTACACGTACGAGATGGCGAGCATCCTGCCGCAGACTTCTCCTTCGAACGTGAGCGTGATCGGGCCGGTGCCGCCGGGTTCCGGTTTCACCAGGCCCGGCAGGTACATCACGCTGACGACCTGCACGCCGGAATTCACGAGTACGTACCGAATGATCGTGTGGGGCAAGATGGTCGACGAACGGCCGCGCAGTAAGG
Source organism: Streptomyces sp. NPDC055287 (assembly GCF_053646035.1). Lineage (NCBI taxonomy): Bacteria > Bacillati > Actinomycetota > Actinomycetes > Kitasatosporales > Streptomycetaceae > Streptomyces > Streptomyces sp. NPDC055287. The sequence goes on along the minus strand of NZ_JBSHNE010000005.1, from coordinate 143,034 downwards.
GGCAACCCGACGCGCTCGTCGGCTGAGACCGGGCCGGCCGGACGCGACGTAAGAGACTCAGGACGGGGACGGGTGCGGTGGCAGCCAGGACGACCGAGCAGGACGAGCAGACCGGCACGCCCGTGCCCGCGTCGGCACCCGCGGCGGCGCGGAGGAAGCGTGGACGTGTCGCGGGCACGGTGAGCTTCTTCGGCGAGCTGCTGATCACGGCGGGCCTGATCCTCGGCCTTTTCGTCGTCTACTCGCTGTGGTGGACGAACGTGCTCGCCGACCGCGACGCGGACAAGCAGGGCAATGAGGTGCGCGACCGGTGGGCGGGCGGCCCCGGGGCGCTCGACACCAAGGACGGCATCGGCTTCCTGCACGTGCCGGCGATGAAGAACGGCGAGGTGCTGGTCAGGAAGGGCACCGACGCCAAGGGCCTCAACCGCGGTGTCGCCGGTTACTACACGGACCCGGTCGAGTCGGCCCTTCCGGCGGACAAGCAGGGCAACTTCTCGCTGGCGGCGCACCGCGACGGGCACGGCGCGAAGTTCCACAACATCGACAAGCTCAAGGACGGCGACGCGATCGTCTTCGAGACGAAGGACACCTGGTACGTCTACAAGGTGTACGCGCAGCTTCCCGAGACCTCGAAATTCAACGTGGACGTGCTGAAGCCGGTTCCGAAGGAGTCGGGCAAGAAGAAGCCGGGCCGCTACATCACGCTGACGACGTGCACGCCGGTCTACACGTCGAAGCACCGGTACGTGGTGTGGGGCGAGCTGGAGCGTACGGAAAAGGTCGACAGACACCGCACGCCGCCGGCGGAGCTGAGCTAGCGGCTGCCGCACACGAGACGGGCCCGAAGCCGCAACTTGGACTTGCGACTTCGGGCCCTTTCGCGGAACTCCCGCCGGTTCATGCCGTCGGGGGAAGCCGTCACCCTGGGTTCGGGGCACGCAAGAAAGCCCGTGGACTGCACGCAAGAGGGCCGTGGACCTGCACGCCAGAAGGCCCGTGGACTGTACGCAAGAAGGGCCGTGGACTCCGGTTGAAGTCCACGGCCCTTCCGGGTACTGCGCGGGGCTAGTCGCTCTCGGCGTTGCGGCCGAACGCGCCGCCGAAGAGGCCGCCGGCGTCGTTGCCGCCGTTGTTGCCCCCGTTGTCGCCTCCGCCGTCACCGCCGCCGGCCGCGGTGGTCAGGTTGACCGCCGTGCCCTTGGGGACCTGCTGGCCCACCGCGGGCTGGGGGAGGATGACGATGGCTTCGTCGTCCTGCGAGCCGTTGATCGTGCCGACGGTGAGCTCGGCGTCCTCGATCGCCTTGCGGGCGTCCTTGAGCTTCTGGCCGGTCACGGGCGGTACCGCGACCTGTTCCGGGGCGGCGGCCTTGGCGACGGTCAGGGTGATGGTGCCGCCCTCGTCCGTCTGGCTGTTGCCCACGGGGTCCTGCTTGATGACCGAGTTCGGAGTCTCGGTCGACTCCTCGTCGATGCGTGCGACCTGGAAGCCGAGGTCGGTGAGCTGCTTCTTGGCCGCTTCGAAGTCCTGGCCGACGACGGGTGGGACATCGGCCTTGGTGGACTTGGCGATGGAGAGGGTGACCGTCTCGCCCTTCTCCGCCTTCGTGCCGCCCTCGGGGTCCTGGTCGACGACCGTGCCGACCGTCTTCTCGGACTCGACCGACTTGGTCTCGACCTCGAAGCCCTTGGCCTCAAGATTCTTCGTCGCCCTGCGCTCGGACTGTTCACTGACGTCCGGGACCTCGATCTTCGGAGCGCCGGTGGAGACGACGACCGTGATCGTCGAGCCCTTTTCGACCTCCTGGCCGCTCTCCGGGGACTGGCTGCAGACCTTGCCCCTGGGCTGGCTCTCGCACTCCTTGCGTTCCCCGACCTCGACCGTGAGGTCGGAGTTCGTGCCGAGATCCTTCGCCTTGGCGAGGCTCTCGCCGACGAGGACCGGCACGTCACGTTTGTCCTTGTCGCCGCCGCCGGGGAAGATCGACTTGCCGATCAGGATCGCGCCGACGAGGACGAGGACGCCCGCGAGGACGAGCAGGATCGTCGAGGTGTTGCTCTTCTTCTGCTGCCTGCGGCGGTCCGGGCGGTCGTCGTAGCCGTAGCCGCCGTCGTCCGGGTTGACCGGCGGGAGCATCGACGTCGGGGCGCCGCCCCCGTCGGCCGGGCGCAGCGCCGTGGTGGGCTGGTCGTCGCCGTGGCCGCCGTAGCCGCCGTAGCCGACCGAGCCGAGGGCCGAGGTGGCCGCGACCGGCTGGCCGTCGAGGCAGGCCTCGATGTCGGCGCGCATCTCGTCGGCGGACTGGTAGCGGTAGTCGGGGTCCTTGACCAGCGCCTTCAGGACAATGGCGTCCATCTCGGGCGTGATCTCGGGGTCGAAGTTGCTGGGCGGCTGGGGCTCTTCCCGTACGTGCTGATAGGCGACCGCGACCGGGGAGTCCCCGATGAAGGGCGGTCGTACGGTCAGCAGCTCGTAGAGCAGGCAGCCGGTGGAGTAGAGGTCGGAGCGCGCGTCGACCTGCTCGCCCTTGGCCTGCTCCGGGGAGAGGTACTGGGCGGTGCCGATGACCGCGGCGGTCTGCGTCATGGTCATGCCGGAGTCGCCCATGGCGCGGGCGATGCCGAAGTCCATGACCTTGACCTGGCCGGTGCGCGTCAGCATGACGTTCGCCGGCTTGATGTCGCGGTGGACGATCTGGGCGCGGTGCGAGTACTCGAGCGCCTGGAGGATGCCCACGGTCATTTCCAGGGTGCGCTCGGGCAGCAGCTTGCGGCCGGAGTGCAGCAGCTCACGCAGGGTCGACCCGTCGACGTACTCCATCACGATGTACGGGATGGAGACGTTGTCGACGTAGTCCTCGCCGGTGTCGTAGACCGCGACGATCGCCGGGTGGTTCAGCGAGGCCGCCGACTGGGCCTCGCGGCGGAACCGGGCCTGGAAGGACGGGTCGCGGGCGAGATCCACCCGCAGCGTCTTCACGGCGACGGTGCGGCCGAGCCGGGTGTCGTGCGCGATGTAGACCTCGGCCATGCCACCACGGCCGAGCACCGAGCCCAGCTCGTACCGGCCGCCGAGGCGACGCGGCTCTTCCATAGCTAATCCAGCCCTCTCCGTCTGTCCCGACCGCACCTGTGTGTGGTCCGGCGGTGTGCTGTCCGCGCATACGGTACCGGGCGGGCCGTATCTGGTCCGCCCGCGACTGCCGGCCGAGACTCGGCCGGCAGTCGCGACATGGGCGTACGCGGCCTTGGCGTGACCGGCGTCACTTCCTGCCGTCGATGACCGCCTGCATCACGTCCTTCGCGATGGGGGCCGCGAGACCGCCGCCGGAGATGTCCTCGCGGTTCGCGTTGTCGTCCTCGACGACGACGGCGACCGCGACCGGGGAGCCCTGGTCTGTCTTGGCGTACGAGATGAACCAGGCGTAGGGCTTCTCGCTGTTGTCGACGCCGTGCTGGGCGGTGCCGGTCTTGCCGCCGACGGTGGCGTTGGGGAGCTGGGCCTTGGTGCCGGTGCCCTCCTTGACGACCGTCTCCATCATTTCCTGGAGCTTCTGGGCGTTCTCCGGGGAGAGCGGGGTGCTCATCTCCTCGGGGCTCGTCTTCTCGAGGACGTCCAGGTTCGGGTCGGTGAGCCGGTCGATCATGTAGGGCTTCATCAGCCGGCCGTCATTGGCGATGGCGGCGGTCACCATGGCCATCTGGAGCGGGGTGGCGGCGGTGTTGAACTGGCCGATGGACGAGAGGGCCGTCTGGGCCTTGTCCATGTCCTTGGAGAAGACGCTCGCGTTGGACCGGACGGGCACGAACTGCTGCTCGTTGAAGCCGAACTTCTCCGCGGTCTCCAGCATCTTGTCGTTGCCGATGTCGGCGCCGACCTTGCCGAAGACGGTGTTGCAGGACCACTGGAGAGCGACGCGGAGCGTGGCGTTCTCGCAGGGGTGGTCGCCGTCGTTGTCCAGGTTCTTGGTGGAGAGCGGCAGCCTCCACGGCAGCGGCGACTTCGTCTTCGCGTCGACGTCGTCGTACAGGCCGTGCTCCAGGGCGGCGGCCGCCGTCACGACCTTGAAGGTGGAGCCGGGCGGGTACGTCTCGCGCAGGGCGCGGTTCGTCGTCGGCTTGTCCGGGTCCTTCTCGTACTTCTGCCAGTTCTTCACGTCCTCGTCGGTGTTGCCGGCGACGCGTGAGGGGTCGTACGAGGGGGTGCTGGCGAGGGCGAGGATCGCGCCCGTCTTCGGGTCGATCGCCGCGACGGCGCCCTTGCGGCTGCCCAGGCCGTTGTAGGCGGCTCGCTGGGCGGCGCCGTTGAGGGTGGTGACGACGTGGCCGCCCTGCTTCTTGTCGCCGGTGAACATCGACAGGGTGCGGTCGAAGAACAGGCGGTCGTCGGTGCCGGTGAGGATGTCGTCCTCGATGGACTCGATCTGGTTGGAGCCCATCCGCTGCGACGTGAAGCCGGTCACGGGCGCCCACATCGGGCCGTCCTTGTACGTCCGCTGGAACTTGAAGTCGCCGCTCTTGGACTCCTTGGACCCCGTGATCGCCTTGCCCTCGACGATGATGTCGCCGCGCTTGTGGGCGTAGCGGTCGATCAGGACGCGACGGTTGTGCGGGTCCTTGGAGAGCTCGTCGGCTTTGACGTACTGGACCCAGTTGACGCGTACGAGCAGGGCGAGGACGAGCAGGCCGCAGAAGATCGCGACCCGGCGCAGGGGCTTGTTCACGGGCGGACCACCTGGGTCATCTCGGCGTCGGAGGTAGGTGCGGGGGCGGGCGCGGGCCTGCGGGCGGTGTCGCTGATGCGCAGCAGGATGGCGATGAGCGCCCAGTTGGCGATGACGGAGGAGCCGCCCTGCGCGAGGAACGGCATCGTCATGCCGGTCAGCGGGATGACGCCGGTCACGCCGCCCGCGACGACGAAGACCTGGAGCGCGAAGGCGCCGGAGAGGCCGATCGCGAGGAGCTTGCCGAAGGGGTCGCGGGCGGCGAGTGCGGTGCGTACGCCGCGCTCGATGAGGAGGCCGTACACGAGGATGATCGCCATGAGGCCGGTGAGGCCCATTTCCTCGCCGACGGTGGCGAGGATGTAGTCGCTCTTGGGGGCGATGCCGCCGATGAGGCGGGAGTAGCCCTGGCCGAGTCCGGAGCCGAAGAGGCCGCCGGAGCCGAAGGCGTACACGGCCTGGGCGGTCTCGGTGACGCCGCCGTCCTGGAGGGCGAGCGGGTTGAGCCAGTTGTCGACGCGGGTCTGTACGTGGCTGGCGAAGGAGGCGACGCCGACCGCTCCGGCGGCGCTCAGGGTGAGGCCGAAGACGACCCAGCTGGTGCGCTCGGTGGCGACGTACAGCATGATCACGAAGAGGCCGAAGAAGAGCAGCGAGGTGCCCAGGTCGGTCTCGAAGATCAGGATCATCAGGCTGATCGCCCAGATCGCGAGGATCGGTCCCAGGTCGCGGCCTCGGGGCAGGTACATGCCCATGAAGCGGCGGCTGGCCAGGGCGAGCGCGTCGCGCTTCACCATGAGGTAGCCGGCGAAGAAGACCGCGATGATGATCTTCGCGAACTCTCCGGGCTGGAGCGATCCGAGGCCGGGGATGGTGATCCAGATCTTCGCGCCGTTCACGCCGGGGAAGAACATGGGCAGGATCAGCAGCACCAGGGCCACGACCATCGAGATGTACGTGTAGCGCTGGAGTACGCGGTGGTCCTTGAGGAACAGCAGGACGGCGAGGAACAGCGCCACGCCGACCGCGGACCACATCATCTGCTTGGGCGCCATCGCGCCGCCGACCGCGGCCGTGGTGATGGACGGTTCCATGTCGAGCCGCCAGATCAGCACCAGCCCCAGCCCGTTGAGCAGGGTGGCCAGGGGCAGCATCAACGGGTCGGCGTACGGCGCGAACTTGCGCACCATCAGGTGCGCGACGCCCGCCAAAAGGCTGAGCCCCAGGCCGTAACCGAGCATGCCGGCGGGCAGGCTGCCGTCCTTGGCGAGGCCGACATTGGCGTACGCGAAGACCGGGATGATGACGGCGAACGCGAGCATGGCGAGCTCGGTGTTGCGCCTGCTCGGCGCTTCGATCGCGCCGATGGTGGTCGTGTTGGTGACAACGCTCATGGTGGTAAGGCCCCCTACGGCTTTACGGCTTACCGCACTGCGAGACCAGCTTCTGCTCGTCCTCGGAGAGGCTGGGGCCAGGAGTGGGCGAAGCTGTAGCCGTCGGAATCTTCTCGGTCTTGGTGGTCTGGGTCGTGGCGCCGGAACCGGTCGTGCCGCCCGCCTCGCCCTCGCCCGTACGCGCTGCGTCCTCGCGTGCTTCGCGCTCTGCCTTCCGGCGCTCCTCGTCCTTCTTGCAGGCGGAGGCCTGGGTGCCGAGTTCGGCGACCTTCTCGCGTGCGTCGGCGAGGCTGCCCTCGGTGATGGTCGCCTCTACCTGCTTCTGCTGGTAGGGCGGGAGGTACTTGAGTTCGATCTCGGGGTGGTCCTTCTCGACCTTCGAGAGCGAGACCCAGGCGAGGTCCTGGCTGATGCCCCGGTAGAGCGCGACGTGCTCGTCGTTGGCGCCGACGTAGTACTGGGTCTGCGTCCAGCGGTAGCCGCCGTACAGACCGCCGCCGACGACGGCGAGCGCGAGCACCAGGTAGAAGGATCTCTTGAGCCACTTGCGGCCGGCCCGCGGCTTGACGAAGTCCTCGTCGCTGTACGCGCCGAAGGCGCCGTCGGGGGCATTTCCGTAACCGCCGTTGTCACCACTGCCGGGAGGGCCGAACGCGCCGCCCGGTGCGGACTGCGGGGGGACGGGCCGGCCGAGGCCCGCCGCGCGGCCCGCGGGGGTCTGCATGGCGCCGCCGTCGTTCGCCTGGAGCTGGTTCTCGGCGACCGCGCCGACGACGACCGGGGTGTCGTTGAGCTGCCCGGCCAGGGTGTCGTTGCCGTCGACGTCGAGGACGTCGGCGACGATGCAGGTGATGTTGTCGGGGCCACCGCCGCGCAGGGCGAGCTGGATGAGCTCCTGCACGGTCTCCTGCGGGCCGTGGTAGCTGGCGAGCGTCTCCTCCATCGTCTGGTGGGAGACGACGCCGGACAGGCCGTCGGAGCAGATCAGGTAGCGGTCGCCGGCCCGGACCTCACGGATGGAGAGGTCGGGTTCGACGTGGTCGCCACTGCCCAGCGCGCGCATCAGCAGGGAGCGCTGCGGGTGGGTGGTGGCCTCCTCCTCGGTGATCCGGCCCTCGTCGACGAGGCGCTGCACCCAGGTGTGGTCCTGCGTGATCTGCGTCAGTACGCCGTCACGCAGGAGGTACGCCCGCGAGTCGCCGACGTGCACGAGGCCGAGGCGCTGACCGGTCCACAGGAGGGCGGTGAGCGTGGTGCCCATGCCCTCGAGCTGGGGGTCCTCCTCGACCATCATGCGCAGCTGGTCGTTGGCCCGCTGCACGGCGGTGCCGAGCGAGGTGAGGATGTCCGAGCCGGGTACGTCGTCGTCGAGGGTGACCAGGGTCGAGATGACCTCGGAGCTCGCCACCTCACCGGCGGCCTGTCCCCCCATGCCGTCGGCGATGGCGAGAAGGCGGGGGCCGGCGTAACCGGAGTCCTCGTTGCCTTCCCGGATCATGCCTTTGTGCGATCCGGCGGCGAAGCGCAGAGACAGACTCATGCGCACCTCGCCCGTCGGCTCCGGGTACATCCGCACGGTGCCCACCCTCCGGTCGGGAGCCTGCGGAGATCCGTTGTGGGGACCGCCGCGGCTCGCTCGCTCCGCTCGCTCATTGTCGTACTACTTCCGCAGCTCGATGACGGTCTTGCCGATGCGGATCGGCGCGCCCAGCGGAATGGGGGTCGGGGTGGTGAGTCGGGTCCGGTCGAGATACGTGCCGTTGGTGGACCCGAGATCCTCGACGATCCACTGGCCGTCACGGTCCGGGTAGATCCTGGCATGACGGCTGGACGCGTAGTCGTCGTCCAGCACGATCGTCGAATCGTGCGCCCGCCCCAGCGTGACGGTCTGCCCCTGGAGGGCCACCGTCGTGCCGGTGAGTGTGCCTTCGGACACCACCAGCTTTGTGGGGGCGCCTCGGCGCTGGCGCTGCTGCGGCGGCGCCGCAGCCTGTTGCTGGCGTCCGGTCTGCTGCGGCCTGGCGTCGGCGGACGCGGAGCGGCGTGAGCCGCGCTGCGTGACCCGCGTACCGAACAGATCGCTGCGGATGACCTGGACGGCCACAATCACAAACAGCCACAGAACAGCCAGGAAACCTAGCCGCATGACCGTCAGGGTCAGCTCTGACATTGCCCCCGCTTCACCCTTCGGCTTGCCGATAAACGATGGTCGTGCTGCCCACGACGATCCGCGAGCCGTCGCGGAGCGTAGCGCGGGTGGTGTGCTGTCCGTCTACCACGATGCCGTTGGTAGACCCGAGATCCTGGATCGTCGGGGGCGTTCCGGTCCGGATCTCACAGTGCCGGCGCGATACGCCGGGGTCGTCGATCCGCACGTCTGCTTCGGTGCTGCGGCCCAGCACCAGCGTCGGGCGGGACATCTGATGGCGTGTGCCATTGATCTCGATCCAGCGCCGCGTCTGCGCGCCCGGCATCGGGCCGGGGCCCGCGCCGGCCGGTCGGCCGGATACGGCTGCCGGTCCTCCCTGCCGCGCTCCGTGCGGCGACGGCGGCGGGGCGGCAGGCATGGGGGGCGCTCCCGGGGCGGCCGACGGCGGGTAGCCGTAGCCGCCGCCGCGGGGCGCGGCGGGTGCGGGACTGTGCCGACCGGGGCCCGGGCTCTGCGGCGCGGAGGCCTGCGACGTACTCGACGCGAGGGTGCGGCTGCGTACGCGGTAGAGACCGGTGTCCAGGTCTTCGGCCTTCTCCAGGTGGACCTTGATGGGGCCCATGAAGGTGTAGCGCTGCTGCTTCGCGTAGTCGCGGACCAGGCCGGAGAGCTCGTCGCCGAGCTGGCCGGAGTACGGGCTGAGGCGCTCGTAGTCCGGCGTGGAAAGCTCCACGATGAAGTCGTTGGGTACGACGGTCCGCTCGCGGTTCCAGATCGTGGCGTTGTTGTCGCACTCGCGCTGGAGGGCGCCGGCGATCTCGACGGGCTGGACCTCGGACTTGAAGACCTTGGCGAAGGTGCCGTTGACCAGACCTTCGAGACGCTGCTCGAAACGCTTCATGACTCCCATGGGGCACCTCCTCCGTCGTTGCCGTCCTGGTACTGCTTACTGATCGTATCCACGCGTCGGGAAATCGGCTGGTTCCCCTTGTCTGCACTGTGGATGAGTGTCACCTCTCACAGGGATCGTAGAGGTGGCCTGATGACAGTGTCCCGCACCCGGTGAGCACTCTGGAGGAGTGGGTGACGGGGGGCGGGGTTCCCACCGCCGCCGCCCTCCTCGTCGGCCGCTCGTTCCCCACCGTGTTCCCCGTCCTGCTCCCGACCTGGGCGCCGCTCTGTTTCCCACCGGTGAGCCGTCCTGTTCCCCACCTGTGACCCGGCCTGTTCCCCACCTCGTTCCCCTCCTCGGGTCCCCTCGAACAACGGGTGTGAATCCACCCTGGCCACCGTGCTAATCTTCTGCATGTCGTCAGGCGCTCGCACAAACCAGTGAGAGATTCGAACGGCACCACTCATGCGCGAGTGGCGGAACGGCAGACGCGCTGGCTTCAGGTGCCAGTGTCCTTAGGGACGTGGGGGTTCAAATCCCCCCTCGCGCACTCAGTTTGACCCATGTTGCGGGCCCCATCGTTGACCACGGTGGGGTCCGTTTCTGTTTTTCGGTCTGATTTTGCGGGGCTGTGGGGGCGGGGGATTCGTGGTGGCCCGAATAAGGGCCGCGGCCGGCGTGGCCGTGGTGTTCACAGTGCTGGCCGGTGCGCAGCAGGTGCTGCTGGTGGCCGGGTTCGGGGAGTGGTTGCCGGGGTGGCAGCCGTGGCCGTATCTCCTCGTCGCCGGGCCCGCCTGGCTGCTCTCGCGGCCCGGGTGGGGCGAGCGGGTGCCCGCGTGGTGGCCGCGGGGGGCGGACGCGCTGCGGCGGGTGCCTTCCTGGGCGTACCTCGTGGGGGTGCTGGCGGTGGCCGCCGGGGTGTGGGCGGTGCTGCAGGACTTCGAGCCGTACCTCGGTCATGAGGAAGCGGTGTACGCGAACAAGGCGCGCTCCTGGGTGGAGGGGACACCGGACGCGGGGTGGGGCGTCTACCGGCCTGTGGGGCTTCCGGCGCTGGGGGCGCTCGCCCTGTGGCTGTGCGGCGACGCTTTCGCTGCGGGCGCGCTGCGGGCGGTGGCGCTGCTGCTGGCGCTGGGGACGCTGACGGTGACGTATCTCGTCGCGGCAGCCTGGACCTCGCGGCGGCGTGCTGTGGTGGTCGTGCTGGTGCTGCTGAGCGGGCTGGGGTTTCTGCGCAGGGTGCCGGAGTACCTCAATGACATAGGGGCGACCGGGCTGCTGCTGGTCGTTGTCCTCCTGCTGGTGCGGGCGCAGGAGAAGGAGGGGTCGCGGGCGCTGTGGGGGGTGCCGTTCGTGGTGCTGGCCGCCTTCTATCTGCGGTACGGCGTGCTGGGGAACCTGCTGGCTGTGGGCCTCGCGGCGGTCCTGGCGTACGGCCCGCGCGCGTGGGCGGCCCAGGGACGGCGGCTCGTGGGAGCGGCCGTGGTGCTGGCGCTCGGGCTCGTACCGCACCTGGTGCATGCCGTACGCGAGACGGGGTCGCCGCTCGGGATGGTGCTGTCGGCGACCTCGCAGGCCAATCGGGAGTACGTGGGCGACGGGCTCGTCTACTACCTGGCGATCTTTCCCTACCGGCTGGCCGGGGATCTCGGTGCGGTGGTGATGGTCGCGGGGCTGTGGGCGGCCGGGGCGGCGCTGAGGCGGGTCCTGCGGGTGAGGGCGGACGGTTGTGCCGGGGGGCGTGCGGACGGTCGGTCCGGGGTGAGGGCGGACGGTTGTGCCGGGGGGCGTGCGGATGGTCGGTCCGGGGTGCGGGGGGACGGTTGTGCCGGGGCGCCTGTGGGTGACGGTTCCTCGGTGCGGGTGGACGACCGGCGGCGGGTGTTCCTGGGGACGGCCGCTGTACTCGTCTTCGTGATTCTCGGGGTGGCGACGGACGGGGAGCCGCGGTTCGTCTACCTCGCTGTTGTTCTTCTCACGGTGCTCGGTGTGGAGGCGGTGGCCGAACTGGCGGGGGCGCGCTGGACCGCGCCGGTGCTGGCCGCCGTGGCCGCGCTGGCGGGTCTGACGGTGCTCGGCACGACGCAGGTCGTGGCGCACGGCGCGATGCCGGGGCCGACTCTGCTGGCCCGGTCGACGGTGCCGGTGGCGCGGGAGATCGGGGCGGCGGCCCAGGGGCGGCCGTGCCTGGTGGTCACGGGGTACGAGCCGGAGTTCGGCTGGTACTCCGGGTGCGACGCGGTGACGTACGCCCAGTACCGGGGGATGCGGGTGCCCGAGGAGACGCTGGTGACCCTGGTGGTCTTCGAGCGCGGACGGCTCCAGCCCTCCGAGGCGGGGCTGGGGCGGCTGACCGGGGGGCGGGAGGCCGACGTACGCACGATCGGGACGGACGGGCCCGTGGGGACGGCGACGCTCGTGACGCTGCGGTAGGGGGAAGGCCGCGGCCGTGATGCCGCAGTGGTCGGGGCCACCTCGGTCGACTCGATTGCCTCGGCTGCCTCGGCTGCCTCGGTCGACTCGGCTACCTCGGGTACCTCGGGCGCCTCCACCTTGGCCGGCTCTGTTGCCACGGCCGTCTCGGTTGTCCACAGGGGGAGACGGGTGTCGGCGGGCGGGGGTACGGTCGTGAGCAGTTGATGTTGGCGGCTGATAGCCGCCGGCCGGTGCTGTGCGAGGGCGGGGAGGCGGCGCACATGGCCAGGAACGAGACGGCGCGGTCCGGGGAGCGTATTCCGGTGGTGCCCGGCTTCGCGCGGTGCGAGGTGGAGGGTGCGCCCAGGAAATCACCCAAGGAAGAAGGCAAGGCGCTGCGGTCGCGGGTGCCCAGGGCGTCGCACGATTCGCTCGTGCTCCATGTGCAGCGGCCCGACGCGGTGCGGGCGGTCGAGGAGTCGAGTCGAGGCCGGGTGCCGGAGCTGGCCCCGATACGGGTCGGACGTATGGCCGCCTCCCCCTTCGCCTTCCTGCGCGGCGCGGCGGGACTGATGGCGCACGACCTGGTCGGTACGCCGGTCACCGGGGCCCGCGCGCAGATCTGCGGCGACGCGCACGCCGCGAACTTCGGGCTGTACGGCGACGCGCGCGGTCGTCTGGTCATCGATCTGAACGACTTCGACGAGACCGTCACCGGCCCGTGGGAGTGGGACGTCAAGCGGCTGGCCGCGTCGCTGGTGCTGGCCGGGCGCCAGACGGGGGCCGACGAGGACATCTGCCGACAGGCGGCTTTCGACACGGTCGGGGCCTACCGGCGGACCATGCGGCTGCTGGCCAGAATGCCGGTGCTGGACGCGTGGAACGCGATCGCCGACGAGGAGCTCGTCTCGCACGCCGACGCCCGTGATCTGCTCGGCACACTGGAGCGGGTCGCTGAGAAGGCCCGTAACAACACCAGCGCGAAGTTCGCCGCCAGGGCGACGGCCGAGGGGCCGGGCGGGGTACGGCGCTTCGTGGACGCGCCGCCGGTGCTGCGGCGGGTGCCGGACGGGGAGGCTGCCGCGGTCGCCTCGGCGCTGGGCGGGTACCTCAAGACGCTTCCCGAGGACCGGCTGCCGCTGCTCGCGCGCTACGCGATCCACGATGTGGCGTTCCGGGTGGTCGGCACCGGCAGCGTCGGTACACGGTCGTACGTGGTGCTGCTGCTCGACCACCGGGGCGAGCCGCTGGTGCTCCAGGTGAAGGAGGCCAGGGCCTCCGCGCTGACGCCCTACCTGCCTCTCGCCGGGTTCGATGTGCCGCCGGCCGGGCACGAGGGGCGCCGTGTGGTGCTCGGGCAGAAGCGGATGCAGGTGGTCAGCGACAACCTGCTGGGCTGGACCGAGGTGGACGGGCGGCCGTTCCAGGTGCGCCAGTTCAGGAACCGCAAGGGCAGCGTGGACCCGGCGGCGCTCGAACCCGCCCAGCTGGACGACTACGGGCGGATGACCGGGGCGCTCCTGGCGCGGGCCCACGCACACAGCGTCGACCCGCGGCTGGTCGCCGGTTACTGCGGGAAGAACGAGGAGTTCGACGAGGCGGTGGCACGTTTCGCCGTGGCGTACGCGGACCGTACGGAGGCGGATCACGCCGATCTGCTGACAGCGGTCAAGGACGGGCGAATAGCCGCGGAGCCCGGGGTGTGACCAGGGGGTGGCCGGGGGTGTGAGCGCGGGCACCCCGGGCGCCCGTACGCTGGTCGGGTGACTCAGGAAGCTCCCGGGGAGCCGACGACCCGGAACGACGACGCGCAGGACCCGCACGCGGCCGGGCACGAGGCTGCCGGCCGGCCTACCGCCGGTGGTGATCAGGGCGCCGGTCAGAGCGCGGATCACGGCCGGGACCAGGCTGCGGACGACGGCCCGGTCCGGGCTGCGTCCGAAGCCCCGGACGAGGCCCCGGACGCGACTCAGGGGCGGGCGGCGGGCCACGCCCAGGCTCCGGCTCCTGAGGCGGCTCCGGCTCCCGAGCGGCCGGAGGCGCGGCTGGAGAGGGCTGTGCGCGCCGCCGAGCAGGCGCTGATCGAGTTCGAGATCGCGGTGGAGACCTTCCGGGTCGAGGTGGAGAACTTCTCCCGGCTCCACCACCAGAAACTCGGCCCGATGTATGCGCGACTCGACGAGCTGGACGCCCAGATCGCGGAGGCCAAGGCCGCCCGTAGCGGCGATCCGGAGGACCTCCGCAAGGCGGACGAGGCACGGGCGAACGTCATGCCCATGCCCGGCGTCGAGGAGTTGTTCCACGACTGGATGGACTCGGACGGCCTTTCGCCCGAGGCGTCGGCCATGCTCACCGAGCAGAGCGTGCAGCCGCCGAAGCGGGTCAGGCCGACCGAGGAGGCGCGCAAGCTCTACCGCGAGCTGGCCCGCAAGGCGCACCCGGACCTGGCGCAGGACGAGACCGAACGGAGCCGCCGGGACGAGTTCATCACGCGGGTCAACGCCGCGTACGGACGTGGTGACGTGGATCAGCTGCGCGCGCTCGCGGAGGAGTGGGCCGCGGGGCCGGCGCCCAAGGAGCAGCAGCCCGAGCGTGACGAGCTGTACGCCCGGCTGGAGTGGCTCTCGCAGCGCAAGGAACTCCTGGCCGTGATCGCGCAGGAGCTGGAGGACAGTGCCATCGGCTCGATGCTGCGGATGGCACCCGAGGACCCGGACCGGCTGCTGGAGGAGATCGCCGAGCAGCTGCTCGCGCAGGTCTCCGAGCGTGAGACGGATCTGGCGAAACTGGTGCAGTAGGTTGCGGGATCAGCCACGCTGCGACGAGACCCGCTGCGACGTGAACCGCTGCCGCATGACCCGTTGTGACGCGCACACTGTGTATGTACGAGAGAAGGCATGACCCATGAACTTCGCCCCGCTCCCTTCCGTCGACGCCGCCGCGGTCCCGGCCGACGGCTTCGTGCTGGATGTACGGGAGAACGACGAGTGGGCAGCCGGTCACGTAGAGGGCGCGCTGCACATCCCGATGAGCGACTTCGTCGGCCGCTTCGGTGAACTCACCGAAGCGGCGGAGGACGGCCGGCGCGTACACGTGATGTGCCGGGTCGGCGGCCGTTCCGCGCAGGTCACGCAGTACCTGGTGCAGCAGGGTGTGGACGCCGTGAACGTCGACGGCGGGATGCTCGCCTGGGACGGCGCCGGACGCCCGATGATCACCGACAGCGGAAAGCCCGCCTTCGTCCTCTGAGGCCCGTCGGCCGGACCCGGCCGGTTCAGCCGAGGAGGTGGGCGGCCAGCAGGTCGCCCAGCGCCTCCTCATGGGCGGCGGCCGGGCCGAGCGACAGCTCGATCTGCTTGGCCCATGCGTGGTAGCGGTGCAGGGGGTAGTCGGTGTCCGCGCCGAAGCCGCCGTGCAGGTGCTGCGCGGTCTGGACGACGCGGCGTACCCCCTCGGACGCCCAGATCTTCGCCACCGCCACATCGCCGGCCACGGGAAGTGCGCCGTGCGATCCCGTGGCCAGTCGCCAGGCGGCCTGCCAGAGAGTGACTTCCATCGCGCGCAGATCGATGTAGCGGTCGGCCGCCTGGACGGCCACGGCCTGGAAGGTGGCGACGGGGAAGCCGAACTGCTCGCGCTTGCCCGTGTATTCGCTCGTCATGGCCAGCACACGCTCACCGAGCCCCAGCGCGAGGGCGCAGGTGCCGGTCGTGAGGAGATCGCGCAGCCACTCCCACACCCCCTCGGCATCGATCACGTCGTGGGCGGTGAGCCGTACGGCGTCGAGGTGGACCTCGGCGAAACGTTCGCCGCTGGTGGATACCTGGTCGGCGAGGGTGACGCCCGCCCGGTCGCGGGGGACCAGGGCCAGCACGGCGCGGCCCGTTCCGGTGTGCGCGGGTACGGCGATACGGTCCGCGTTCTGCGCCCAGGGCACGCCCGTCTGGACCCCGTCGAGCACCCAGTGCTCGCCGTCCCGCTGTGCGGTTACGGCGAGCTCCGCCGGGTCGTGACCGGTACGGCCGTTGGCGCCGGCCGTCAGCACCAGCTCGCCGCGGCCGACGCGGGGAAGGATCTCAGCGGCCAACTCCGGGCTGCCGTAGGTCTGTACGGCCATCGCGACCGCGCTGGTCTCCAGCAGCGGTACGCGGGCGAGCACCTTCGCCGATTCGCGCAGCACGAGGCAGAGCGCGACGGGGCCGAGGCCCGCCCCGCCGTGTTCGGCGGCCAGGACCAGGCTCAGCAGGTCGGATCCGGCGAGCCTGGCCCACAGCGGCCGGTCGAAGTCCTCGGCCACCGCGCCCGGGGTGAGCGCGGGGCTCTGCACCTGGTCGGGCGCGACGCCCGAGAAGACGGCCTTGGCCGCCTCGACGGCCGCCTGCTGCTCCTCGGTGAAGGTGAAGTCCACGTCTTTGCCCTCCCGTGCCCGGATGCGTGCCCGCATCTGACGTCTGACGGAGCGTCAAGATAGAACACGTTCCTGAAAATGAACACAGGCGGGAAGGACACGGCCGGGGCGGGGACTCAGCCGGGGCAGGGACTCAGCGGTCGAAGTCCAGCTCCACTTCCGTCGTCGCCGGATGCGACTGGCAGGCCAAGACGTAACCCGCTTCGGTCTCCTCCGGCTCCAGCGCGTAGTTGCGGTCCATCCGCACCTCACCGGAGACCAGGAAGGCCCGGCATGTCCCGCAGACCCCGCCCTTGCAGGCGTACGGAGCGTCGGCGCGGCTGCGCAGCACCGTCTCCAGTAGCGATTCACCGTCCAGCACAGGCCAGTTGCCCGACCGGCCGTCGAGCGTGGCCGTGAGCGTGCTGCTCGTCGGCGCGGTCAGCGGACTGCTCGTGACCGTTCCCGTTCCGTCGTCGACGTGGAAGATCTCCTCGTGGATACGGTTCCTGGCCACCCCGAGGCCGCGCAGGGCCCGCTCGGCGCCCTGGACGAGACCGAAGGGCCCGCACAGGAACCAGCCGTCCACATCCGCCACCGGCAGCAGCGCGGGGAGCAGCCCGGTCAGCCGCTCCTCGTCGAGCCGGCCCGACGGCAGACCGGCCTGCTGCTCTTCGCGGGACAGTGCGGTGACCAGCTGGAATCGGTCCGGGTAGCGGTCCTTGAGGTCGGCCACCTCCTCCAGGAACATCGTGGAAGCCGCGGTGCGGTCGCTGCGTACGAGACAGAAGTTGGCGTCCGGCTCCCGTGCCAGAAGTGTCGCCGCCATCGACAGCACCGGCGTGACGCCGCTGCCGCCCACGATCGCCGCGAAGCGGCCCGGGCGCGGCTCCAGCACGAAGCGGCCCGTGGGCGCCATCGCCTCGACCGTGTCACCGACGGCCAGTTCTTTGAGGGCGTACGTCGAGAAGTCGCCGCCGTCGACCAGCCGGATGCCCACCTGCAGCACCGGCTCCTGCGGTGCTTCGGTGGCCGCGGCGCAGATCGAGTACGTACGGCGGATTTCCACGCCGGCCACGACGCGGCGCAGCGCGATGTGCTGGCCGGGGGTGTGCCGGAAGATCTCGCGGAGCTCGGGCGGCACGGCGAGGGTGACGGCCACGGAGTCGTCGGTGAGCCGCTCGACCTCGCGGACATGGAGCGGATGGAACATCTACAACTCCTTGAAGTGGTCGAACGGTTCGCGGCAGGAGACGCAACGGCGCAGCGCCTTGCACGCGGTGGAGGAGAACCGGCTGAGCAGCTCGGTGTCCGTGGAGCCGCAGTGCGGGCAGCGCACCGACAGCGTCAGGGGCACGGGCCCGCCGTCGGCGGGCTGCGGGCGCGGCGGGGCTATACCGAACTCCGCGAGCTTGCGGCGGCCCTCCGCGCTGATGTCGTCCGTCGACCACGCGGGGGACAGGACCGTGCGGACCGAGACCTCCGGTATGCCGTGGTCGTGCAGGACCCGCTCGATGTCCGCGGACATCGCCTCGATCGCCGGGCAGCCGGTGTACGTAGGCGTCAGCTCGACCTCGACCCTGCCGGGTCCGAAGACGTTGACGGCCCGCAGGACGCCGAGCTCCTCCAGGGTGAGCACCGGCAGCTCGGGGTCGGGGACCGAGCCCGCGACCTTGCGCAGCTCGGCCTCCAGGAGCGTCTCGGTCACCATGTCGCCCCCGGGTGGCTGCGGTGCAGGTGCTGCATCTCGGCGATCATCCGGCCGAACGGCTCGGTGTGCAGGCCCTCGCGGCCGGCTCCGGCCGCCCAGGCGCCGCTCTGCGGCCCCTCAGGCACGGTCAGCGTCGCCCGCTCCAGCACGGCGCCGACGGACTCCCGCCAGCCGGCCTCCAGCTGCTGCCAGTCGACGTCGAGGCCCTCGACGGGCCGGAACATCTCGCCGGTGAACCGCCACAGCGCGTCGCATCCGCGCTGCATGCGCTCGTGGCTCTCCTCGGTGCCGTCGCCCAGACGCAGCGTCCAGTGCTCGGCGTGGTCCTGGTGGTAGGCGACCTCCTTGACCGCCTTCGCCGCCAGCGGCGCGAACTCGCCGCCCCCGGCCGCGAGCTGCGCGTACAGGAGCCATTGGTAGGTGGAGAAGTACAGCTGGCGGGCGATGGTCTGCGCGAAGTCGCCGTTCGGCTGCTCGACGAGCTGGAGGTTGCGGAAGGCACGCTCCTCGCGGAGGTACGCCAGCTCGTCCTCGTCACCGACGAGGGAGAGCAGGATGCGTGCCTGCCCCAGCAGGTCCAGCGCGATGTTCGCGAGTGCCACTTCCTCCTCGAGCACGGGCGCGTGTCCCGCCCACTCCCCCAGCCGGTGCGAGAGCACCAGTGCGTCGTCGCCCAGGGCGAGAGCCGCGGGGGCGAGTACGGCGGTCTCAGGTACTCGGTTCACAGATGCCGCACTCCCTCGGGGATCTCGTAGAACGTGGGGTGCCGGTAGGGCTTGTCGGCGGCCGGTTCGAAGAACGGGTCCTTCTCGTCGGGCGAGGAAGCGGTGATCGCCGACGACGGCACCACCCACAGCGAGACGCCCTCGGACCTGCGGGTGTAGAGATCGCGGGCATTGCGCAGGGCCATTTCCGCGTCCGGTGCGTGCAGGCTGCCGGCGTGGGTGTGGGACAGTCCGCGGCGCGAGCGCACGAACACTTCCCACAGCGGCCAGTCGGGGTTCGTCATGCTGCTGCCTTCCCATGCTTCGCGGCGTAGGCGCTCGCCGCGTCCCGGACCCAGGCGCCCTCTTCGTGCGCCGTGCGCCGCTGTGAGATCCGCTGCTCGTTGCAGGGACCGTTGCCCTTCAGGACGTTCCAGAACTCGACCCAGTCGATCGCCCCGAAGTCGTGCTGCCCGCGCTCCTCGTTCCACCGCAGGTCCGGGTCGGGCAGGGTGAGCCCGAGGGCCTCGGCCTGCGGGACGGCGATGTCGACGAACCGCTGGCGCAGCTCGTCGTTGGAGTGCCGCTTGATCTTCCACGTCATGGACTGCGCCGAATGGGCCGACTCGTCGTCGGGCGGGCCGAACATCATCAGCGACGGCCACCACCAGCGGTCCACGGCGTCCTGCGCCATCGCGTGCTGCTCCGGGGTCCCCTTGCTGAGGTGGAGGAGCAGCTCGTACCCCTGGCGCTGGTGGAAGGACTCCTCCTTGCAGATGCGGACCATCGCGCGGGCGTACGGGCCGTAGGAGCAGCGGCACAGCGGCACCTGGTTGGTGATCGCGGCGCCGTCCACCAGCCAGCCGATCGCGCCGACGTCGGCCCAGGTCAGCGTGGGGTAGTTGAAGATCGACGAGTACTTCTGGCGGCCGGAGTGGAGCTTGTCGAGGAGCTCCTCGCGGCCGGTGCCCAGCGTCTCGGCGGCGCTGTAGAGGTAGAGCCCGTGGCCCGCCTCGTCCTGCACCTTGGCCATCAGGATCGCCTTGCGGCGCAGCGAGGGCGCGCGCGTGATCCAGTTGGCCTCCGGCTGCATGCCGATGATTTCCGAGTGGGCGTGCTGAGCCATCTGGCGGACGAGCGAGGCCCGGTAGGCGTCGGGCATCCAGTCCCGGGGCTCGATGCGCTCGTCCGCCGCCACGGCGGCGTCGAACGCCGCCTCGTACGCGGCCGCCCGCTCCGCCTGTCCGGCCTGCGCCTCAGCCGTCGTACGGTGCGCAGCTGCTGTAGCCATCCGAGCCCCCTGCCGTCCCTGCCGGCTGCTTCCCTGCCGACGTCCCGACCGACCGATCGTTCGGTTCGATGACTTCAATGGTGAGTCGGCGGCCCGTAGGGTGTCAACCCTGTGGATAACTGTGGGGGCCGACGGTGATCGGGGCGGGATGGATTCGTACGACGACAGGGGCGTGAGCGCCGGGCGGGACGCGAGTTCCGTCCCGGGCGCCACGGACGCCCCGGAGGCTCCTCGGGGCCCCGGTGCCCCGGGTATACCGGGCGGCGGCATCGCGGCCCTGTCCCTCCCGTACCAGGCGGTGGCAGCGCTCGCGCTGGCCGTCGTCGGGGTCATCGCCTGCGTGCATCTCGGGATGGTCTTCCTGCACGTCGCACCGTCCAACACCCTCACCAAGCAGCACGGTGAGGCCGTCGACGACTGGGTCTACCCCGAATTCGAGCAGAACTGGAAGCTCTTCGCCCCCAATCCGCTCCAGCAGAACATCGCCGTACAGGTGCGCGCGCAGGTCCGTACGGCGGACGGGCAGTGGAAGACCACCGACTGGATCGACCTCTCCGCCCAGGACGGTGAAGCGATCCGCGGCAATCTCCTGCCGAGCCACACCGTGCAGAACGCCCTGCGGCGCGCCTGGGACTTCTACACCGCCTCCCACGACAACGCGAACAAGCCGAACGGCATGCGCGGCGCGCTCTCCGAGCGTTACGTCCGCCGCACCGTGATGCTGCGCCTCGCCCAGCAGGACCTCGGCGGCACGGTCGAGCGGATACAGGTCAGGTCGGAGACGAGGTGGGTGAAGGCGCCGTCGTGGAGCGAGGAGAAGACCGACGACAAGCCGGCCCATCGGGTGCTTCCCTGGTGGCAGGTGACCGACGCGGACCTGCCGGAGGGGGCGCGGCGCGCATCGGGGGCGGCCCGGTGAACCCGTCCGTCCGTCCTGCCGCTACGAAGGCGGCTCCCGCCCGCAAACTCGCGGGAGCCGTTCAGTGCGTCACCGCCACCGCCCTGGGGCCGTACCAGAGCGCCGTCGTCCGCATCGGGTTCTCGCTGACCTGGCTGCTCTTCCTGCTCTGCGAGTACCCGCACCGCCGTGAGCTGTACGGGCCGGGCGGGCCGTGGGGCTGGGACATGGCCCAGCAGCTGATAGCGAACAATCACGCCTTCACCGCGCTGATGTGGTCGGAGAGCCCGGTCTGGTTCGAGATCGTCTACGGGCTGGCGGTCGTGTCGGCGGCCCTGCTCGTGCTGGGCTGGCGTACGCGGACCATGTCGGTCCTCTTCATGATCGGCGTGCTGTCGCTGCAGAACCGCAGCATCTTCATGGGCGACGGCGGCGACAACGTCATCCATCTCATGGCGATCTACCTGGTTCTGACTCGGTGCGGGCAGGTGTGGTCGCTGGACGCGCGGCGCGACCACGGCCGCGCCGACCGGGTGGGGCCGGTCCTGTGGGTCGCGCTCGGCGCCTGCCTCGCCGCGCTCACGTTCACCGGCGAGCTCGGCGGGGGCTGGCTGATGATCTTCTGGGGCCTGCTGGCCGTACACGCACTGTGGTGGGCCGCCGGGCGCTACGCACCCGGGAATCCGCGCGTGCTGCTGGACGTCATCGCGAACCTCGTGCACAACGCCGGACTCGTCGTGATCATGGCGGAGGTCTGCCTCGTCTACGCCACCGCCGGCTGGTACAAGATCCAGGGATCGCGCTGGCAGGACGGCACCGCGCTCTACTACCCGCTGCACCTGGACTACTTCTCGCCCTGGCCCGGGCTTTCCGGCCTCCTGGCCTCCAGCGGCGTGATCGTGATGCTGCTGACGTACGGGACGGTGGCCGTGCAGGTCGCCTTCCCCTTCACGCTCTTCAACCGCCGGGTCAAGAACATCCTGCTCGCGGTCATGATCACCGAGCACGCGGCGATCGCCGTACTGCTCGGGCTGCCCTTCTTCTCGCTCGCGATGATCGCCGCCGACGCGGTCTTCCTGCCGACCGGTTTCCTGCGGCGCGTCGGCTGCTGGGCGGCGCGGGGGCGGGCCCGGGTGCTCAGGCGCCCGCAGGCGCCGGTGGCGTCCGGGGAGCGGCAGCGGGACGAGGAGCCGGAGCAGGTCCGTACGCTCGTCGAGTGACGGGCCCGCCGCGGGCCACCCGTAGGCTGAGGCCATGACTGAGGACGTGGCCGAGGCCGTGATGCGGCAGTGGCGTGAGGCCGCGCCGAACGCCGTTCTGCTCGACGGGTTCCACGCCCTGAAGCACGCGCTTCGCTTCGGCGCGGACGTGCGGCTGACAGTCGCCGGGGACCGGCAGGCCGTGCTGGCGCTCGCGCGGGAGCTGGCCGACGACCTGACGGACGTGCTCGCCGGGTCTGTCGTCGAAATCCCGGCAGCCGCCCTGCGCGAGCTGGTGCCCAGGGTTCACACGACGGCGGTGGCCGCCCTGGCCGTCCGGCGGGACGCTCGCGCGAATGCAGAGACGCTGTCCCGGCTGCCCCGGCTGTCTCCCATCGTCGTACTGGACAACCCCCGCAATCTCGGCAACGTCGGAGCGGTCGTCCGGCTGGCTGCCGGATTCGGCGCCA
The DNA here is from genome assembly GCF_053646035.1 of Streptomyces sp. NPDC055287. Taxonomy (NCBI): domain Bacteria; kingdom Bacillati; phylum Actinomycetota; class Actinomycetes; order Kitasatosporales; family Streptomycetaceae; genus Streptomyces; species Streptomyces sp. NPDC055287. The sequence goes on along the minus strand of NZ_JBSHNE010000005.1, from coordinate 120,798 downwards.
CGGGCGTCGTCACTACCGGCGACATGGACCCCTGGCACCCCAACGTCGTGCGGGCCGGCGCGGGGCTCCACTACGCCACCGCCGTCGAGCACAGGAGCCTCGACGAGCTGCCTCCGGGCCCGCTGTACGTACTGGACCCAGAGGGCGAGGACATCAGGTCGGTCAAGGTCCCCGACGACGCGCTCCTGGCGTTCGGCTCGGAGCGGCACGGGATCTCACCGGAGCTGCGCGGCCGGGCGACCAGGCTGGTGGCCCTTCCCATGAGGCCGCAGGTGTCCAGCTACAACCTGGCGACCAGTGTGGCCATGACGCTGTTCCACTGGGGCGGCCCGCCCGCCACCACCCCGGCGTAAGCGGGGCGATGGCGGGTCGGGGGCCGGCCGGGGGCCGTGGTCGAGGGACTACGCCTGGCGGCGCACCTCGACCACCCGGAAGCGGTTGGCCACGAAGGCCGCGTCGCACAGGGCGGCGTTCGCCGCCGGGTTTCCGCCCGAGCCGTGGAAGTCGGAGAACGCCGCGGTCTGGTTGACGTAGACCCCGCCCGTCAGGTTCAGCGAGAGCTGCGCCGACTCCTCCAGGCAGACCTCCTCGATGGCGGCCTCCGTGATCTGCGAGGTCGTGTAGGCGCCGACCGTCATCGCGCCCTTCTCCCGCACCGTGCGGCGCAGCAGCTCCAGCCCGTCCTGTGTGGAGCCGACGGCGACCGCGAAGGAGACGGGGCCGAAGCACTCCGACATGTAGGCCGCCTCCGCGTCCGGCTTGGCGCCGTCGAGCTTGACCATGACCGGTGTACGGACCACCGCGTCCGGGAAGTCCGGGTTCGTGATCTCCCGTGAGGGCAGGGCCACTTCGCCCAGGCCCGAGGCCGCGTCGAGGCGGGCCTTCACGTCGGGGTTGACCAGGGCGCCCAGCAGCGCGTTCGCGCGGGCGTCGTCGCCCAGCAGGCCGGAAACCGAGGCCGCGAGGTCGGCGACCACCTCTTCGTAGGTCTTCGCGCCCGCGTCCGTCATGATCCCGTCCCTCGGAATCAGGAGGTTCTGCGGAGTGGTGCACATCTGACCGCTGTAGAGCGACAGGGAGAACGCCAGGTTGGACAGCATCCCCTTGTAGTCGTCCGTGGAGTCGATGACGACCGTGTTGACGCCGGCCTTCTCCGTGTAGACCTGCGCCTGGCGGGCGTTGGCCTCCAGCCAGTCCCCGAAGGAGGTCGACCCGGTGTAGTCGATGATCCGGATCTCCGGGCGGGTCGCGAGGGTCTTCGCGATGCCCTCGCCGGGCTGCTCGGCGGCCAGCGCCACCAGGTTCGGGTCGAAGCCGGCCTCGCCGAGGACCTCACGGGCGACCCGGACCGTGAGCGCGAGCGGCAGGACCGCGCGGGGGTGCGGCTTGACCAGGACCGGGTTGCCGGTGGCCAGGGAGGCGAAGAGGCCCGGGTAGCCGTTCCAGGTCGGGAAGGTGTTGCAGCCGATGAGCAGCGCGATGCCGCGCGGGACCGCGGTGAAGGACTTGCTCAGGTTGAGCGGGTCGCGCTTGCCCTGCGGCTTGGACCACTCGGCCACGCCGGGCGTACGGACCTGCTCGGCGTACGCGTACGTCACGGCTTCCAGGCCGCGGTCCTGCGCGTGCGGGCCGCCCGCCTGGAACGCCATCATGAAGGCCTGGCCGCTGGTGTGCATGACCGCGTGCGCGAATTCGTGCGTACGGGCGCTGATGCGCGACAGAATCTCGAGGCAGACCAGGGCGCGGGCCTCGGGGCCCGCCTCCCGCCAGGCGCCCATGCCCGCGCGCATCGCGGGCAGCAGCACGTCGATGTCGGCGTGCGGGTATTCGATGCCCAGCTCCGGGCCGTACGGCGAGACCTCTCCGCCCGTCCAGCCGTCGGTGCCCGGCTGGTCGAGTTCGAAGCGGCTGCCCTGCAGGGCCTGGAAGGCCGCGAGGCCGTCGGCGGCGCTGAGGCTGCCGTTCTCGCCGTAGGCCTTGGGGTGCTCGGGGTGCGGGGACCAGTACGCCCGCGTGCGGATCACGTCGAGCGCCTGATCGAGCGTGGTCCGGTGCTTCTCGGACAGCTGGGAAGTGGTGAGTTCGGCGGCCACGGCGGACCAACTCCTCGTCGAGCTGGGCAGGGACAGGCGGACACGAGATACAGTAACCGAACGATCGGTCGGGACAAGAGGGCCCGGTAAAACCTGTGGACAACTCGTACGGGAGGATCGGGGTCATGACAGCTATCGATCGAGCCCGCACTGTCGCCGTCGTCGGCACCGGCACCATGGGGCAGGGCATCGCCCAGGTCGCCCTCCTGGCCGGTCACCCGGTGCGCTTGTACGACGCGGGGCCCGGACGTGCCCGGGAGGCCGCCGAGGCCGTCGGCGCCCGCCTGGACCGGCTCGTCGAGAAGGGCAGGCTCGGCCGCGGGGCCGCGGACGGCGCCCGCGCCCGGCTGCACACCGCCGACGATCTGGCCGACCTCGCCGACGCCGCGATGGTCGTCGAGGCGATCGTCGAGCACCTGCCGGTCAAGCAGCAGCTCTTCACTGCGCTCGAAGCGATCGTCGCCGACGACTGTCTGCTCGCCACCAACACCTCCTCCCTCTCCGTCACGGCCATCGCGGGTCCCCTGAAGAACCCCGGCCGCTTCGTCGGGCTGCACTTCTTCAACCCCGCGCCGCTGCTGCCCCTCGTCGAGGTCGTCAGCGGATTCGCGACCGACGAAGCGAGCGCCACGCGCGCGTGGGCGACGGCGGCCGCCTGGGGCAAGACGCCGGTCCGCTGCGCGGACACCCCCGGGTTCATCGTCAACCGCATCGCCCGGCCCTTCTACGCCGAGGCCTTCGCGGTGTACGAGGAGCAGGGCGCGGACCCGGCCACCATCGACGCCGTCCTGCGCGAGTCCGGCGGCTTCAGGATGGGCCCCTTCGAGCTGACCGACCTGATCGGACAGGACGTCAACGAAGCCGTCAGCCGGTCCGTCTGGGACTCGTTCTTCCAGAGCCCGAAATTCGTTCCCTCACTCGCCCAGCGCCGTCTCGTGGAGTCGGGCCGCCTCGGCCGCAAGTCGGGCCAGGGCTGGTTCCCGTACGGGGACGAAGGGGCGTCGAAGCCGGCTCCCCGGACCGCCGGTCCCGAGGAGGCCCCCGCAGCCGTCACCGTCGTCGGGGACCTCGGCCACGCCGGTGCCCTCGTCGCGATGATGGAGGAGGCGGGCATCGCCGTGGAGCGGGTCGAGGCGGGCGGCCCGTACATCGAGCTGCCGGGCGAAGGGCAGCTCGTACCGGCCGACGGACGGACCTCCGTCGAGTACGCGGACGTCGTCTATTTCGACCTCGCCGCCGACTACCGCGGCGCCACCCGCATCGCCCTGTCCGCCTCCGAGGACACGTCCGCGCGGGCGGTCGCCGAAGCCACCGGGCTCTTCCAGAAGCTCGGCAAGGACGTCAGCGTCATCGGCGACGTCCCCGGCATGATCGTCGCCCGTACGGTCGCCATGCTGATCGACCTGGCCGCGGACGCGGTCGCGCGGGGCGTCGCCTCGCGCGAGGACATCGACACGGCGATGCGCCTCGGCGTGAACTATCCGCTGGGGCCCGGCGAATGGAGCGGCGCGCTCGGCCAGGACTGGGCGTACGACCTGCTGAAGAACCTGCACGAGTGCTGCCCGACCGGGCGCTACGCCCCGTCCCTGGCGCTCCACAGGCAGGCGTTCGCCGCCAAGGAGGAGGGCGCCTGATGACCACCGCCAAGCGCGACACGTACACCCCCGAGACGCTCCTGACAGTGGCCGTCCGGGTCTTCAACGAGCGCGGCTACGACGGCACGTCCATGGAGCACCTCTCCAGGGCCGCCGGCATCTCGAAGTCCTCGATCTACCACCACGTGGCGGGCAAGGAGGAGCTGCTGCGCCGCGCCGTCAGCCGCGCCCTCGACGGGCTGTTCGGGATCCTCGACGAGCCGGGGGCGTCGCGCGGGCGGGCGATCGAGCGGGTCGAGTACGTCACGCGCCGCACCGTGGAGGTGCTGATGGCCGAGCTGCCGTACGTCACGCTGCTCCTTCGCGTACGCGGCAACACGAAGGCCGAGCGATGGGCCCTGGAGCGGCGCCGCGAGTTCGACCAGCGGGTGGCCGATCTGATGAAGGCGGCGGCCGCCGACGGTGATCTGCGCGCCGATGTGGACATACGCATGGCGACGCGGCTGCTCTTCGGAATGATCAATTCGCTGGTGGAGTGGTACCGGCCGCAGACGGCCGAAGGCGGTGGCGGCGTGGACGGGGAGCAGCTCGCCGAGACCGTCGTCAGGCTGGCGTTCGACGGGCTGCGGACCAGCCGCTGAGCCGCTCAGCCGCTCACAGCTCCCCGGGGGACTGGGGTGACTGGGGTGGCTGAAGGGCCTGTGGGGAGCCTGCCGAGTCGAGGTCGGTCTCCTCGAAGACCAGCAGGGTGCGCGTGCTGAGCACCTCGGGGATCGACTGGATCTTCGTCAGGACAAGCTCGCGCAGCGCCCTGTTGTCCGCCGTGTGCACGAGCAGCAGTACATCGAAATCCCCGCTGACCAGCGCGATGTGCGCGGCGCCGGGAAGCTCCTGAAGCCGTTCGCGGACCGTGCGCCAGGAGTTCTGCACGATCTTGAGCGTGATGTACGCCGATGCTCCCTGCCCCGCGCGTTCGTGGTCCACGCGTGCGCTGAAGCCGCGGATCACGCCGTCGTCGATGAGGCGGTTGATGCGCGCGTAGGCGTTGGCGCGCGACACGTGCACCCGCTCGGCCACGGACCGTATCGACGCGCGGCCGTCCGTTTGGAGCATCCGGAGGATGTCGCGGTCGATGGCGTCCAGCGGGCGCGCCGGAGGGCCCGCTCCCGCGTCGGCCATTTGTTCAGCTGCCATGTCCCCCCGCCTCCCTCTCATGGACGACCTGCCTCTATCCCAGGCTGTGGAGAACCGTTTGTCCACAGGCTGGAGGCGCCTGTAGCCAAATTGCGTCCACGACCGAACAATCGGTAGGTGAGGCACACCACATTGCTGTGCCCTCCCACCGCTCCCACGAGGAGGTGCACGCGATGAAGAAGAGCACCATGACGGTCCGGCCGGTCCAGGACCTGCCCGGTACCGACGCCTACAGGCCCACTCCTCCCCCGGCCTGGAAGCCCCGCACGGACCCCGCACCGCTGCTCCCGGACAACGAGCCGTACCGCGTGCTCGGCACCGACGCCGCCGGCCGGCTGAATGCCGGGCTGATGCGGCGGCTGTACGCGGAGCTGGTCCGCGGCCGCAGGTACAACGCGCAGGCCACCGCCCTCACCAAGCAGGGCCGCCTCGCCGTCTACCCGTCCAGCACCGGCCAGGAGGCCTGCGAGGTCGCGGCCGCGCTCGTCCTGGAGGAGCGGGACTGGCTCTTCCCGAGCTACCGGGACACCCTCGCCGCCGTGGCGCGCGGGCTGGACCCGGTTCAGGCGCTGACGCTGCTGCGGGGCGACTGGCACACCGGTTACGACCCGCGCGAGCACCGCATCGCGCCGCTGTGCACCCCGCTGGCGACCCAGCTGCCGCACGCGGTGGGCCTGGCGCACGCCGCGCGCCTCAAGGGCGACGACGTGGTCGCGCTCGCCATGGTCGGCGACGGCGGCACCAGCGAGGGCGACTTCCACGAGGCGCTGAACTTCGCCGCCGTCTGGCAGGCGCCGGTCGTCTTCCTCGTGCAGAACAACGGCTTCGCGATCTCCGTGCCGCTCGCCAAGCAGACCGCCGCCCCGTCCCTGGCCCACAAGGCCGTCGGGTACGGGATGCCGGGCCGGCTCGTCGACGGCAATGACGCCGCCGCCATGCACGAGGTGCTCACCGAGGCGGTGGAGCGTGCCCGGCGGGGCGGCGGTCCGACGCTGGTCGAGGCGGTCACGTACCGCATCGAGGCCCACACGAACGCCGACGACGCGACCCGCTACCGGGGCGACGCCGAGGTCGAGACCTGGCGCGCCCACGACCCCATCCAGCTCCTCGAGCGGGAACTCACGGAGCGCGGAATGCTGGACGAGGACGCCATACAAGAGGCACGTGAGGCCGCCGAGACGATGGCCGCGCGACTGCGCGAGCGGATGAACGCGGACCCGGTGCTCGACCCCATGGACCTCTTCGCGCACGTCTACGCCGAGAAGACGGCGCAACTGCGGGAGCAGGAAGCCCTGCTGCGGGCCGAGCTCGATGCGGAGGACGCACGATGACGACGGCAGCGACGGCAGCGGCCGACGCGAAGCCCGCCAAGCCCGCGACGATGGCGCAAGCCCTCGGACGGGCCCTGCGCGACGCGATGGCCGAGGACCCGACCGTCCATGTGATGGGCGAGGACGTCGGCGCGCTCGGCGGGGTCTTCCGGGTCACCGACGGGCTCGTGAAGGAGTTCGGCGAGGACCGGGTCACGGACACGCCGCTCGCCGAGGCGGGGATCCTGGGAACGGCCGTGGGCATGGCGATGTACGGGCTGCGGCCCGTCGTCGAGATGCAGTTCGACGCGTTCGCCTATCCGGCGTTCGAGCAGCTCATCAGCCATGTGGCACGGATGCGCAACCGCACGCGCGGCGCGATGCCGATGCCGATGGTGATCCGGGTGCCGTACGGCGGCGGGATCGGCGGGGTCGAGCACCACAGCGACTCGTCCGAGGCGTACTACATGGCGACTCCGGGGCTCCATGTCGTCACGCCGGCGACGGTCGAGGACGCGTACGGGCTGATGCGGGCCGCGATCGCGTCTGACGACCCCGTGGTCTTCCTCGAGCCCAAGCGGCTCTACTGGTCGAAGGCGGCGTGGTCGCCGGACGCGCCCACGGCCGTCGAGCCGATCGGGCGTGCGGTCGTACGGCGCTCCGGGCGCAGCGCGACTCTCATCACGTACGGACCGTCTCTGCCGGTGTGCATGGAGGCGGCGGAGGCGGCCGAGGCGGAGGGCTGGGACCTCGAAGTCGTCGACCTGCGCTCGCTCGTGCCCTTCGACGACGAGACGGTGGCGGCTTCGGTACGGCGTACCGGCCGTGCGGTCGTCGTCCATGAGTCGACGGGATTCGGCGGGCCCGGTGGCGAGATCGCCGCCCGCGTGACGGAGCGGTGCTTCCACCACCTGGAGGCGCCGGTGCTTCGGGTCGCCGGATTCGACATCCCGTATCCGCCGCCGATGCTGGAGCGGCACCATCTGCCGGGCGTGGACCGGGTGCTCGACGCGGTCGCGCGGCTCCAGTGGGAGGCGGGCATCTGATGCCGCACGCTTTTGAGATGGCGAGCCTGGAATTCAAGCTGCCCGACCTCGGTGAGGGGCTCACCGAGGCGGAAATCGTGCGCTGGCTGGTGGAGGTGGGCGACGTGGTCGCCGTCGACCAGCCGGTGGTCGAGGTCGAGACGGCCAAGGCGATGGTCGAGGTGCCGTGCCCGTACGGGGGCGTGGTGACCGCCCGCTTCGGCGAGGAGGGGACCGAACTGCCCGTCGGCTCGCCGCTGCTGACGGTCGCGGTGGGGGCGGCGGAGCCCGCTGCGCCTCCGGCTCAGGCGTCGGTTTCGGCGTCCGGCTCGGCTCCTGCTGCCGCCTCTGGTGAAGCGGAGTCGTCGGGGAACGTGCTGGTGGGATACGGCACGGGCGCGGCGGTGGCGCGGCGGCGGCGCATCAGGCCGGTGTCGGCCGGTGGGCCGGTGGCGGCGCAGGTGCGGGCGCCGGTGGCTGAGGCGACAGGGGTGGCGGAGGCCGGGCCCGTGCCGGTGATCTCGCCGCTGGTACGGCGGCTGGCGCGCGAGAACGGGCTGGATCTGCGGGCGCTGAAGGGCTCCGGGCCCGACGGCCTGATCCTGCGGTGCGACGTGGAGGGCGCGATCCGTGGGGCGGAACAGGTGCCCGCGGCCGCACCCGCACCGGCGCCGGTGTCCGCGGCTTCCGCTGCCGTCGGTGAACGTGTTCCGCTGCGCGGGATGCGCGGCGCTGTCGCCGACAAGCTGTCGCGCAGCCGACGTGAGATCCCGGACGCCACGTGCTGGGTGGACGCGGACGCGACCGAGCTCATGGCGGCCCGTACGTCGATGAACCAGGCGGGCGGGCCACCGGTCTCGGTGATCGCGCTCCTCGCCCGGATCTGTACGGCTGCCCTGGCCCGCTACCCGGAGCTCAACTCCACGGTGGACATGGCCTCCCGCGAGATCGTGCGCCTCCCCGGCGTGCACCTCGGGTTCGCGGCGCAGACGGAGCGCGGGCTCGTCGTCCCCGTCGTACGGGACGCCCATGCCCGTAACGTGGACGAACTGAGCGCGGAGTTCGCCCGCTTGACGGAGTCGGCCAGGAAGGGGTCGCTGACACCGGCGGAGCTGACCGGCGGCACGTTCACGCTGAACAACTACGGGGTGTTCGGGGTCGACGGATCGACGCCGATCATCAACCACCCGGAGGCGGCGATGCTCGGGGTCGGGCGGATCGTCCCCAAGCCGTGGGTGCACGAGGGCGAGCTGGCGGTGCGCAAGGTGGTGCAGTTGTCGCTGACGTTCGACCACCGCGTCTGTGACGGAGGGACGGCGGGCGGCTTCCTGCGGTACGTGGCGGACTGCGTGGAGCGGCCGACACTGCTGTTGCGCACGCTCTGACCGGATGTGCGGGGCCTCCGTTCCGGGCCCCGCTCCGCAGACGCCGGAGGGGCTGGACTTTCCAGCCCCTCCGGCGTTCAGCGGAACACCGCCCCGCATACTCGGGGCATGACCGCGACCGCGTACGACGCCATCGTGTTGGCCGGAGGGGCCGCCAAGCGGCTGGGTGGGGTGGACAAACCCGGTGTGCGCGTGGGCGGGCGGACCCTGCTCGACCGGGTGCTGGGCGTGTGCCGCGGGGCCGGCACGACCGTTGTCGTCGGCGGGCGGCGGGCCACCGTGCGGGCCGTCGAATGGGCCCGGGAGGAACCGGCCGGGGGCGGGCCGCTGGCCGCGCTCGACGCCGGAGTGCGGCGTACCGCAGCCGGGAGCCTGCTCGTACTCTCCGCCGACCTGCCCTTCATCCACCCGGGCACCGTCCAGCGGCTGCTGGACGCCCTGGACAGCCCTGGGGCCGAGGCGGCTCTGCTCGTGGACCCGGGCGGACGCGACCAGCCGCTCGTCGCCGCCTACCGCGCCGAACCACTGCGCCGCGAACTGGCCCTTCTCGCCACCGAGCACGGTGGCCTCGCCGGACTGCCGCTCCGGCTTCTCACGCACGAACTCGCCCTGACGCGCGTCGCCGCCGGGCCGCTCGACTCCTTCGACTGCGACACCTGGGAAGACATTGCCGCAGCCCGGTCCAGGATCAGGGAGCATGGTCACGTGCTGGATGAATGGATGACCGCAGTCAAGGACGAACTCGGCATCGAGCTGGATGTCGACGTCAACGTCCTGCTCGACCTCGCCCGCGACGCCGCGCACGGCGTCGCCAGGCCCGCCGCCCCGCTCACCACCTTCCTGGTGGGCTACGCGGCGGCGAAGGCGGGCGGGAACGGGCCGGACGCCGTCGCCGAAGCGGCTCGCAAGGCCGCCGCGCTCGCCGCCCGTTGGGCTGCCGAGGCAGAGGAAGAGGCCAAGGGCGAGGCCTCGGGCCACGGCACGGAAGACGGCGCGGGGTGAGCCAGGAGGACCGCGAGGTCGACGAGGCGCTCGCGCTCGTCAGTCGCGCGCAGGCAGCACCGGCACCGGCATCGGCGCGGGGGGCGGATCCCGTGCAGGCGCTGGGGCAGATGGGCCAGGAGGCCGGCGCCCCCGGCTCCGCCGGGAACGACGGTCACGTCGGCGACGCGGGCCGGTCCGGCCACGCCGCCGACGCGGGTCATGGGGGGAGCGCCGGTCACGCCGCCGACGCGGGTCAGGCGGGTTCCGCCGGTAACCCCGGTAACGCCGATCGCGCCGGTAACCCCGGTGACCCCGGTGACCCCGGTGACCCCGGTGACCCCGGTAACGCCGATCGCGCCGGGCACGCCGGTAACCCCGGGCACGCCGGTAACCCCGGTAACGCCGGTAACGCCGGAGACCTCGGCCGCCCGGACACCCCGCTCTCGCCCCAGGCCCGCCCCCGTGCCACCCCCTGGGCCGAGGCCCGGGCCGTCGCGGCACGGGCCGGGAGTGCCGCCGTGCCCCGTATACGGCGGGTGGCGCTCGCACAGGCGCTCGGCCAGGTGCTCGCCGAGCCTCTCGACGCCCTCACCGACCTCCCGTCCTTCGACACATCGGCCATGGACGGCTGGGCGGTCGCGGGGCCAGGGCCGTGGTGGAGCGTCGAGGAAGGCGGCCAGGTGCTCGCCGGACACGCCGCCTCCGGGGCGCTCGCCGACGGTGCGGCCGTACGCATCGCCACCGGCGCGCGCGTACCGCCCGACGCCACCGCCGTGATCCGCAGCGAGCACGCCCGCCTCGACGAGGCCAAGGGGCGGCTGTACGCGACGCGCCGCGAAGTGGTCCAGGGGCAGGACATCCGGCCGCGTGGCCAGGAGTGCCGCACCGGCGACCAGTTGCTGCCCGGCGGCGCCCTCGTGACGCCCGCCGTGCTCGGGCTCGCTGCGGCCGCCGGATATGACGGCCTGTCCGTCGTGCCCCGGCCGCGCGTCGAAGTGTTCGTACTGGGCGACGAGTTGCTGAGCGGGGGCCTGCCGCACGACGGGATGGTCCGCGACGCCCTCGGTCCCCTCCTCGACCCCTGGCTCCGCGCCCTCGGTGCGGACGTGCTGGCCACCCGCCATCTCGGCGACGACGCCGACGCGCTCCACCGGGCCGTCACCGCCTCCGAGGCGGACCTCGTCGTCACCACGGGCGGTACGGCGGCCGGTCCCGTCGACCACGTCCATCCGACCCTGCGCAAGGCGGGTGCCGAACTGCTGGTGGACGGTGTGGCGGTGCGGCCGGGCCACCCGATGCTGCTGGCGCGCCTGACCGGGGCCGCAGGCGGCGCGGAGGGGAGCCGGTACCTCGTGGGGCTGCCCGGCAACCCCCTAGCCGCCGTCTCCGGCCTGCTGACCCTGGCGGAGCCGCTGCTGCGCGCCCGTGCCCAGCGGCCGCCCCTCGCGCCGTACCTCTCGCCCGTACGGGACGACGTGAACGGCCATCCGCACGACACCCGGCTCGTCCCCGTCGTCCATCGCGGAGGCGGAAGGGACGGGAACGGGCCCGAGCAGGCCGTGCCCCTGCGTTACAACGGCCCGGCCATGCTCCGCGGCATCGCCGCCGCCGACGGCCTGGCCGTCGTCCCGCCCGGCGGCGCTCGGGCCGGCCAGGAACTCGAAATCCTCGACCTGCCCTGGACAGAAGGACGTTTCACGTGAAACTTCCCGGCCAAGATGCGATGGCCAGGCATGCCGGCGAGCACCTTGTCACCGCTCGGATCAGGCTGCCGCGCCGTATCGTCGACCGCCCGCTGCGGCAGGTCGGGAAGCGGCTGCTGATGGCGCTGGCGGTGCTGCTGCTGACGGTGATAATCGTCTACCTCGACCGCGCCGGCTACCACGACAACGCCGACGAGAACCTCGACTTCCTCGACGCTGTCTACTACTCCACCGTGACCCTCTCCACGACGGGTTACGGCGACATCGTGCCGCACAGCGACAGCGCCAGGCTCACCAATGTGCTGCTGGTGACGCCGCTGCGCGTGCTCTTTCTCATCATCCTGGTCGGCACCACTCTCGAGGTCCTCACGGAACGGACCCGGGAGGAGTGGCGGCTGAACCGCTGGAGGGCCCAGTTGCGCGACCACACCGTCATCGTCGGATTCGGCACCAAGGGCCGTTCCGCGATCCAGACCCTGGCCGCCACGGGGCTCAGGAAAGAGCAGATCGTGGTCGTCGACCCGAGCGCGAAGGTCATCGAAGCGGCCAACGCCGACGGGTTCACCGGAGTCCTGGGCGACGCGACCCGCAGTGACGTGCTGCTGCGCGCCGAAGTCCAGCGGGCCCGCCAGATCGTGATCGCGACCCAGCGCGACGACACGGCGGTCCTGGTCACGCTCACCGCGCGCCAGCTCAACCGGGGCGCGAAGATCGTCGCGGCGGTCCGCGAGGAGGAGAACGCGCCGCTGCTGCGCCAGTCGGGCGCCGACGCGGTCATCACCAGCGCCAGCGCGGCAGGGCGCCTGCTCGGTCTGTCCGTACTCAGCCCCAGCGCGGGCACGGTGATGGAGGACCTGATCCAGCAGGGCAGCGGCCTCGATCTGATCGAGCGGCCGGTGATAAAGGCCGAGGTGGGACGCAACGTGCGGGAGACCGACGACCTGGTGGTCAGCGTGCTGCGCGGACACCGGCTGCTCGGTTACGACGACCCGGAGGCCAGCCCGCTCCAGCTGACGGACCGGGTGATCACCATCGTCCGCGCCTCGCCCGGCGTCACGACCGCGGGGGAAATGCGGCTGACGACGCCGGAGTGACCGGGCGCCCCGGAGCGCCGGTGCGACCGGGGCCCCGAAGCGGCGGCCGGGTGCGACCAAGGCCCGGGAGCGGAGGCCCGAAGCGGCCGGGTGCGACCCACGCCCGGGAGCGGCGCCCCGAAGCGGCCGGGTGCGACCAAGGCGCCCAGGACCGGCGCCCCGGAGCGGCCGGCGACTGGCGTTCCTGTGCGTCCTGGAGCGACCGGGTCCCCGTAGCGACCGGGGACCCGGAGTGGTCCGCTCCGGTGCGGAGTAGCCTCGCGGCCATGTATGCGATCACGATCCCTGAACCCGGTGGCCCCGAGGCGCTCGTATGGGCGGAGGTCCCCGATCCCGTACCCGGCGAGGGCGAGGTCCTCGTCGAGGTCGTCGCGAGCGCCGTCAACCGCGCCGACCTGCTGCAACGCCAGGGCTTCTACGACCCGCCGCCCGGTGCCTCCCTGTACCCCGGCCTCGAGTGCTCCGGCCGGATCACCGCGCTGGGGCCGGGTGTCTCGGGCTGGTCGGTCGGCGACGAGGTGTGCGCGCTGCTGACCGGCGGCGGGTACGCCCAGAAGGTCGTCGTACCGGCGGGGCAACTGCTGCCCGTGCCTGCCGACATGGACCTGGTCACGGCGGCTTCCCTGCCCGAGACGACCTCGACGGTCTGGTCCAACGTCTTCATGATCGCCCACCTGCGGCCCGGCGAGACGCTGCTGCTGCACGGCGGCGCGAGCGGCATCGGCACGATGGCGATCCAGCTGGCCAAGGCGGTCGGCGCGCGGGTCGCGGTCACCGCCGGCGGCCCGGAGAAGCTGGCCCGGTGCGCGGAGCTGGGCGCCGACATCCTCATCGACTACCGCGAGCAGGACTTCGTACAGGAGCTCCGCAAGGCGACCGACGGGGCCGGCGCCGACGTGATCCTGGACATCATCGGCGCCAAGTACCTGGACCGGAACGTGAAGGCGCTCGCCGTGAACGGCCGTCTCGCGATCATCGGTATGCAGGGTGGCGTGAAGGGCGAGGTCAACCTGAGCGCGCTGATGAAGAAGCGCGCCGCGATCACGGCGACGACGCTGCGGGCGCGCCCGCTCGGCGAGAAGGCGGCGATCGTCGCGGCCGTACGGGAGCATGTCTGGCCGCTGATCGGCACCGGCCGGGTGCGCCCCGTCGTGGACCGCGTCGTGCCGATGGCCGAGGCCGCGGAGGCCCACCGGGCGCTGGAGGCGGGCGGCCATGTCGGCAAGATCCTGCTGACGGCGCCCTGAGCGGGTCAGGAGCGAGGTAGAGCGCACGAGAGGCCCGCACCGCCGTCACGGTGGTGCGGGCCTCTCGCGTGGTGATGACGCTGCTCTAGAGGTACGGGCCCGAGCGCACCGGCCCGTGACCGTCCTCCTGGCCGTCGTCGTCGTGACCCGCGCCCGGCGGAAGCGCGCGCCGCATCTGCTCCAACTGGGCCCGCGCCGCCATCTGCTGGGCGAAGAGAGCCGTCTGGATGCCGTGGAAGAGACCTTCGAGCCAACCGACCAACTGGGCCTGCGCGATGCGCAGTTCCGCCTCGGAGGGGATCGCCTCGTCGGTGAAGGGCAGGGAGAGCCGCTCCAACTCCTCGACGAGCTCGGGCGCGAGGCCGTCCTCCAGCTCCTTGACCGAGCTGGCGTGAATGTCCTTCAGCCGTACGCGGCTCGCCTCGTCGAGAGGAGCCGCCCGTACTTCCTCCAGGAGTTGCTTGATCATGCTGCCGATGCGCATGACCTTTGCGGGCTGTTCGACCATCTCCGTCACTGGCACCTCGCGCGACTCGTCGTCCGCGCCGCCGAGAGCCATTCCGTCCTGACCTACGACCAGGACATGGGGGCTCTCCTGCGACCGTTCACTCCTCGGCATCTCCATGAAGCCATTCTCTCGTACACGTGCGTCACCACACGGTGTGCCCCCGTACAGGGGTGATCCACCCTGTACGGGGGCACGGGAAACGACTGTCGCCCGGTCAGCCGGCCGCGCGCCGCGCCACCGCGGTGCGGGAGCGGGTGACGAGTGCGGCGAGGAGCGCAGCGCCCACGGGTACGGCGACGAGCAGCGCCGCGAGGGTCTCCCAGGGGATGACGATCGGGACGTACGGTGCTTCGTTCATACCGCCCATGCCGGCGTCCAGGGCCTCCTCGTACCACTTGAGCTCCTGGCGCTCCTCGGTCAGCCGCAGCCCGATCGCGGGCAGCACGCCCGCCGCCGAGCCGAGCACCACGCCCATCGCGGCGACCACCCCGCACTGGAAACCGCTCAGCGTCCTGCGCACCCGCGGGGGTGCGCCGACCGCGGCGAGGGTCTTCAGGTCGGGCTCGGCGTCGGTCTGGGCGAGGCCCGTCGCGATGCCCGCGGCGCCGATGGTGACGAGTCCGGCGAACACGGTCAGGGCCAGCAGGACGATGCTGTTGTCGCTGGTGTAGCCCTTTTCGACGTACAGGCCGCCGTCGGTGCCGAGCGCGTCGAGTGCCGCGTCGAGCTTCTGCTGCTGGGTGCTGCTCGGCAGTGCGTCGGTCGAGAAGTACGCGCCGACCGGGGCGGTGACGAGCCCTGCGGCCTTCGCCGCCTGCGCGGGCAGGATGATCTTCAGTCCGTACGCGGTGACCGATCCGGGCGCCTGGTGGACGGGGAACGACTTGATCTCGCCGGGGGCGTCCTTGCCCTTCTGCGCCATCAGGTCGGCCTTGTCGGGGTCGGTGATCAGCTTGATGCCGACCTGCCCCTTGTCGACGTTGCGCCGGTCGAAGGAGACGGCCTTGCCGCTCTTGAGGGCGTCGACGGCGGCCGGGTCGTCGATCGCGAGGACCGACAGCAGCTTCTCGTCGGCGACCAGCACGTCGTGCTCGGCGTACTGGCCGCTCTCGTCGCAGCGCCAGTCCTTCGAGAGCTTGCGGCGCTCGGCCGGCGTGAGCTCCTTCGAACCGGGGGTGCCCTCGTCCCACAGGGCGCAGCGGTTCTTCTTGGGCGTGAAGATCTCGTACCGCCCGCAGCCCTTGGCGGCGCTGTAGGGCGCGCAGTTGACGTTGCCCACGGCGATGCGGTCGACGTTGGCGCGTACGTCGACGGGGAAGTGCTTCTGGACGGCCGCGCGCACGGCCGGCACGTCGCGGCCGCCGCCCTCGGCGTGCATCACGCTCACCGCGCCGTGCGGCAGTCGCGCCGAGTACGCGGCACGCTGCTGTACGTCGTCACTGGCGGCGTACGTCGCCACCGCGACCGTCCCGGCGACGGCGGCCAGCACGGCGGCGACGGCGGGGGCCGTGCGGCCCCGGTTGCGTACGGCGTCGCGCAGGGCGAGGCGCGGCGACAGCGGCAGCCACCCGCCGAGCCTGCCGAAGAGGCCGACGAGGGCGGGGGTGAGCGCGACGATGCCCAGCTCGGCGAGGGCGCTGCCGCCCGCGACGATGGTGACGTTGTCGGTCGCGGTGGCGCCGTAGAGGGTGATGGTGACGCCCAGGCCGGCGGCGATCAGGCCGATGACGGGCAGGACGCGGCTGGAGCGGCGTACCCCCCGGCGGCCGGTGAGCGAGGCCAGCACGGACTGCCGGGACGAGGTGATGGCCGGGACGATCGCGGCGAGCAGGCCGGTGAGGACCGCGAGCAGGCCGATGCCGAGCAGCTCCAGCGGACGGATGTCGAAGCTGCCGAACCGCTGGCCCATGTAGTCCTCGAGCAGTGGCCGCAGCGCGAGGGTGAGGAGCAGGCCGAGCACGGTGCCGACGACGGCCGCGGCGACGCCGATGACCAGACCGCCTGCCAGGACGATGGCGCGGATGTGGCGACGGTCGCCGCCGTTCGCGCCGACGAGGCCGAGCTGGCGCGCGGAGCGCCGGGCGCCGACCGCGAACGCGGGTCCCGCCAGCAGGCAGATCTCCAGCATGGCGAGGCCGACGACGGTGCCGACGGCGGCGAGCCCCGCGGCCTGGGACGCCGCGCTCTGCTCGTAGTCGGACCAGCCCTCCCTCTGGAAGAGCGGAACCTCGGAGTCGGCGGGCGGGGCGAGGGCGACGGCGCGCGAAACGACCGCGACGCCCTTGGCGTTCGCCTGCTGGACCATGCTCCACGCGAAACCGTCGCCGCCCACGGACACCAGATAGGTGCTGCTGGTCTCCGTGCCGGGCAGGTCGTCGGCCTTCAGCGCCTTGTCGAGCGGCGCGAGGAGCGTGCCGGGCGGGGCGAGGATCTCGTCGGCCTTGAGGGAGTCGGGGAGTTCGTACGAGCCGACGATCCGGTACTCGGTGCCGAGCCCCCGGGCGGCGATCGTCGAGCCCACCTTCAGGCCACCGGCCTCCAGGAAGTGGGTGGTCGCGGCGACCTCGCCGGCCTTGTCGGGGAACCGGCCCTGGCCGAGGGTCATCATGCCCGCGGTCATGGGGTCGGTCGCGTCCAGCTCGTGCAGCACGGCGTTGAGCAGGCCGTGCTCGGTGCGGATCTTGCCGCTGCCGTTCGCGTCCTTGAGCGTCTTGGCGCCCGCCGGGAAGGCGGCCCGGACGTCACCGGGGCCCTCCGGCCACATCGCGTCCCCGTAGTCCTTCACGGGTGTGGTGTTGATGCCGTCGGGGTCCTGGAGGATCGGCACCCCGCCCATGCCCGGGTCGCTCATCCGGGCGTCGGCGGCGCCCAGTTCGCGTGCCATCTTCTGCTCGGCGGAGAGCTCGGCGCTGCGCAGGGTCAGATCAGCGGCGCTGACGCCCAGGATGGGCAGAGCGATCATGGCGAGTACGAGAGCACTGCGGCCCTTGAAGCGCCAGGCGTCGCGGCGGGCGATGCGCACCGCGGCCACCCATGAGTGGTACCAGCGGTTCACTGTGCGGCCGCCTGCCCGGAGAGCAGGGAGTCGGCCTGGGTGCGCAGCGTCTCGTCGACGACGGAACCGTCGCGCAGGAAGACCACCCGGTCGGCCCAGGCCGCGAAGCGCGGCTCGTGGGTGACGAGGATGCCGGCGGCCCCCGCGTCGCAGCGGGCGCGCAGCAGCGCGAGTACGGACTCGCCCGTCTCGGAGTCCAGGGCGCCGGTCGGCTCGTCGGCGAGGACGAGGCGGCGGTCGCCCACGAGGGCGCGGGCGATGGCCACGCGCTGCTGCTGGCCGCCGGACATCTCGTCGGGGAACCGGTCGGCGAGCTGGCCGAGGCCCATCTCCTCCAGCGCGGCGACCGCGGAGACGCGGGCCTTGCGGGCGGACACGCCGTCCAGTTCGCGGGGCAGGGCGACGTTCTCGGCGGCGGTCAGGGCCGGTATGAGGTTGTAGTCCTGGAAGACGTAGCCGATGCTGCGGCGGCGCAGGGCGGCGAGTTCCTTGCGGCTGACGGCCGTGATGTCCGTACCTTCGACGACGACCCGGCCGGATGTGGGGCTGTCGAGGCCGCCCGCGATCGTGAGCAGGGTGGACTTGCCGGAGCCGGACGGGCCCATGACGGCGACGAGTTCACCGGGAAAGACGGAGAGGTCGACGCCGCGCAGGGCGTGCACTTCGGTGGCGCCGCTGCCGTGGACGCGGGTCAGCTGTTCCAGCCGCAGTACGGGCTGCTGTGATTCCTGCGTCTGTTGGGGCTGGTGTGACTGGTGAGGCGTGGAGCCGGGCATGGCTTCGGGCATGAAGGGGTCCCCCTGGGGCGGAATGGTCGGGCGACGCGGCTTATCGCCGTGCGCTGCGAGACGTCGGGGTGGTGCGAGCGGTTCCGGTGGCGGTGGTGCCGACGGCAGGGGCGGCCGGGTCTCCCGCGTCCGCCGTGCCGGGTGACGCGGCGGCCGCAGGGACGTTCCCGGCCCTGCGCGCGGCCGTCGCGGAGAGCCGGGCGAGCCGGGACTCGGAGTGGTCGAGCCAGCGCGCCTCGGCCTCGGTCTGGAAGATCAGCTGTTCCAGTACGAGCAGCCAGGCGACGTCGTCCCGTGCCTTCTCGCCGTCCCCGCCTTCGACGGCGACCAGGGCCTGGGCCTTGAGGCGCGTGTAGTCCTGCATCGCCCGCAAGGTGGCGTGGCGCTGGGCCTGGATGACGGCCCGGATGTCAACGCCGGGGGCGCCGACGGCCATGGCGAGCTTGATGGCCAGTTCGTCGCGGGGCGGGCTGGCGCGGTCGACGGGCCGCTCGAACCAGCTCCTGAGCTCGCCCCTTCCCGCGTCAGTGATCGCGTAGAGCGCGTGGCCGGCTCCGTCCTCGCCGTCCTGGGCGACCATGCCGTCGCGTTCGAGGCGGGCGAGGGTCGTATAGACCTGGCCGACGTTGAGAGGCCAGGTGGCGCCGGTGCGCGATTCGAACTCGGTGCGCAACTGGGAGCCGTAACGGGGCCCGTGCTCAAGGAGGGCCAGCAGCCCGTGACGGATCGACATACTGAGTATGTATACCGAGTATGCCGCCGTCCGGCCACCTCCTTGAGAAGGACATCGCGCCTAGGCCTTGAGAGGGACAGCCGCCGCACGACGGTCAGTTGCGTCGCAGCCGCAGTCCCAGGAACCCCAGCCCCAGCCCGACCAGAGTCAGCCCCGCACCCAGCGGCAGCACATGGACACCGAGCGGGTCGGACTGCGCCACGACCTGATCGGACCCCTCGTGCGCCGCGCCCGGCGGCTCACCGGAGGGCGAGTCGGTGGGCTCGTGGGCGGGCTCGTCGAGCGCCTCTTCGTGTACGTCCCAGGGCTCGGGCGCGTACGACTTGCGGGGGGTCGGCGAGGCGCCGGACGACCTGGACGCGGAGCCGGACGGTGAGGGGCCGGGCGTCTTGCCGGGGCTGCCGGACGGGCTCACCCCGCTGCTCGGCGACGCCTGCTCGTCCGCCTTCCCGCTCCCACGCGAGGGCGCGTCCTTCTCCGGCTCGCGCCCCGGCCGCGTACGCCCCTCCCCGGCCGGCCGGCCCGCCAGGCTCTTGCCCGGTGAGGCGGCGGGGTCGGAGGGCCGCTCCACCCAGTCCGGCGCCCCGGCGCCCGGCACCAGTTCGTGCTCCTCCTCGTCACCCGGGGCAGGCGACGGCCTGGCGGTGAACACGGGCGTGGGCCCCGGCGCGCGCTCCTCGGCGTGCGCCCCCGAGGCCGGCAGCACCAGCACTGCGGCCACCCCAACCGCCGCGAACCGGACAGCCATGGGACTCCGCCTCCTGAGCCGAAACGCACCGGACCACGATGTGATCCGGACCACTGGGAACAACAGACTCAGCGTCACATGCCGCAACATTTCCGGCACCCCAGGTCACACGAAAGGGGGCCCGCCACGCACGGCGCGTGGCGGGCCCCCTTGACGCTTCCGCACGGGACCGCGCCTGTTCGGCCTAGTCCGAGGGCGGGTTGCCCGTGGAGATCTCGAGCTCGATCGTGGCGTCTTCCGGATCGATGTCGTAACCGCTCTTGGGGAACTGGTTCACCACGAGGTCCTCGCCCCAGGTGGGGTTGTCGACCCTGGTCTCCTTGATCTTCCACCCCGCCGCGTTGAGGCACAGCTTGACCGAGAGGAGGTCCTTGTAGAGGAAGCTCGGCACCGTGACCTTCGCCGGGTCCGTCGCCGATTCCCTGCCCGGCGAGCACTCGGTGGTCTTCATGGTCCTGGTGCGGTCCGGGGCCCGGTATCCGGGCTTCGCCGCCACGTCGCTCTGGGTGGGGTCGGCGGTGACGTCGTCGGCCGGCGGGTCCTCCTTGAGCGAGATCGCGGTGATCACGCCACCGATCGCCAGCAGGACGACCGCGATGGCTCCCACGATCACTGGCATGTTCCGGCCGCCGCCCCCGCCGCCCTGATGCGGCGCCGGAGAGGGTGACATCGTGTACGGCGGCGGGGTCTGCCCGCCTTGCTGCTGCCCCCCTTGGTGCTGCCCGCCCTGGCCCTGCATGCCGTGCGTCGCGTACGGAGCCTGCATCGGCGCCGGGGTCGGGTACCCGTACCCCGACTGCGCGGGGCCGGGGGCCGGTGTGGGCGGACCGTACGGGCCGGGGCCCGGCTGGTAGGGCGTCTGGACGCTGCCGCTCTGCGGGTAGCCCGCCTGTTCGACCGGCGGGAAGACCGCCGATCCGACGCCGGACCCGCTCTGCGAGGGACCGCCGGCGATGATCACCGGTGCGGCGCCCGCCTGGCCCGACCCCGAGACCCGCGTGCACTCGTCGCGCATCGCGGCGGCGCTCGGGAAGCGCTCGTTCGGGTTCTTCTTCAGCGCCCGCGCGACCAGGGCGTCGACCGCCGGAGGGATCGACCGGTTGATCGACGAAGGAGCCACCGGCTCCTCCTGGACGTGGGCGTACGCGATGGCGAGCGGCGAGTCCGCGTCGAACGGCAGCCGCCCGGTCACCAGCTGGAACAGCATGATGCCGACCGAGTACAGGTCGGAGCGCGCGTCGACGCCGCGCCCCAGCGCCTGCTCGGGCGACAGGTACTGCGGCGTACCGACGACCATGCCGGTCTGGGTCATCGACGTGACACCGGACTGCATGGCCCGCGCGATGCCGAAGTCCATGACCTTGACGACATTGCGCTTGTTCATCATCACGTTGCCGGGCTTGATGTCGCGGTGGACCAGGCCCATCTCGTGACTGGTCTCCAGCGCGGCCAGCACGTCCGATGTGATCTTCAGCGCTTTGTCGGCCGGCATGGCGCCGTACTGAGCGATGTCCGCCTGGAGTACGGAGCCGAGCGGCTGCCCCTCGACGTACTCCATGACGATGTACGGCATCAGCGCGCCGTCGAGCTCGTCCTCGCCGGTGTCGAAGACCGAGACGATGTTGGTGTGGGAAAGCTTGGCGA
This sequence comes from Streptomyces sp. NPDC055287, assembly GCF_053646035.1. Lineage (NCBI taxonomy): Bacteria > Bacillati > Actinomycetota > Actinomycetes > Kitasatosporales > Streptomycetaceae > Streptomyces > Streptomyces sp. NPDC055287. The sequence continues at coordinate 99,692 of NZ_JBSHNE010000005.1, read as the reverse complement.
CCGCCTGCGCCTCGCGCCGGAACCGCTCGCGGAACGACTGCTCGCGTCCCAGTTCCGTATGCAGCGTCTTGATGGCGACCTGGCGGTCGAGCGCGGAGTCGTACGCGAGGTACACCGACGCCATGCCGCCTTCTCCGAGCAGGTCGCGCAGCTGGTACCGCCCGCCCGCGACCGAGCCGCCCGCGTAGCGGCCCTGTCCGCCGTCCTGGCTCATGACTGTGCTTCCCCCTCAGCGCAAGATTTACGGGCCAAGTCTGCCCGAGGGCACTGACACGTCAAGCGCGATGCCCGTTCCGTGACCGTACGGGCAAGAAGCGTCGCGGAAGCGTTACAGCCCGCGGTCGGCGTGGACCGGTCGCGGGCCGGTCGGGTGCCGGCCGGGGGCAGAGCCAGGGTCGTTCGCGGGTCCGTGCCGGCGGGCCGTCGCGGCCTCGGAATTTGCACGGGTACATCGGCAACGGGTTTGATGGCCGGTCCATCTCGAACCGGGGCGTCGCGCGGAGGCTGTAGCGTGACGTGGCGGAGCACCGAGGCCCTACCTTGAGGCCCATGAGGACGACCGCGGACGCGACGCGGACAGAAACGACGGCGAGGACTGATGGCACCCGAACCCGAGGGAAGCGGCGGCGGAGTGTCGGACGCCCCGGAATCGTGGGGTATGGGCGGGTTGGTCGGCGATGGCCGCTATCGGCTGACGCACCGCCTGGGCCGCGGCGGCATGGCGGAAGTGTTCGCCGCCGAGGACGTACGGCTCGGCCGTACCGTGGCGGTGAAGCTGCTGCGCTCCGACCTTGCGGAAGACCCGACCTCCAAGGCCCGCTTCACCCGTGAGGCACAGTCGGTCGCCGGCCTGAACCACCACGCGGTGGTCGCCGTGTACGACTCCGGCGAGGACCAGGTCGGCGGCAGCGTCGTCCCCTACATCGTGATGGAGCTCGTCGAGGGCCGCACGATCCGCGAGCTGCTGCAGAACGCCGAGGCCCCCGGCCCCGAGCAGGCGTTGATCATCGTCTCCGGCGTACTCGAAGCACTCGCGTACAGCCACCAGCACGGCATCGTGCACCGCGACATCAAGCCCGCGAACGTGATCATCACGCACAGCGGCGCGGTCAAGGTCATGGACTTCGGCATCGCCCGTGCCCTGCACGGCGCGCAGTCGACCATGACGCAGACCGGCATGGTCATGGGTACGCCCCAGTACCTCTCCCCCGAGCAGGCGCTGGGCAAGGCCGTCGACCACCGCAGCGACCTGTACGCGACGGGCTGCCTCCTCTACGAGCTGCTCGCGCTGCGGCCCCCCTTCACCGGCGAGACGCCTCTTTCGGTCGTCTACCAGCACGTGCAGGACATTCCCGTGCCGCCGTCCGAGATGTCGGACGTGGCGCCGCCCGAGCTCGACGGGCTCGTCATGCGCTCGCTGGCCAAGGACCCGGACGACCGGTTCCAGAGCGCCGAGGAGATGCGCGGTCTCGTCCAGTACGGCCTGACCATGCTTCAGGAGCAGGGCAGCCACACCGGCGTGTGGAACACCGGCCCCGTCGAGATGCACGAGGGCGGTCAGACCCCCGCGGGCGGCACCTACGCGACGACGGCGATGGGCCACCCGAACCACGGCGACACCTCGCAGATGCGGGCCGGCGGCGCGATCCTGCCGCCGATGAACCCGGACGACGGGGCGTACGACGGCGGGAACGGCGGCAACCGGGGCGGCCGCGGCAAGATGTGGATCTTCGCCGTGCTCGCGATCATCGCCATCACGGCCGGTGTCGCCTTCGCGGTGAACCGGGCGGGCGGCAACGGCACCGAGGACAAGAAGGACCCGCCGAAGATCACCGACACCCAGACCAAGCCGGAGAAGAAGCCCTCCAAGGAACCGTCGGACGACGAGGAGACCTCGGCCGACACGGACCCGGGCACCTCCTCGAACGGTGGCCAGCAGCCGAGCTGGACCCCGTCCCAGGTCCCGTCGACGTCCCCGAGCGACACCCCGTCGAACACGCCCAGCACCACGCCGTCGACTCCGTCGGAGACCGATCCGGGCACGACGACGGAGGGCGGCACCGACGACGGCGGTACGACCGAGGGCGGCACCGACGACGGCGGTACGACCGAGGGTGACAACGGCGACCCCGGCACGGACCCGGGCGGCACGGACCCGGGCGGTACGGACGCCGGTGGCACCGACGCGGGCGGCACGGACGCGGGCGGCACCGACGTCGGGGGTACCGACGCCGGCGCCACCACCCCCTGAGTCCGGCTCACCCCGCGAACGCCTCGCACACCGCCTCGTACTCCTTCGTCCACCAGACCGCCAGGGCCGACGCCGCAGGAAACTGCGGGTCGGCCCTCCGGTCGTGCCGCTGGTAGCGCCAGCGCAGTATCCAGAAGTCGTTGAGCCGCTCCCACCACACCCGGTGCACCGCCGCGGCCAGCTCCGGTGCCCCGGCCCCGGCGGCCCGCCGGTACGCGGCCGCGTACGCCCGCACCTTCGCGAGCTCCAGCTTCCCGTCCGGCCGTACGAAGAAGATCGCGGCGGCCCGTACCGCCTCCTCCGCGCGCGGCTGCACCGCGAGCCGGTCCCAGTCGACGATCGCGGCGGGCTCGGCGCCCCGGTAGAGCAGATTCAGCGGATGGAAGTCGCCGTGCACCCACCCGGTGGCGGGCTCGGCGACCGGCGGGGGGCGCCGGTCGGCGTGCCGCTCCAGGAGTGCCCGGCGCTCCACGAGGCGGTGCTCGGCCAGTACGTCGAAGGTGTCCCGGGGCCGCTGCCCGCGCGCCAGCGGCAGCAGCTCGTCGATCAGGGCGAAGGTGTCGGCGGGGTCGGCGCAGTCGTGCGTACGCGCGCCTGCCTCCTCCGCTCCGGCCTCGTCCATCACCCGGCCGATCATCACCCGGTCGAGGCAGGTGTGCACGAGCCCCAGCAGCGCCCCCAGCCTTCGCGACTCCACCGTCGTCAGCTGGGCGCCGTCCCGGTGCCGGCCATCGACCCAGGGGTGCAGGGCGTAGCAGCGGCCGCCGATCACGGTGACGGTGCCGCCGTGGGCGTCCTCGACGGGCGGCGCGACGGGGACGCCGAAGGCCTGGAGGTGGCGGGTGGCGCGGTGCTGGCGCCTGATCGTGTCGCGGTCGCCGTCGAGGTGGTGCTTGAGGAAGTAGTCGCCGCGGGTGGTGACGAGGCGGTAGCCGTGGTTGAGCAGGCCCTGGGCCACGGGTTCGCAGGAGAGCGGCTCGCCCGGATCGCGGTAGCGGCGCAGCAGGTCGCCGACGGGCGGCGGAGGGGCGAGTACAGATGAGCGTGGCACCCGCCAGATGTTAGATCACGGAGTCACAGAGCGTGCTCGCACTGTCGCTCCGGGGCGCTGTTCAGGGTGTGCGCGGTGACGAACTGCGGCTCGATGCGCATGTAGACGGGGTCGAAGAGCTCGCCGTCGACGTAAAGGGGGCCGCGTCCGAACAGCTCCAGTTCCTCGTCGGCGGGCTCGAAGATCTCGGCGGTGCCGGTGCACTGGACGGCCCACAGGGCGCCGTCGCCGGGGACCGGGGCGGCATGGAAATTGTCCGCGCCGTAGGCGACCACGCTGCCGTGACAGGCCTGGTGGTGGTTGAAACCCGCGTGCATGCGCAGCAGTACGCGGCCCTGTACGACGATGTGGCGCGCGACGGCGAGGAACGGCAGGGCCCGCATGCTCGTGGCGACTCGGCCGTAGGGGACACGGCGGAGCAGTTCGATGGCGCGGAGATCCTGGTCCTCGGTGGGCATGGCTCATACTCTCGGCCACCCGGGGCGGGCAGAACAGGGACGGAAGTCCCGAATGGCGTAAGTGCCGTGCACGGAAGCGCCGCGTACGGGGGACGGGCATGCGAGGGGGCTAGCGGCGCTCTTCCGCCTGCTTGCGCGCCACATAGGCGGCGGCCTGCGAGCGGCGCTCCATGCCCAGCTTGGAGAGCAGGCTGGAGACGTAGTTCTTGATGGTCTTCTCCGCGAGATGCAGGCGCTCACCGATGACCCGGTTGGTCAGGCCCTCGCCGATCAGGTCGAGGATCCTGCGCTCCTGCTCGGTGAGGTTCGCGAGCCGGCTGTCGCCCTTGGAACCGTTGCCGTTGCCGTCACCCGAACGAAGCCGTTCCAGGACCCGGGCGGTGGCCACCGGGTCGAGCAGCGACTTGCCGGCCGCCACGTCGCGTACGGCCGCCAGCAGCTCATTGCCGCGGATCGCCTTCAGGACGTATCCGGACGCACCCGCCATGATGGCGTCGAAAAGTGCCTCGTCGTCGGCGAACGAGGTGAGCATCAGGCATTTGATGGCCTCATTCTGCGAACGGACTTCGCGGCAGACCTCCACACCGCTCCCGTCGGGCAGCCGGACGTCGAGAACGGCCACGTCGGGGCGGGTCGCAAGGATCCTGACCTGGGCTTCTGCGGCGGTACCGGCCTCGCCGACCACCTCGATGTCGTCCTCCACGGAGAGCAGCTCGTGGACGCCGCGACGCACCACCTCGTGGTCGTCGACGAGAAATACGGTGATTTTTCCATCTTCGGGCACGCCGTCATCCTTACATGCGAACTCTTCCCGTGCCCCGGGTCGCCGGGATAACGTGCCCCTGTTCCGGCGGCCCGCAAGGCTGTGACCAGTGGTTGTTCCCGAATTCTTCGATTTACTTGGATTTCCAAGCAAAATCGCAGGTCAAATGGGGTTTCGCAGTTATGCGAGGCACTGGGTAACGTTCCTTTGGCAGGGCGTTTCGCCGGGGCACCTGTCACACCTGTTCCCGGCCGAGTCGCACCCACCCCGTGCACGAGGACGCAAGCAGGTGAGCCGCACTGGTCACCGGCAGACCCCGGGGGCCGGACAGACGGAGGAGCACGCACGTGACCGTGGAGAGCACTGCCGCGCGTAAGCCGCGACGCAGCAGCACCAAGCGCGTCAGCGCCAAGAAACCCCAGCGATCCGAGCCGGAGCTCGTACAGCTGCTCACCCCCGAGGGCGAGCGGGTCGAACACCCGGACTACTCGATCGATCTCACCCCGGACGAATTGCTCGGCCTGTACCGGGACATGGTCCTGACCCGCCGCTTCGACGCCGAGGCCACCGCGCTCCAGCGTCAGGGAGAGCTGGGCCTGTGGGCCTCGCTGCTCGGCCAGGAGGCGGCCCAGATCGGCTCCGGACGCGCTCTCCGTGACGACGACTACGTCTTTCCGACGTACCGCGAGCACGGCGTCGCCTGGTGCCGTGGCGTCGACCCGACCAATTTGCTGGGAATGTTCCGTGGCGTGAACCACGGTGGCTGGGACCCCAGCACCAACAATTTCCATCTGTACACGATCGTGATCGGCTCGCAGACGCTGCACGCGACCGGTTACGCGATGGGTGTCGCCAAGGACGGCGCGGACTCCGCGGTCGTCGCGTACTTCGGCGACGGTGCCTCCAGCCAGGGCGACGTCGCCGAATCGTTCACCTTCTCCGCGGTCTACAACGCGCCGGTCGTCTTCTTCTGCCAGAACAACCAGTGGGCGATCTCCGAGCCCACCGAGCGCCAGACCCGCGTTCCGCTCTACCAGCGCGCGCAGGGCTTCGGCTTCCCGGGTGTCCGGGTCGACGGCAACGACGTACTGGCCTGCCTGGCCGTGACCCGTGACGCGCTGGAGCGCGCCCGCCGGGGCGAGGGCCCGACGCTGGTCGAGGCGTTCACGTACCGCATGGGCGCCCACACCACCTCGGACGACCCGACGAAGTACCGGGCCGACGAGGAGCGCGAGGCGTGGGAGGCGAAGGACCCGATCCTGCGCCTGCGCACGTACCTGGAGAACGAGGGCGTCGCGGACGATGCCTTCTTCGCGGAGCTCGAGGTGGAGTCGGAGTCGCTGGGCAAGCGGGTCCGCGAGGCGGTGCGGGCGATGCCCGACCCCGACCAGATGGCGATCTTCGAGAACGTCTACGCGGACGGCCACGCCCTCGTCGACGAGGAGCGCGCGCAGTTCGCCGCCTACCAGGCGTCCTTCGCCGAGTCAGTGGAGGGCAAGTAGACATGACCGTGCAGTCTGTACAGAAACTTCCCCTCGCCAAGGCGATCAACGAGTCGCTGCGCAAGGCACTCGACACCGACCCCAAGGTCCTCATCATGGGCGAGGACGTCGGAAAGCTCGGCGGCGTCTTCCGTGTCACGGACGGCCTCCAGAAGGACTTCGGCGAGGAGCGGGTCATCGACACCCCGCTCGCCGAGTCCGGCATCGTGGGTACGGCGATCGGCCTGGCCCTGCGCGGCTACCGCCCGGTCGTGGAGATCCAGTTCGACGGCTTCGTCTTCCCGGCGTACGACCAGATCGTCACGCAGCTCGCCAAGATGCACGCGCGTTCGCTCGGCAAGATCAAGATGCCGGTCGTCATCCGCATTCCGTACGGCGGCGGCATCGGCGCGGTCGAGCACCACAGTGAGTCGCCCGAGGCGCTGTTCGCGCACGTGGCGGGCCTGAAGGTGGTATCGCCGTCCAACTCCTCGGACGCCTACTGGATGATGCAGCAGGCCATCCAGAGCGACGACCCGGTGATCTTCTTCGAGCCGAAGCGGCGCTACTGGGACAAGAGCGAGGTCGACACCGAGGCCATCCCGGGCCCGCTCCACAAGGCGCGGGTCGTGCGTGAGGGCTCCGACCTGACGCTCGCCGCGTACGGCCCGATGGTGAAGGTCTGCACGGAGGCGGCAGCGGCGGCGGCCGAGGAGGGCAAGTCCCTCGAGGTCGTCGACCTGCGGTCGATGTCCCCGATCGACTTCGACACGATCCAGACGTCGGTGGAGAAGACCGGTCACCTGGTCGTCGTCCACGAGGCGCCCGTCTTCTACGGCTCGGGCGCGGAGATCGCCGCTCGCATCACGGAGCGGTGCTTCTACCACCTGGAGGCGCCGGTGCTGAGGGTGGGCGGCTTCCACGCGCCGTACCCGCCGGCGCGCCTGGAGGAGGAGTACTTGCCGGGGCTTGACCGGGTACTCGACGCCGTCGACCGCTCGCTTGCGTACTGAGGAGAGCCGTGACGATGACTGAGACTTCCGCTCCTGCCGCTGACACGGCACGCTTTCGCGAGTTCAAGATGCCCGATGTGGGCGAGGGCCTGACCGAGGCCGAAATCCTCAAGTGGTACGTCCAGCCGGGCGACACCGTCACCGACGGCCAGGTGGTGTGCGAGGTCGAGACGGCGAAGGCCGCCGTAGAGCTGCCGATCCCGTACGACGGCGTGGTGCACGAGCTTCGCTTCGGCGAGGGCGTGACGGTCGACGTCGGCCAGGTGATCATCACGGTGGACGTGGCGCCGGGCACCCCCGACGTGACGCGGGCCCCGGTGGCCGAGCCCGAGCCCACGCCGGCGTCCGAGCCGGAGGAGGCCAAGCCCGCGGCCCGCCAGCCGGTGCTGGTCGGCTACGGCGTCTCCGAAGCCTCGACCAAGCGCCGCGCGCGCAAGGGCGCGGCGGCTCCGGAGGCCGCGGTGGCGGCGGCGATCCAGACCGAGCTCAACGGTCACGGGCACGGCGCCACGGCCGCGCCCGAGTCCCGCCCGCTGGCGAAGCCGCCGGTCCGCAAGCTCGCCAAGGACCTGGGCATCGACCTGGCCACGATCGTCCCGACCGGGCCCGACGGGATCATCACCCGCGAGGACGTCCACGCGGCGGCCGCGACGCCGGTGCACCCGGAGCCGGCCGCGGCCCGGGAGCCCGAGCCGGCCGTTGCTGTGGCCGCGGTACCGGCCGCCGCCGGCGCGCCCCGGGAGACCCGTACTCCCGTCAAGGGTGTACGCAAAGCGATCGCGGCGGCCATGGTGAACAGCGCGTTCACCGCGCCGCACGTCACGGAATTCATCACCTTCGACATCACCCGCACGATGAAGCTCGTCGACGAGCTGAAGTCCGACAAGGACATGGCGGGCCTGCGCGTCAACCCGCTCCTCCTGATCGCCAAGGCGCTCCTGGTCGCGATCAAGCGCAACCCGGACGTCAACGCGTCCTGGGACGAGGAGAACCAGGAGATCGTGCACAAGCAGTACGTGAACCTGGGCATCGCGGCGGCCACACCGCGCGGTCTGATCGTCCCGAACATCAAGGACGCCCAGGCGAAGACCCTGCCGGAACTCGCGGCGGCGCTGGGCGAGCTGGTGGCGACGGCCCGCGAGGGCAAGACGTCGCCGGCGGCGATGCAGGGCGGCACGGTGACCATCACCAACGTCGGCGTCTTCGGCGTCGACACCGGTACGCCGATCCTGAACCCGGGCGAGTCCGCGATCCTCGCGGTCGGCGCGATCAAGCTCCAGCCGTGGGTCCACAAGGGCAAGGTGAAGCCCCGACAGGTCACCACGCTGGCGCTGTCCTTCGACCACCGCCTGGTCGACGGCGAACTGGGCTCCAGGGTCCTGGCCGACGTGGCGGCGATCCTGGAACAGCCGAAGCGCCTGATCACCTGGGCCTGATTCGCTTGATCCGCCTGATGCGGTGACGTACGACGATGCCCCGCCGGGAATTCCGGCGGGGCATCGTCGTACGGTCGCTGATCAGTCCTGCTGTGCGCCCGAGGGCAGGGTGCGCAGCTTCATGGGCGACGACGTGGTGCTGGTGCCGAAGCCGTAGTTCAGGATCTTGGCGGCGTCGTTGTAGCGGTTGGTGACGCTGGTGCTGTTGAGGACGACGCCGATGAGGGTCTTGCTGCCGCGGGTGGCGGCGAAGACCAGGCAGGGGCCGGCCGTCGAGCCGGTGCCGGTCTTGATGCCGATGGCGCCGCTGTAGGAGCCCAGCATCTTGTTGGTGTTGTACCAGGTGTACGTTCGGGTACCGCCCGTGCTGGTCGTCGCGGTGCTCTTGTACGACGTCGCCTTGACGACGGAGCGGAAGGTGGAGTTCTTCATGGCGTAGCGGGCGAGCTTCGCCAGGTCGCGCGGCGTCGTGTAGTTGTTGCCGGTCGCCGAGATGCCGTCGAAGGAGTCGAACTTGGTGTTCGTCAGGCCGAGGGACCCGGCCTTCGCGTTCATCTTCGAGATGAAGGACTTCTTGCGCGCGGCGACGGTGGTGCCCGTGCCGAAGGCGTCGGCCAGGGCGTACGCCGCGTCGCAGCCGGAGGGCAGCATCGTCCCGTACAGCAGCTGACGGACGGTCACCTTGTCGCCGGTCCTCAGATCGGCGGTGCTCGCGCCCTGCGCGGTGACGTAGTCGCGGTAGGCCTGCTTGACGGTCACCTTGCGGTTGAGGTCGACGTTGGTCGTGCTGAGCACCACGGCTGCCGTCATGATCTTCGTCGTGCTGGCCATCTGGCGCTTGGTGTCCGCGCCCTTCTTGTAGACCGTGGCGCCGGTCGCGTTGTTCAGCAGGAACGCGCCCTTCGCGGTGACCGTCGGCGCGGTGGCCGCCTGCGCGGGCGTGGCCAGGGGCGAGACGGTCAGCAGCGCGCCGGTGGTGACGAGGACCGCGGCGGCTTTGCGGACGGCCGGGAGGCTGGTGATCAAAGAACGCTCCGAAGTTCGCGAATGCGTTGAAATGGGACCACCCTGGAATGAGGGTCCCGACAAGAGACGCACGAGCTCCCCGAATGGATGTACGTGTGCGGGAGATTGCCTCGTTCCGGGATGCGGACGCGGCTTTCTGTTGAACCCTGTTGTATCTATGCTGTGCGCATGCCTGCCGCGCCTCCCGCCTCGCCCCCTGTCGTCAAGCAGCCCCCTGTCGTCAAGCAGCCCCCCGCCGCCGACCGCGTCTACGCCCACATCAAGAAGGGCGTCCTCGACCGCCATTACGAAGGCGGCACCCTGCTCACCGAGGGCGACCTGGCCGACGCCGTCGGCGTCTCCAGGACGCCCGTACGGGAGGCGCTGCTGCGGCTGGAAGTCGAGGGGCTCATCAAGCTCTATCCGAAGAAGGGTGCCCTCGTCCTCGCCGTCTCCGCCCAGGAGATCGCCGACGTCGTCGAAACCCGGCTGCTGGTCGAGGAGTTCGCGGTGCGTCGCGCCGTACCGGCGTCCCCCGCCCTCGTCGCCCGGCTCGAAGAGCTGCTGGAGGAGCAGAAGCGGCGCGCCCTCGAAGGCGATCTCGCCGAAGTCGCCGTCACCGACCGGTGCTTCCACGCCGAGATCGTCCGCAACGCCGGGAACCAGATCCTCTCCCGCCTCTACGACCAGCTCCGTGACCGCCAGCTGCGCATGGGCGTCACCATCATGGAGGCGCACCCGGACCGCATCGCCAAGAACATCACCGAGCACGCCGAGATGCTCGAAGCCATCAGGGCGGGTGATGCCGAAGGAGCGGCCCAGTGCGTACGCCGCCACGTCAGCCGGGTCAAGGTTCTCGTCCGGGGCGACGACCGGTGAGCGGGAGCCCGGGGAAGGGGAGCGGGGGCTCCTCGGCCTCGCTGCCCGGCGACCCGCCCGGCGGCCGGCGGGCCGCCGCCGTCTGGGGCATCGGCGTCGCCGTCTACTTCGTCGCGGTCATCTTCCGTACGAGCCTGGGAGTCGCCGGCCTCGACGCCGCGGACCGGTTCGCCGTCAACGCCTCCGCGCTGTCGACGTTCTCGATCCTCCAGCTCCTCGTGTACGCGGGCATGCAGATACCCGTCGGCCTCCTCGTCGACCGCTTCGGGACCAAGAAGGTCCTGACCCTCGGCGTCGTGCTCTTCACCCTCGGCCAGACCGCCTTCGCCCTCTCCCCCTCGTACGGCATGGCCCTCGCCGCCCGAGCCCTGCTCGGCTGCGGTGACGCGATGACGTTCATCGCCGTACTGCGCCTCGGCGCCCGCTGGTTCCCCGCCCGCCGCGGGCCGCTCATCGCGCAGGTCGCGGCCCTGTGCGGAATGGCGGGCAACCTCGTCTCGACGCTCGTCATCGCCCGTCTGCTGCACGGCGTCGGCTGGACCGCCACCTTCGCGGGCAGCTCGCTCGCCGGGGTGTTCGTGCTCGTCCTGCTGCTGCTGTTTCTGAAAGACCACCCCGAGGGCCACGAGCCGGCGCCCGCCGAGCACGCGGGCGCGGCGTACGTCCGCAGGCAGATCGCCGCCGCGTGGCGCGAGCCCGGGACACGGCTGGGGATGTGGGTGCACTTCACGACGCAGTTCCCGGCGATGGTGTTCCTGCTGCTGTGGGGCATGCCGTTCCTGGTCGAGGCGCAGGGACTGTCCCGGGGGACGGCCGGCGAGCTGCTGACGCTCGTCGTGCTCTCCAACATGGCCCTCGGCCTGGTGTACGGGCAGCTGATCGCCCGTCATGGCGCCGCCCGCGCACCGCTCGCCCTCGGCACCGTCGGGAGCACCGCCCTGCTGTGGGCGGCGGTCATCGCCCACCCGGGGGACCACGCGCCGATGTGGCTGCTCGTCACGCTGTGCGCGGTGCTCGGCGCCTGCGGTCCGGCCTCGATGATCGGATTCGACTTCGCCCGCCCCGCCAACCCGCCCGAGCGCCAGGGCACCGCCTCCGGCATCGTCAACATGGGCGGCTTCGTCGCCTCGATGACCACGCTGCTCGCGGTGGGCGTGCTGCTCGACGCGACCGGCGACAACTACCGGATCGCGTTCGCCTCGGTCTTCGTGCTGGAGGCGCTCGGCGTCGTACAGATCCTGCGTCTGCGCAGGCGGACCGCCCGCCGGGAGCGCGACCACCTGGTCGCCAGCCGCGTCGAGGCGGTGCACGTCCCGGCCTGAGAGCGCCCCCGGGCTACGGCGTGACCGCGAAGTTGCGCAGGATCGCGTCCGCCAGCGCCTGGTCGCCCTCGACCTTGACGCGGTCGGCGACGGCCTCGAGGCGGACCCGGCCGCAGGCCAGGCGTACGTACGTCTCCCAGTCCATGCCGATCGTCGCGAGCGGGCCGAGCGACGGAGTGCCGTCCACCGAGCCGCGGCCGTCCGCGTCCACCCGGACCGTGCGCATGAACTCGACCGGGCCGTGCACGTCGAAGACGACCGCCGAGTTGGCGGGCGCGCCGGCGTGCTTCGCGACGACCTTTGGCAGGCCGTGCACCAGGATGTCGCGGGCGACGATCGCGCCGGGCGAGTCGAGGTTGCCGGGCCGGCCGAACGTCGTACGCAGGTCCTGCTCGTGCACCCAGGTGTCGAACGCCCGCATCCGCAGGGCCAGTTCCAGGGTCTGCTCGGCGCCGAGCGGGGCGCGGACCATGGTGTCGGGGGAGCGGGTCTCGTTGCGCAGCTGACGCGCGCGGCGGATGATCGTGTACTCGAGTTCCGAGGTCATCTCCGGCGCGGTGTGGTGGCGCCGTACGTCGACCTGCATCTCCATGTACCGGGCGAACTCCGAGGTCACGTGGTAGAGGTCGCGCGGCAGCGAGTGGATCGGGCGGGGGTCGCCGAGCATCTCGCACTCCATGCCGATGATGTGCGAGACGATGTCGCGCACCGACCAGCCTGGGCACGGCGTACGGCGGTTCCACTCCCCCTCGACGAGCGGAGTCACCAGCTCGGATATCGCTTCGATGGAGTGGGTCCAGGCTTCGGCGTATGTCTGGAGGCTGGGATGGACGGTCACGGGACCCCTCGTGCGGTTCAGTGGCGGTGGCGCGGGCTGGCTGGTCTGGCGGGCTTGCTGACTGGCTGGCGGGCTGGACTGACGTGCGTGCCGGACTGCGTGGGAGGCTCGCACGCTAAGTTACGCTGCCCCGTGGCACCCTGGCAGTGCTTTGGTGTGACGATCGTAGGCCCGTGTTGACGGCTCGAATGCCAGGACGGTGGTAGTGTGCGCGCCTCCCTCATCCAGATCGCAGTAGACCCGGACGAATCAGTCAATTCCCGTCGGCAGCGCGTTGCTTCACTCGTGCGCGAGCAGCGTGAGCGGCGTGGCGCGGATCTCGTGGTCCTCCCCGAACTGTGGCCGACCGGAGCCTTCGCGTACGAATCCTTCGTCGACGAGGCGGAGCCGCTCGAGGGCCCGACGTACGAGGCGATGTCGAAGGCGGCGAGCGACGCGGGCGTGTGGCTGCACGCCGGCTCGATCGTGGAGCGCGACCCGGACGGCCCCCTCTACAACACTTCCCTGATCTTCGCCCCCGACGGCGAGCTGGTCCGTACGTACCGGAAGATCCACCGCTTCGGCTTCGACCAGGGCGAAGCCGTGATGATGGGCGCGGGCGAGGAGCTCGTGACCGTGCCGGCCGCGGGTCTCACCTTCGGTCTGGGCACCTGTTACGACCTGCGCTTCCCCGAACTTTTCCGCGGCCTCGTCGACGCGGGCGCGCAGGCCTTCGTCGTCCCGGCCGGCTGGCCCGCCAGGCGGCGCGAGCACTGGACGCTGCTGGCCCGCGCCCGCGCGGTCGAGAACCAGGCGTACGTCCTGGCCTGCGGCACGGCCGGCACGCACGCGGGGGTGGAGCAGGCGGGCCACAGCATCGTCGTCGACCCCTGGGGCGAGGTGCTGGCGGAGGCGGGCGCGGCGGAGGAGGTCCTGGTGGTGGACCTGGACCCGGCGAAGGTGACGACGACGCGTGAACAGTTCCCGGCCCTTAAGGACCGCCGCCTGCGGTAGGTCCGGGGCGCCCGGACGGCGCCACCCGCCCGCTTGCCGCACGGCCGGAATGCCTGCCCGGTGCATGCGGTTGGATGGAGGTATGGCTACACGTGCACGCGTCCGGGCGCCCGAGCTCATCGGCAGGGGCGGCTGGCTGAATACAGGCGACCGGCAGTATTCCCTCTCCGACCTGCGGGGACGCATTGTCATCCTCGATTTTTGGACCTTCTGCTGCGTTAACTGCCTCCATGTCCTGGATGAGCTGAGGGAGCTCGAGGAGAAGCACCGGGACACGGTGGTGATCATCGGGGTCCACTCGCCGAAGTTCGTGCACGAGGCCGAGCATCAGGCCGTCGTCGACGCCGTCGAGCGGTACGGGGTGCACCACCCCGTTCTCGACGACCCCGAGCTCGCGACCTGGAAGCAGTACGCCGTGCGGGCCTGGCCGACGCTCGTCGTCATCGACCCCGAGGGGTACGTCGTCGCGCAGCACGCCGGTGAGGGCCACGCGCACGCCATCGAGAAGCTCGTCGAGGAGCTGGAGGCCACCCACGCGGCGAAGGGGACGCTGCGGCGCGGGGACGGACCGTACGTCGCGCCCGAGCCCGTCGCGACCGGTCTGCGCTTCCCGGGCAAGGCGCTGCTGCTGCCCGGCACGGGCCACTTCCTGGTCTCGGACACCACCCGGCATCAGCTCGTCGAGCTCGAGGCGGACGGCGAGACCGTCGTGCGGCGCATCGGCGGGGACGGGGACTTCAAGGAGCCGCAGGGGCTCGCGCTGCTGCCGGACGGGCGGGTCGTCGTGGCCGACACCGTCAACCACCAGCTGCGTACGTACGACCCGGCGAGCGGCACGGTCGAGGTCGTAGCCGGTACCGGAAAGCAGTGGTGGCAGGGGTCACCCACCTCCGGGCCCGCCGGTGAGGTCGACCTGTCGTCGCCGTGGGACGTGGCGTGGTGGCAGGGCAGGGTGTGGATCGCCATGGCCGGCGTGCACCAGTTGTGGACGTACGACCCGGAGGCCGGCACGGTCCAGGTCGCGGCCGGCACGACCAACGAGGGGCTCGTGGACGGGCCCGCCGCCGAGGCGTGGTTCGCGCAGCCGTCGGGGCTCGCGGCGGACGGTGACCGGCTGTGGGTGGCGGACTCGGAGACGAGCGCGCTGCGGTACGTCGACAGCGACCTGGTGGTGCACACCGCCGTCGGGGCCGGGCTCTTCGACTTCGGCCACCGGGACGGCGCGGCGGGGCAGGCGCTGCTCCAGCACCCGCTCGGGGTGACCGCGCTGCCCGACGGGTCGGTCGCGATCAGCGACACGTACAACCACGCCCTGCGGCGCTACGACCCCGTGAGCGGTGAAGTGAGCACGGTGGCGACGGACTTGAGGGAGCCGAGCGACGCGGTGCTCGTCGGTGACGACATCGTCGTCGTCGAGTCCGCCCGGCACCGGCTGACCCGGCTGCGGCTGCCCGAGGAGGCGGTACGCGTCGAGTCCGTCGCGCACCGTACGCAGCGGGCGGCGACCGAAGTGGCGCCCGGGAAGCTCCAGTTGGACGTGGTGTTCCAGGCGCCGAGCGGTCAGAAGCTGGACACACGGTACGGGCCTTCGACGCGGCTGCTCGTGTCCTCGACCCCGCCCGGGCTGCTGCGCGGTGGTGAGGGCACCGGGACCGACCTGAGCCGCGAGCTGGAACTGAACCCGGACGTCACCGAGGGCGTGCTGCACGTCTCGGCGATGGCCGCGTCCTGCGACGACGATCCGGCGAACGAGTACCCGGCGTGCCACGTCCACCAGCAGGACTGGGGCGTACCCGTCCGCGTGAGCGCGGACGGGGCGCGCCGGCTGCCGCTGGTGCTGGCGGGCATGGACGACTGAGGGGCCCGGGGGCCCGGGGCGCCGCCGGGCCGGGGCGCCCCCTCCCGGCACCGTGAGGTGCGGGGCGGGGTGAGGGTGTTCGCCGGCCGGCTCAGAGGTTGTGGTGCCGGTCCTCGGACACGACGGTGGTGGTGGGGGGCACGACCGTGCGGCGGCGCCTGGCGACGCTGGCGTAGACCGCGACCCCGATGATCCCGACGAGCATCATGATGACCCCGACGAGGTCGAGATTGACGCTCTCCATCTCCCAGTCGGTGGCGAAGGCGAGTATCGCTCCGCCCGCGATGAGGAGAATGAATCCTCCCAGTCCCATGAGTTCCGCCTCCCTGTTGGCCCGGCTGTTCCGGGCCGGTGTACGTCCTTCGCGTACCCGGCCCTTCAACGGACAAGCCTGCGAGCGGCATTCGGGATTCGGGGCTCAGCCCTCCAGGAACGCCGTCATCGCGTTCGCCAGCAGGTACGGGTCTTCCGCGCCGCACAGCTCACGCGCGCTGTGCATCGACAGGATCGCGACGCCGATGTCCACGGTCCGGATGCCGTGCCGGGCCGAGGTGATCGGGCCGATCGTCGTGCCGCACGGCATCGAGTTGTTCGACACGAAGACCTGCCACGGCACGCCCGCCTTCTCGCACGCCGCCGCGAACACGGCCTGGCCGCTGCCGTCCGTCGCGTACCGCATGTTGACGTTGACCTTGAGGATCGGTCCACCGTTGGCGCGCGGCTGATGCGTCGGGTCGTGGCGCTCGGAGTAATTGGGGTGCACGGCGTGCCCGGTGTCGGACGACAGGCAGATCGTGCCGGCGAAGGCGCGCGCCTTGTCGTCGTAGCTTCCGCCGCGCGCGAAGACCGAGCGTTCCAGCACGTTGCCGAGGAGCGGACCGTCGGCGCCCGTGTCGGACTGCGACCCGTTCTCCTCGTGGTCGAAGGCGGCGAGCACCGGGATGTACGGCAGGGGTCCGTCCGCCGCGCTGACGGCCGCCAGCGCCGCTACGCCCGCGTGTACGGAGATCAGGTTGTCCATGCGCGGTCCGGCCACCAGCTCGCGGTCGCGGCCGAGGTAGGACGGCCGGTCGATGCTGTGCGCCATCAGGTCCCAGCCGGCGACCTCGCCCTCGGCGAGACCCTCTTCCTCCTCCAGGAACCGGATCAGGTCCCCTTCGTGCACGTCGCCCAGGCCCCAGATCGGCTGCATGTGCCGCTGCTTGTCGAGCTTGAGGCCCTCGGTGTTGACCGACCGGTCCAGGTGCACGGCGAGCTGCGGCACGCGCAGCAGCGCCCGGTCGATGTTGACCAGGCGGTACGAGCCGTCGCGCAGCGTCAGCCGGCCCGCGATGCCCAGGTCGCGGTCGAGCCAGGTGTTGAGGAGCGTCCCGCCGTAGATCTCGATGGCGATCTGGCGCCAGCCTCCCGCGCCCATGTCGGGCAGCGGCTTCACGTGGAGGTGCGGGGAGTCGGTGTGCCCGCCGACGATCCGGAACGGGGTGCTTGCCTCCGCTCCCTCCGGCACGTACCAGGCGATGATCGCGCCGCCGCGCAGCACGTACTTGCCGCCGGTCGTCCCGTCCCAGGCGTCGGTCTCCGCGACCTGCCGGAACCCGGCCTTGTCCAGGCGTTCGGCGGCGTTGGCCACCGCGTGGTAAGGCGTCGGGCTGGCCGCCAGAAAGGTCATCAGGTCGTCAGTGTGGCCGCGGTCGAAGCGGAGGGGTGCGCTCATGGGGTTCACCATAACGAGGGTCAACCGCGAGCCAGAGCCGTCCTTCAGAGCCCCGGCGGCCGTTCGAACCGCCGCTGTATGGTCCGGCGCTCACCGCGGCGCACCTGCGGCAGCATCTGCGGGGCGCCGGGCGGCCGCTGCCGCTGACGCCGGCGGCCCACGCAGAACAGGCAGCCCTCGCCGGGCGGCGCCGTCGGGTCGATGGGGGAGCCGGGGTGCTCGGCGCAGCCCGACGCGTTGCGCGGCCGGGAGAGCTCGCGAGCCACGATGAAGGCGCGGTGCAGGCTGTCCGCGATCTCCACGAACTCCTCGCCGGGGGAGGAGACGGTCACGGCGAACGCACGGTCGTTGACCCGCTGGACGTACCCCTTGAGCACGTCCAGGGTGTACGGCGGATCCGGCACGGGGTAGCCCAGGCGGCGCTGCTCGGCCGGGGCGGGGACGCTGCGCTCGCCCCGGCGGCGGCGGTCGTTGCAGAGCAGGCAGCGGCCCCAGCCCGTGGGGGCCTCGGGGTCGATGGCGCCGTTGGGGTGCAGGGCGCAGCCGGTGTAGCTCTTGACGGGCGCGAGGTCGGCGGCCGTCTTGAAGGCGATGTACAGCGTGTCGGCCACCGGTTCGTACTCGAGCGGGTGGGAGCCGTCGTACAGGTCGCCGATCTGGTCGCCCACAGAGCCGAGTTTTCCGCGCAGCTCGACGAGCGCGTACGGCCGGCCGGCCGGGACGGAATAGCCACCCCTGCGGGGTTCCATGGAACTCATGCTCACCAGAGTCGCACGGGACACTGACAACGGGCCGGGGCCAAGCCCGTGGGGGCGAGGTCCCCGGCCCGTCGCCAGAGGGTTTTCCAGAGGTGGAACGTGAGTTAGAACGCCGCCTCGTCCAGCTCCATGAGGGACTGGTCGACGGACTCGGCGAGGGCGCGCTCGACACCGACGCCCGGCAGGACGTTCGTGGCGAAGAACTTCGCCGCCGCGATCTTGCCCGTGTAGAACGGGACGTCCTTCGGGGAGGCGGTCGGCAGCTTCTCGGCGGCCACGGCGGCGCCCCGCAGCAGCAGGTAACCGACGACGACGTCACCGGAGGCCATGAGCAGGCGCGTGGTGTTCAGGCCGACCTTGTAGATGGACTTGACGTCCTTCTCGGTGCCCGCGAGGTCCGTCAGCATGGTGCCGACGATGGCCTCCAGGTCCACGGCCGCCTTGGCGAGGTGGTCGCGGGCGGCGGCGAGCTCCTCGCCGCCGGTGCCGACCGCGAGGAACTTCTTGATGTCCTCGGCCAGCGAGTTCAGGGCGGCGCCCTGGTTGCGGACGATCTTGCGGAAGAAGTAGTCCTGGCCCTGGATCGCGGTCGTGCCCTCGTACAGGGTGTCGATCTTGGCGTCGCGGATGTACTGCTCGATCGGGTACTCCTGGAGGTACCCGGAGCCGCCGAACGTCTGGAGCGACTGCGCGAGCTGCTCGTACGACTTCTCGGAGCCGTAGCCCTTCACGATCGGCAGCAGCAGGTCGTTCAGCGCGACGAGGGCCTTGGTGTCCTCGCCCGCGGCCTCCTTGGCGGCGATCTCGTCCTGGACGGACGCGGTGTGCAGCACCAGGGCGCGCATGCCCTCGGCGTACGCCTTCTGCGTCATGAGCGCGCGGCGGACGTCGGGGTGGTGGGTGATGGTGACCTTGGGCGCGGTCTTGTCCATGAAGTTCGCGAGGTCCGGACCCTGGACGCGCTCCTTGGCGTACTCCAGGGCGTTCAGGTAGCCGGTCGACAGGGTCGCGATGGCCTTCGTGCCGACCATCATCCGGGCGAACTCGATGATCATGAACATCTGGCGGATGCCGTCGTGCTTGTCACCGATCAGCCAGCCCTTGGCGGGGTGCTGGTCGCCGAACGTCATCTCGCAGGTGTTGGACGCCTTGAGGCCCATCTTGTGCTCGACGTTCGTGGCGTAGACGCCGTTGCGCTCGCCCAGCTCGCCGGTCTCCCAGTCGAAGTGGAACTTCGGGACGAGGAAGAGCGACAGGCCCTTGGTGCCGGGACCGGCACCCTCGGGGCGCGCCAGCACGTAGTGAAGGATGTTCTCCGACATGTCGTGCTCGCCGGACGTGATGAAGCGCTTCACGCCCTCGATGTGCCAGGAGCCGTCCTCCTGCTGCACGGCCTTCGTGCGGCCCGCGCCGACGTCCGAACCGGCGTCCGGCTCGGTCAGGACCATCGTCGAGCCCCACTGCTTGTCGACGGCGATCTGCGCGATCTTCTTCTGGACGTCGTTGCCCTCCTCGAAGAGCACGCCGGCGAACGCCGGGCCCGAGGAGTACATCCAGACCGCGGGGTTGGCGCCGAGCAGCAGCTCCGCGTACGCCCAGATCAGCGAGCGGGGAGAGGTGGTGCCGCCGATCTCCTCGGGGAGGCCGAGGCGCCAGTACTCGCTGTCCATGAAGGCCTGGTAGCTCTTCTTGAAGGACGCCGGTACGGGCGCGGTGTTGGTGGCCGGGTCGAAGACCGGCGGGTTGCGGTCGGCGTCCTCGAAGGAGGCGGCGAGGTCGTTCTCCGCGAGGCGGGCGATCTCGTCGAGGATGCTCTTGGCGGTTTCGACGTCCATCTCCGCGAACGGGCCGGTGCCGTACAGCTTGTCGCGGCCGAGCACCTCGAAGAGGTTGAACTCGATGTCGCGGAGGTTCGACTTGTAGTGACCCATGGCAACGGCTCCGTTAAGGATCGGGAGGCAGGTTCCTCGTACATCTACTACTGGTAAGTAGCTACGATGATGCTACCCGTCGGTAATAAGGCGCAACCCCTTCCGCGGATGTGTGACTGAGTACGCTTGCGCGCATGTACGGCTACGACCAGAACCAGGGTGGACAGCAGCAGCAGTACGCGCCGCCGCAGCCTCCGCCCCAGGGCGGCTACGGGGAGCAGCCGCTCTACCCGGAGCCGTCGCCGCCCTCGCTCGCCGACGCGGTGCGCGCCTTCACCACGGGATCGCTGTCCGCGGAGGACTTCCAGCAGATCTTCGCCACCTCGAAGGTCTACTGCCCGCGCGGCGACAACCCGGGATTCCTCGCGCTGCACAACACCCAGCAGCCGGTGATCCCGATGTTCACCTCGCTCAAGGAGCTGCGGAAGTACGCGGGCAAGGAGTCCAAGTACTTCGTGATCACCGGGGCGGAGGTGATCGACCTGCTGCCGACCGGGTACGGCTTCGTCCTCGACATGGAGGGGGAGCACCGGATGGTCTTCGACGCGAAGGCGGTGGAGCAGATGGTCGACTTCGCGATGCGCCGGATGTACGGCTAGCCGTCCTCGGCTCGACGACACACACGCGCCCGGGGGGAATTCCTCCCGGGCGTCTCTCGTTGGGGGTGGCAGGAAGTTCTACGTTCAACTAAAGTGGACGTACAAGGAGGCTCGCCATGCCCGCAGTAACCGTTGAGAACCCGTTGACCCTGCCGAAGGTCGCCGCACCGGTGGACGCCGTAGCGCGCCCCGTGCTGGCCGTCACGACCGCTCCGGGCGGTTTCGAGGGTGAGGGCTTCCCGGTACGCCGTGCCTTCGCCGGCATCAACTACCAGTACCTCGACCCGTTCATCATGATGGACCAGATGGGCGAGGTGGAGTACGCCCCCGGGGAGCCGAAGGGCACCCCCTGGCACCCCCACCGCGGCTTCGAGACAGTCACGTACCTGATCGACGGCACCTTCGTCCACCAGGACAGCAACGGTGGCGGCGGCAGCATCCAGAACGGCGACACCCAGTGGATGACCGCCGGGTCGGGCATCCTCCACATCGAGGCGCCGCCGGAGTCGCTGGTCGTGTCCGGCGGTCTGTTCCACGGCCTGCAGCTGTGGGTCAACCTGCCCGCCTCCGACAAGATGATGGCCCCCCGCTACCAGGACATCCGCGGCGGCCAGGTGCAGCTCCTGACGTCGCCCGACGGCGGTGCGCTGCTGCGCGTCATCGCGGGCGAGCTGGACGGCCACGAGGGCCCCGGCATCACGCACACCCCGATCACGATGATCCACGCGACGCTGCGGCCGGGTGCGGAGATCACCCTGCCCTGGCGTGCGGACTTCAACGGCCTGGCGTACGTCCTGGCCGGGCGCGGCGCCGTCGGTACGGACCGCCGGCCCGTCCACAAGGGCCAGACCGCGGTCTTCGGCGACGGCGGTTCGCTGACCGTGCGCGCGGACGAGCACCAGGACTCCAACACCCCGGACCTGGAAGTCGTCATCCTGGGCGGGCAGCCGATCCGGGAGCCGATGGCTCACTACGGTCCGTTCGTGATGAACACGCAGGAAGAACTGAAGCGCGCCTTCGAGGACTTCCAGCGGGGCCGCCTGGGCACCATCCCGGCCGTGCACGGCATGGGTGAGTAGCACAAGCGAGCAGAACGCGCGCGAAAGACGCCCACGGACCGCCCGGTTGACGATCAGTCACCCGGGCGGTCCCGTTCGGCGGGCCGCCCCGCGCACGCCGTGATCGGCTGGTGCGGTGCAGACGACTCAGCCGCTCCTTCCCGAGTCCGCACGCCGGGTCGCCGCCTGGTGTGTCGTCGCCCTGCTCGTCACCGGGGTCGCCGCGGTCGGCGTCTGGCTGTGCGTCACCTTCAAGCCCGCCGTCACCCCCGTCCTGCTCGCCATCCTCGGCACCGCGCTGCTCGGGCCCCTGCACCGGCGGCTCGTCGGGATGCGGCTGAACCGTTCGCTCGCCGCCGGGCTGACCTGCGTCGCGGTGGTGGCCGTCGTCGGCGGCGCCACGTACATCGTCGTCAGCGCGCTCGTCGAGACCGGCGACCAGATCCTCGAATCGCTCCGGCAGGCCGCCAAGGACCTGGCCGAGCACCTCGGGGCGGCGGGCACCTCCCTGGACGACGTGGCCAAGAACGCCAAGGACCTGCTCGGAAAGTTCGGCGGTACGGCGGCCTCCGGACTGATCACCGGGCTCAGCGTCGTCGGCGAGATGACCGCGGTCGCCGTCCTCGCGCTGCTGCTGATGTTCTTCTTCCTCCGGGACTCCGACAAGGCCGCCGGCACCCTCAGGTCGCTCGCGCCGGGTGCGACGGGCGACACCGCCGAGGCGGTGGGCCGCCGCGCCTTCGAGGCCGTCGAAGGCTTCATGCGCGGCACGACGGTCATCGCGTTGATCGACGCCATCCTGATCACCGTCGGGCTGCTGATCCTGCGCGTGCCGGGCGCGGTCGGTCTCGGCGCGCTCGTCTTCGTCGGCGCCTACATCCCGTATCTCGGCGCCTTCATCTCCGGCGCGGTCGCGGTCCTCGTCGCGCTCGCCGACCGGGGGGTCGTTGTCGCGCTGTGGGTGTTCGGGATCGTACTGGCCGTGCAGATGCTGGAGGGGCACGTCCTCATGCCCACGATCCAGAGCCGGACCGTCCAGATGCATCCGGCCGTGGTGATGCTGGCGATCACCGCCGGGGCGTCCGTCGCGGGCGTCCTCGGGATGCTGCTCGCCGTGCCGCTGACGGCGGCCGTCTTCGGGGTGGCCGGGGAGATGCGCCGCGGCGAGTACGAGCGCCCCTCGCCCGGCGACGGCAGCGACCCCGGCACCTGAGCCGCGGGCCTCACATGGCCTGGGGCGGGACGGAGCCGTCGGGCCCCGGCTCGAAGCCCGCCAGCATCTGCTCGAGCGCCTGCTGGTCGGGGCCGACGAAGGGGTCGGAGCCGGGGGCCTCGGCGAGCGTGTCGAGCATCCGGGGGGCGAGGCCGACGGCCGGCGGCAGGTGGGTGCACAGCACGTTCTCGGCGTCCATGGCGCGCAGCGGCTGGACGGTGGCGAGGTACTTGCCGGTGTCGACTGTGTGGACCCACGGGCTGTCCACGGTGGCCCACAGCAGCTGCGCCGCGCGCAGGTCCTCGGGGTCGAGGTCGGCGGCCGTACCGTCCACGGCGGCCTCCGCGCTCGGCATCGGCCCGCCGAAGCAGTCGGAGCTGAAGCACGTTCGCGTCCGGTCGTCGTAGAAGCCGACGGTGGCGGGGTTGTCGAACAGCGGCGGCCGGAAGGCCCGGAGCGTACGCCCGCCGCCCACGTCCAGCGACTGGCCCGGGTTCACCAGGCGTACGCGGTCCATGGGCAGGGGGCGCTCGGTCGACATGATCCCGGCACCGAGGAACGTGGTCACGACGCGGGCCTCGGGCGCGGCGACCAGGAGGTCGAACAGGCCGCCCGTGTGGTCGCGGTCGGGGTGGGTGAGCCAGATCCAGCGCACGTCGGCGGGGTCCATGACGGAGCCGAGGGTGCTGAGGAAGTTCCGGTCGGGGAGGCTGAGGCCCGTATCGACGACGACCGGCTCGTCGGCGAGCAGAACGAAGGCGTTGACCGGGAGGAAGCCGATGCCCGGCACCTCGAGGCAGTCCGCCAGGACGGTGGTGTCGCTTCCGATCTTCTGCATGCTCATGGCGGGTCTCCGTGGTCCCCCCGGTGGCGGAGCAGAGCGTCTCTTCGACCATTTTGCCCCTGCGGGGTGGGTACGGCGCTCCGGGGCCGCGCGGTCGGGGGCGGCGGGGTCGGTGCCGCGCCGGGCGTCTGTCGGGCGCCGGAGCTACAGACCCCCCGACCCGCCGTCCTCGTGGAGCTCGAACCAGATCGACTTGCCCTCGCCCCTGGGGTCCACGCCCCAGGCGTCCGCGAGCATCTCCATCAGGATCAGGCCGCGCCCGCTGGACGCCATCTCCCCCGGGCGCCGCTTGTGCGGCAGTTCGTCGCTGGAGTCCGCCACCTCGACCCTCAGCCGCCGTACGCCCGGGTCGCCCGTCGCCTCCGCGATCAGCAGCGCGTCGCCGTCGGTGTGCACCAGTACGTTGGTGACCATCTCGGACACCATGAGCACGGCCGCGTCGAGCTGCTCCGCGTCCGACCAGTCGTGCAGCAGGTCCCGCAGCTGCTGCCGGGCGGCGGCGACACGCTCCGGCTCGGCCTGGGCCACCGTCAGGGCCGTACGCCGCACCGGGACCGCCGCCACCGCCGAGCCGGGCCCGCAGCCGCAGCCGACGCCCTCGCGGCACAGCAGCAGTACCGCGATGTCGTCCTCGCGGCGGTCCACGAGCGGGCCGGTCGTGTAGTGCGACGAGGGGCCGTGGACGCCCGACACGAGGGCGTCGGCGAGCTTCTCCAGGCTGTCGCCGGTGTGCTCCTCCATGATCGTGCGGAGCCTGGCCCAGCCGGTGTCCAGGTCGTGGCCGCCGGTCTCGATGAGACCGTCCGTACAGATCATGAGCGTCTCGCCCGGTTCGAGGACGAGCCGCGTCGTCGGATAGTCCGTGTCCGCGACGATGCCCAGCGGCAGCCCGCCGGCCGTCGGCCGCACCAGCACCGTCCCGTCGCCGAGGCGCACCGCCGGTTCGGGGTGGCCCGCGCGGGCGATGTCGAGGAGGCCGGTGGCAGGGTCGGCCTCGATGTAGAGGCAGGTGGCGAAGCGCGGGCTGGAGTGGTCGTCGGGGCCGTAGGTGGCCGTGATGCCGTGCAGGAAGCGGGACGCGCGGGAGAGGACCGCGTCCGGCCGGTGCCCCTCGGAGGCGTACGCGCGCAGGGCGATCCGCAGCTGGCCCATCAGCCCGGCCGCCCGTACGTCGTGCCCCTGTACGTCGCCGATGACCAGGGCTATTCGTCCGCTGGGCAGCGGGATCATGTCGTACCAGTCGCCGCCCACCTGGAGTCCGCCGCCGGTCGGCACGTACCGCGCCGCCACCGTCATGCCGGGGATCTCCGGGCCCAGCGTCGGCATCATCGACCGCTGGAGGCCCAGCGACAGCTCGCGCTCGTTCTCGGCCACCGAGGCCCGCTCCAGCGCCTGCGCGAGCATCCTGGCGACCGTGGTCAGCACCGAGCGCTCGTCGGGGGTGAACGCCACGGGGTGCGCGAAGCCGGCCATCCAGGCGCCCATGGTGCGGCCGGCCACTGTCAGCGGCACGAAGGCCCAGGAGCGGCGCTCGGAGTTGCGGGCGAGGGGCCGGCCCGCGGGGTAGCGGCGGCTGTACTCCTCGGGGGACGAAAGGTAGATGGCGCGTCCCGTCCGTGCGACCTCGGAGGCCGGATGGTCGGTGTTCAGCAGCATGTCCGCGAAGGGGAGGTCGTCGCCGGGGCCGTAACCGTGGTGTCCCAGGACCGAGATGCGCCCGCCCGACGATCCGAAGACGGCGAGGCTGTCCGGCGAGAACCCCGGCATGGACAGCGAGGCCGCGACGCGCAGCACCTCGGCCGTGGACCGCGCCTCCGCGAGCGCCCGCCCCGCGTCCAGCAGGAACGCCTCGCGGGAGCGGCGCCAGTCACCGGTGACGGGGGTGTGGGCAGCAGCGCCCGGACGCGGCTCGGCGACCTCCTGGAGGGTGCCGAAGAGCTGGTAGTCGTTGCCTTCGACCACGGGCTTGGAGCGGCTGCGTACGGTCCTGAGCAGCCGCCCGTCCACATCCATGATCCGGAGCCGGGCCTCGGCCAGCGTGCCTTCGGCGACCGCGAGGTTCACGACGCCGTTGATCTCGTTCCAGTCGACGGGGTGAAAACGCGAGCGTACGGCGGCCTCGGGAAGCACCACGGGCTCGGCGGGCAGCCCGAGCAGCCGGGCGGCCTCCGCGTCGAGCGTGACGACACCGGACGCGTTGTCCCAGCGCCACAGGCCGGTCGCGATGGCGGCCAGGATGTCCTCAGTACGCATTGCTTCATCTTTACAGGTCGCGGCCGGACCGGCCGTCCGAGCCCCGTCGGGCCGGGGCGCGCACGGCAAATAAAACGGGATGCGCCGGGCGGTAACCTTGGGTGCTCCGACACACCCCGAATCCCGAAGGCTGGATGAACGACGATGCATCGGTACAGGTCCCACACCTGCGGCGAGCTCCGCGCCTCTGACGTCGACACCGACGTCCGGCTGAGCGGCTGGCTGCACAATCGTCGAGACCTGGGCGGCATCCTCTTCATCGATCTGCGCGATCACTACGGCATCACGCAGCTCGTCGCCCGCCCCGGCACCCCCGCGTACGAGGCCCTCGACAAGGTGAGCAAGGAGTCGGTCGTCCGGGTCGACGGCCGGGTCGTCTCGCGCGGCGCCGACAACATCAACCCGGAGCTGCCGACCGGCGAGATCGAGGTCGAGGTCGCGGCGGTCGAACTGCTGGGCGCGTCGCAGCAGTTGCCGTTCCAGATCAACACCGACGACGGGGTCGGCGAGGAGCGCAGGCTGGAGTACCGCTTCCTCGACCTGCGTCGCGAGCGCATGCACCGCAACATCATGCTGCGTACGGCCGTCATCTCGGCCATCCGTCACAAGATGACGGCGCTCGGCTTCAACGAGATGGCCACGCCGATCCTGACGGCGACCTCCCCCGAGGGCGCCCGGGACTTCGTCGTCCCGTCCCGCCTGAACCAGGGCAAGTTCTACGCCCTGCCGCAGGCGCCGCAGCAGTTCAAGCAGCTGCTGATGATCTCGGGCTTCGACCGCTACTTCCAGATCGCGCCCTGTTTCCGCGACGAGGACGCCCGCGCGGACCGTTCGCCGGGCGAGTTCTACCAGCTCGACGTGGAGATGTCCTTCGTCGAGCAGGAGGACGTCTTCCAGCCGATCGAGAAGCTGATGACCGAGCTCTTCGAGGAGTTCGGCAACGGCCGCCACGTCACGTCGCCCTTCCCGCGCATCCCGTTCCGCGAGTCGATGCTGAAGTACGGCAACGACAAGCCGGACCTGCGTGCCCAGCTGGAGCTCGTCGACATCTCCGACGTCTTCGCCGGCTCGGAGTTCAAGGCCTTCGCGGGCAAGCACGTCCGCGCGCTGCCGGTGCCGGACACGGCGGGCCAGTCGCGCAAGTTCTTCGACGGCCTGGGCGACTACGCCGTCGAGCACGGTGCCAAGGGCCTGGCCTGGGTCCGTGTCGGCGAGGACGGCTCGCTGAGCGGCCCGATCGCCAAGTTCCTCACCGAGGAGAACGTCAAGGTCCTCACCGAGCGCCTGTCGCTGGCCCCCGGCCACGCGATCTTCTTCGGCGCGGGCGAGTTCGACGAGGTCTCCAAGATCATGTCGGCCGTCCGGGTCGAGGCAGCCAAGCGCGCCGGTCACTTCGAGGAGGGCGTGTTCCGGTTCTGCTGGATCGTCGACTTCCCGATGTACGAGAAGGACGAGGAGACCGGCAAGATCGACTTCTCGCACAACCCCTTCTCGATGCCGCAGGGCGGCCTGGAGGCCCTGGAGACGCAGGACCCGCTGGACATCCTCGGCTGGCAGTACGACATCGTCTGCAACGGCGTCGAGCTGTCCTCCGGCGCGATCCGCAACCACGAGCCCGAGCTGATGTTCAAGGCGTTCGAGATCGCGGGCTACTCCAAGGAGACCGTCGAGCGCGAGTTCGCCGGCATGCTGCGCGCGTTCCAGTTCGGCGCCCCGCCGCACGGCGGCATCGCCCCCGGCATCGACCGCATCGTGATGCTGCTGGCCGACGAGCCGAACATCCGCGAGACGATCGCCTTCCCGCTCAACGGCAACGCGCAGGACCTGATGATGGGTGCGCCGACCACGCTGGACGAGGCGCGGCTGCGGGAGCTCAACATCCAGCTGCGGAAGCCT
Organism: Streptomyces sp. NPDC055287; assembly: GCF_053646035.1. Taxonomy (NCBI): domain Bacteria; kingdom Bacillati; phylum Actinomycetota; class Actinomycetes; order Kitasatosporales; family Streptomycetaceae; genus Streptomyces; species Streptomyces sp. NPDC055287. The sequence continues at coordinate 72,078 of NZ_JBSHNE010000005.1, read as the reverse complement.
GTCGCCGAGAAGCAGGGCGACCGGCCGGCGGCCGGCTGACGGCTGACCCGGAAGAGGGGGCCCGGAACCTGATGGTTCCGGGCCCCTCTTTCGTGCCGGGGGCGACGTGTCGAGGACGCCCGCCGGGTAGCGGACTCCCTTACGTTCGGCAGCAGGAAGACGAAAGGGACAAAATGAAGCGCCGGAACCGAACCAGGGCTCCGCTGACCGCGCTGCTGACGGCCGCCGCACTCCTGGCGACGGGCTGCGCCACCACGACCACCCCGCACGCCGCACGCGCCGCCGCCACCCCGGGCGTCCCCGGCGCCCCGGGCGTCCCCGCGCACGAGCCGTCCGGGGGCAAGGCCGACAAGGCCGGCAAGGCCGCGCCCGGGCCGTGGAGCCCGCCCCGGCCCCTCCTCGACCTCCCGGGCATCGGCCCGAAGACCCTCCTCGACCTCCCGGGCATCGGGCCCAGGACCCTCGCCGGACTCCCGGGCCTCGGCCCCAGGACCCTCGCCGGGGTTCCGCGGAACACCCGCCAGGCCCTCGTCGTCACCGGCGAGGGCCGTGACAAGAACCGGGGCACAGCGGTCCTCCACGAGCGCGAACGACCCGGCGCCGCCTGGCGGCCGGGCCCCCGCTGGCCCACGCGCAACGCGGTGCGCGGCTGGACGGACAAGCACGTCCAGGGGGACCTGCGCTCCCCGGTCGGCGTCTTCACCCTCACCGACGCGGGCGGCCTGCTGCCCGATCCGGGCACGAAGCTGACGTACGACATGAGCCCGGCCTTCACCGCCCAGGGCACGGGCGCCCAGGGCGAGCCGCTCGAGGGCTCCTTCGACTACGTGATCGCCATCAACTTCAACCGGGAGCCCGGCACCACGCCCCTGGACTGGACCCGCCCGCTGGGCGAGGACAGGGGCGGCGGAATCTGGCTGCACGTCGACCACGACGGGCCGACGCAGGGCTGCGTCTCGTTCACCCGCCCGGTCATGAAGCGCCTGCTGCGCACGCTGGACCCGGCGAAGTCCCCGGTGGTGGTGATGGGCGACAAGGCCTCCCTGCGGAGGTGAGGGCGGGCCTCCAGCGGCCCGCCCCGCCGACCGGCGTCCGGGGCGTCGTCCTACGCGCCGACCGTCTCCTCGGAGCCGTTCGCGCCGGACTCCGCGTCCTCGAAGGCGTCCGTCTCGTGGGACCCGGGCCCGCGCTGGCTCGGAATGCCCGCGGCGAGGTGGGTCGTCATGAGCGCGCGGCGGCTGTCGGCCTCGGCGCACAGGGCGAGGGCGGCCGCGTTGAAACGGACCAGGGAGGGCGGGTCGGAGGGGCCGAGGAGGTGCGCCTTCAGCTCCGCGCGGGCCGCCTTGTAGAGGTCCTTCTCCGGGTGACGCACGGACTCCAGGAGCTCCGGGACGCCGGACGCGTCCGGGGCCAGTACGGCGGCGGCGCGCACGGTCGGGAAACCGGCCCGGAACTCTTCCTCGGTCATGCCGCTGGTGTTGGCCACGGCGTACGGCTTCTCGCTGTGCAGGTAGTCCGAGACGACGCTCGACACATCGCTGATCAGCAGGTGCGACTGGTTGAAGCAGCTGTAGATGCCCAGCCGCGGGGTGACGACGATCTGGTGCTCCCACCCGGGGAACGAGGCCCAGTAGGCCTCCTCCCAGGCATCCGTGGCCGCCGCGACGAGCGCCGCGCGGTCGTCCTCGGGCGTGCCCTGGATCATCATCCGCTCCAGCTCGTCCGCGCCGGTCCGGAAGTCGCTGCTGGTGAGCCGGTCGAGCTCGGCCTTGCGGCGGGCGAGCTCGGCCACGGCCTCCAGGCCCGGGCGGGGGCCGGTGCGCCTGGCGGCGGCCTCGGTGATCATGGCCCGGATGCGCCGGTCCGCCGCGCCGGCCTCGGGGTCGACGGAGCCGGTCATCGGGTGCGGCTTGTAGAGCAGCCGTACGCCCTCGTCCTCCAGGAGCGTGCGGACGATGTTCTCGCCTGCCAGGACGACCGAGGTGTTGCCCGGGTTGCCGTCCCAGCCCTCCCAGGTGGGGGCGTACAGCACCGTCGTGTACGTGCCTTCGGGGGCGCCGGTCCAGGGCTGGATCGGGGCCAGCTGCGGGCGGCCCACCTCCACGACGTCCTTGTCGTCGACGCCTATCTCGGCCTGCCGGTAGCGCTCGCGGGCCGCCGGGCCCGCCACCCAGACCTCGTCGTACGCCTTGGCGTACGGGTTGCAGCTGGACAGCTTGTCGCTCTCGCCGTGGTTGGTGAAGGCGTGCTTGATCGAGGGGATGCGCAGCACCTGCGAGGTCTTACCGGAGTTCGCCGGGTGCAGCATCATCTTCAGCGTCGAGCTCTCCAGGGCGAACATGTGCGCGACCCGCGGGATGCAGATGATGGGCACGTCGGTGGCCTGGATCTTCTGCACCATGAAGCGCTCGCGCAGGACGATCAGCGGCTTGCCGTCCAGCGCGGAGAGCGTGGAGAGCCACATGTTCGCCTGGTACGCCGACGAGGTGCCGCCGGAGAAGTACATCGCCACGGTCGGCCGGTACTCGGCCAGCCAGGTGTCCAGCCACTCCAGGGTCTGTTCCTTGCTCGCCGGGCGCTTCCCCGGCAGCAGCCACGTGGCCAGGTGGACGGTCCCGGCCGCCATCAGCACGAGGGTGATGCCGAGGCCGACAGCGCCGCCGTACATGTCCCCGGTCACGGCGGTGACGAGCAGGCCCGTCGTGGCGGGCACGGAGAACGTCAGCAGCCGGTGGCCCGGGCGGCGGGCCAGGATGCGCGGCGGAGCGGCGCACAGGCGCAGCGCCGAGGCGTCGATGTTGCGGGTGACGACCGGCAGGGTGCGGCTGCGCCGGACCATCACCGCGAGCCCCTGGCAGACGAAGTGCAGCGCGTAGACGCCGAGCAGCGCGACGGTCAGCGGGGCCTGCTCGTGCAGCGGCTGGATCTCGTCTATGCGCAACAGGCCGAGGAGTATCAGCATGTCGCGCAGCAGCTGCCGGACGGTGACGTCGAATCGGACTCTGCTCAGCATCGACAGCAGTACGGGCTGCCTGTGCCGCAGGTACAGATCGAGCGCGAGGCCCGCGGCGGCGGCGGCGACGAAGACCGGCACGTGGGCCAGCAGGGCGCCGACGAGCTGAGCGGTGAACGCGGCGAACATCGCGAGCAGCGCGGCAAGCTGCTTGATGCGGCGGGGGGTGAGTCCGGCGGAGGGCACGGTGACTGAACTCCTGGCGGGGAGGGGCGATCGGCTGGGGCAGCCGTCCTGGGGGCGCCGGTCTTCGCGCGCGTATGGGGGTGAGCGGCGGCGAAGGAGGGTCGGCGGCTGACGGTATGACGTACACGGCCGTCGTAGCAATGCGGGGTGACAACAATCACCGCAGATGCGGCATATGACCGGGACAACGGGGCGTCTTACCGGCGCACGGGCGGACAGCGCGCCGGGGCCGGTCCGGGAAGGCTCTCCCCGGACCGGCCCCGGTGGGCGGTCGCTGGTGTTCCGGTTACGCCTTCTTCGGGTCCTCCAGGCGGGGGAAGAGCACCGCGCCCTTCGTCACCGTCGCACCGGCCGGCAGCTGGCCCCACCGGGCCGCCTCCTGGAGCGGCTGGTCGGCCAGGGCGCCCAGCGGCGCCTCCGCGCCCAGGGAGTCCCACAGCTTCTGCGAGGTCTCCGGCATGACCGGGTTCAGCAGGACGGCCATCGCGCGCAGGGACTCGGCGGCCGTGTAGAGGATCGTCGCGAGGCGGGCCTGGCCCTCCGGCGACTCGTCCTTCGCGACCTTCCAGGGCTCCTGCTCCGTGATGTAGCCGTTGACCTGCTTCACGAAGTCGAAGACCGCCAGGATGCCGCCCTGGAAGTCCAGCTCCTCGCCGATCTTGCGGTCGGCCTCCGCGAGCGCCTTCGCGAGACCGGCCTGGACGGCCGTCTCGGCGTCACCGGCCGCCGTCGCCTCCGGCAGCGTGCCGCCGAAGTACTTGCCGACCATCGCAGCCACGCGCGAGGCGAGGTTGCCGAAGTCGTTCGCGAGCTCGCTCGTGTAGCGGGCGGAGAAGTCCTCCCACGAGAAGGAGCCGTCCTGTCCGAAGGCGATGGCCCGCAGGAAGTACCAGCGGTAGGCGTCCACGCCGAAGTGCGAGGTCAGATCCTGCGGCTTGATGCCCGTCAGGTTCGACTTCGACATCTTCTCGCCGCCGACCATCAGCCAGCCGTTCGCGGCGACCCGGCCGGGGACCGGCAGGCCCTGCGCCATCAGCATCGCGGGCCAGATGATCGCGTGGAAGCGCAGGATGTCCTTGCCGACCAAGTGGACATTGGCCGGGAACGTCGCGTCGAATTTTGCCTGGTCGGCGCCGTAGCCGACCGCGGTGGCGTAGTTGAGGAGTGCGTCGACCCACACGTAGATGACGTGCTTCTCGTCCCACGGGACCGGGATGCCCCAGTCGAACGTGGAGCGCGAGATCGAGAGGTCCTGGAGGCCCTGCCGCACGAAGTTCAGCACCTCGTTGCGGGCCGACTCCGGCTGGATGAAGCCCGGGTTCGCCTCGTAGAACTCCAGCAGCTTCGGGCCGTACTCGCTCAGCTTGAAGAAGTAGTTCTCCTCCTTGAGGATCTCCACCGGCTTCTTGTGGACGGGGCACAGCTTCGTGCCGTCCTCGGCCTCGATGAGATCGCCGGGGAGCTTGTACTCCTCGCAGCCCACGCAGTACGGGCCTTCGTAGCCGCCCTTGTAGATCTCGCCCTTGTCGTACAGGTCCTGCACGAACTCCTGCACACGGTCCGTGTGCCGCTTCTCCGTCGTACGGATGAAGTCGTCGTTTCCGATGTTCAGGTGCTCCCAGAGGGGCTTCCAGGCCTCCTCCACGAGCTTGTCGCACCACTCCTGGGGCGAGACCCCGTTCGCCTCGGCAGTGCGCATGATCTTCTGACCGTGCTCGTCCGTGCCGGTGAGGTACCACACCTTCTCGCCGCGCTGACGGTGCCAGCGCGTGAGCACGTCCCCTGCGACGGTCGTGTAGGCGTGGCCCAGGTGAGGAGCGTCGTTGACGTAGTAAATGGGGGTCGATACGTAAAAGGCCTTCACGCCTTCGCTCGTCCCCTGCTTCTCGGATCCAGTGGCCGCCATGGGCGAAATCCTAACGGCCCACAGGTGATCCGCTCACCCGCATAAATCCCGGCCGGGCCCGGACGGGCGGCTCCCGGTGAAACGACGACGGCGGTGCCCGGCCGCAGGGCCGGGCACCGCCGTCGTCGTGAAGCCGCCGGGTCAGGCCTTCAGGCCCTCGAGGCCGGTGACCAGCTGTGCGTACAGCTCGGCATCGGCGACCTCGCGCGGGGCGGGGCCGGCGTGGAAGAACGCGGCGTTCGGGACGTCGAGCTTCCGGAGGAAGTCGAAGCCCTTGGCGTCGTGCTCGCCGAACGCGACGAACTGCCAGAACAGCGGCTTGTCGGCGGCGTCGGCCAGGGCCTGCTTCGCCGGGCCCTTGGCGTCCGGCGGGCCGTCCGTCTGGAACACGACCAGGGCGGGGCGGTCGCTGCCGGACTTCTCGTGGTGCGCGACGACCTCCTCGACGGCGCGGTGGTAGCTCGTACGCCCCATGTGCCCGATGGCGGTGTGCGCCTCGTCCACGCGCCCGTCGTACGCGTCGAGGCCGACGTCGACCGTGCCGTCGATGTCGGTCGAGAAGAAGACGACGTGTACGCCGGCCTTCTCGTCGAGGTGCGCGGCGAGGGCGAGCGTCCGGTCGGCGAGGTGCTGGGCACTGCCGTCCTTGTAGAACGGCCGCATGGACCCCGACCGGTCGAGGACGAGGTAGACGTCCGCCCGCGCCCCGTCCAGCTCCTTGGCGCCGAGGGCGGCCCCGGCGGCCTCGTAGTGCGCGACGAGCGCGGGGGCGCGCGACGCGATGTGCGAGAGCGGAAGTGCGGACCCGCCGGCAGCGACACCGTCTGCGGCGACCGGCTCGGGCCGGGCGTCGTCGGCCTCGGGCTGCGAGGCCGGGGTGGCCTCGGACTCGCGCTCGGGTTCGGTGACGGGCTCGGCCTTCGCTGCGGGCTGGGCCTCGGGCTCGGCCTCCGGCTCGGCCCGCGTGTCAGGCTCGTCGACCGGCTCGGTTTCCGACGCGACGGTCTCCGGCTCGGCCGTGACCGTCCCGGGCTCGGCCGTGACCGTCTCCGGCTCGGCGTCGGCCTCGGGCTTCGCTTCACCCGCCGTGGCCGGGGGCTCGACGTCGTCCGCTTCGGCGGCGTCGGCGGTGACCGGCTCGCGCGTGGCCTCCGGCTCCGTACCGGCCGAGGGCTCGGCGGCCGTCTCCGGTGCGGCGACGGTGGCCTCGGGCTCGGCGGCCGGGTCGGCCTCGGCCTGCGCCTCCGCCTCGGCGGTCACGGGCTCCGGCTCGGCCTCGGTCGTGTCAGGGGCGGCCTCGGTGGCGGGCTCCGCCTCGGCGGCCGGTGCGGCCTCCGGGGCGGGCTCGGTCTCCGGGGCGGCCTCGGCGGTCGCGGACGACTCCGCGGCCGGCTCGGCGTCGGCGGCCGGGACAGACTCCGCGACCGGCTTGGCGGACTCCGGCGTGGACTGGGACGGGACCGGGGCCGAGGGCCTCGCGGTGGCCGGCGTGGACTGGGCCGGGACGTTGGGTCCGGGCGAGGGGGTCTTCGTACGGGACGAGGACGAGGGCGAGGCGGTGGCCGGCGCCGGCTTGTCGAAGGCCGCCGCCACCAGGTCCGATGCAATACCCGGCGTCGACTTCCGGGCCGGCTTCTCCGTCGCCGGAGTCTCGTCCTCATTGGCCGGGGCCTGGTCGGGGGCCGGTACCGACGCCACCGTCTCCCTGGTCTCGGCGGTCGCGGATTCCGGTTCCGGCGCGGTGGCCGTCTCCGGCTTACGTTCGGCCTGGGACGGAACGGAAGCTGCCGCCGAGGTCTCCCGTGCCGGCGGCTGCTCGTTGCTCTCCGCTCGATCGCGTCCGAACACCTTGCGCAGCAAGCTCCGAATGCCCATGGGCGAGGCCTTTCGCATGAGTTGGGTGCGATGCACGCCCGCACCCGGCGGATGATCCCTGGCCAGGGCGGACACGTAAGGTTAGCGGCCCCGCCCGCCGATCTTCGGGAGGGTCAGCCGTGCCGTTCCAGTTACGGGCGCGCGCGGCTCGCGGCGGCGAACACCGATGACGAACGCGCCCCCTCCGGGCGCCCCGGGGCGCAGACGCCTGACGCGCAGTTCCGTACCGCTGAAGCGCCTGCGCGCCGATGACGAAACATCCGCGACGAGTCGCCGGCCGTCAACCCAACTTCCGCACGGCCGTTCCGCATTCACCTCACGTTCACCCGACAGCCGCCGGAGCGCGGGCGTACGCCCCTAACGTCACCGCCGGAGACATTCCGACACGATGTCGGCGCGGGGCGCGCCGAACCACTTCCCGTACATCCCATATGGAGGGGTCCGTGCGCAATCTGCTGCCGCTGCTCAACTCGCCTCACTCGGGTGGGCGCTCCGCGCTGACCTGTCGCTACCGCTGCGGAGACGCCTGCTTCCAGGAGGTCCCGAACACCAGCGACAACGAATATGCCGGTGACGTCATAGCCGGCGCTCTGTCGAGACGATCGATGATGCGCGCCGCCGCGGTGGTGACCGTCGCCGCCGCCGCGGGGGCATCGGCCCTCGCCGGCCCCGGCGCCCCGCAGGCCGTCGCCGCCGGCAACGCCCGCGGGCCCCGGGCCGGCAAGGCGGACGGCGCTCGCGGCCTGCGCTTCGCGTCCGTCGCGCCGAACACCACCGACGCCGTCACCGTTCCCGACGGCTACGCCCAGAACGTCGTCATCCGCTGGGGCGAGCCCATCCTGCGTGGCGCCCCCGCCTTCGACCCGGACAAGCAGTCCGCCAAGGCGCAGGCCGGCCAGTTCGGCTACAACAACGACTTCCTCTCCCTGCTCCCGCTGCCGGGCGAGCACGGCCGCCAGGTACTCGTCGCCAACCACGAGTACACGGACGAGATCCTGATGTTCAAGGGGTACGACCCGGCCAAGCCCACCCGCGAGCAGGTCGAGACCGCCTGGGCCGCGCACGGCCTGTCCGTCGTCGTCGTCCAGGAGGAGCGCAAGTCCGGCAAGCTCACGCCGGTCACCCGCCACCACCTGAACCGCCGCCTCCACACGACCTCCGAGTTCAGGCTGACGGGTCCGGCCGCCGGCAGTGACCTCCTGAAGACGTCCGCCGACCCGACCGGCACGAAGGTCCTCGGCACGCTCAACAACTGCGCCGGCGGCACCACCCCGTGGGGCACGACCCTCCACGGCGAGGAGAACTTCAACCAGTACTTCGCCAACGGCTCCAGCGCCACCGACAAGCGCTACGGCATCTCCACCGGTGCCACCGAGCGCAAGTGGGAGCTCTTCGACAAGCGCTTCGACGTCAAGCAGGAGCCGAACGAGCCGCACCGACAGGGCTGGGTCGTCGAGCTCGACCCGTACGACCCCGACTCGACGCCCCGCAAGCACACCGCGCTCGGCCGCTTCAAGCACGAGGCCGCGCAGCCCCGGCTGACCGCCGACGGCCGCCCGGTCGTCTACATGGGCGACGACGAGCGGTTCGACTACTTCTACAAGTTCGTCTCCTCGAAGCGGATGAAGAAGGGCACCTCGCGCGCGGCCCGCGAGCACAACCTCACCCTCCTCGACGAGGGCACGCTGTACGTCGCCAAGCTCACCGGCGACAGCCCGGCCGCCGAGATCGACGGCACGGGCAAGCTGCCCGACGACGGCGAGTTCGACGGCAGCGGCCAGTGGATCCCGCTCGCCACCGGCGACGTCTCCCACGTGCCCGGCATGACCGCCGAAGAGGTGTACGTCTTCACGCGCCTCGCGGGCGACAAGGTCGGCGCGACCAAGATGGACCGTCCCGAGGACGTCGAGCCGAGCCCCCGCACGGGCCGTGTGTACGTCGCGCTGACGAACAACACGGACCGCGGCAAGCCCGGCAAGGCGGGCGCGGACGAGGCCAACCCGCGCAACCTCAACAAGCACGGCCAGGTGCTGGAACTCGCCGAGCACTGGGACGACCCGGCGTCGGACGGCTTCGCCTGGCGGCTGTTCCTGGTCGCGGGCGACCCGGAGGACCCGGCGACGTACTTCGCGGGCTTCCCGAAGGACAAGGTCAGCCCCATCTCCTGCCCGGACAACGTGGCCTTCGACCCGCACGGCAACCTGTGGCTGTCCACGGACGGCAACCAGCTCGGCTCCCACGACGGACTGTTCGGCGTGGCGACGCGCGGTGAGCGGCGCGGTGAGCTGAAGCAGTTCCTGACGGTGCCGAAGGGCGCGGAGACCTGCGGCCCGATCATCCAGGACCGCCGCGTGCTGGTCGCGGTCCAGCACCCGGGGGAGATCGACGGCGCGAGCGTCGAGAAGCCGGCGTCGGTGTGGCCGGACGGACCGGGCAAGATCGTCCGCCCGTCGGTGGTGGCGGTCTACCGCAAGGACGGCCGCGACATCGGCGTGTAGGGGGAAACGCCGGAGGGGCTGGGTGGTTGCCGCGGCGCGGCACCACCCAGCCCCTCCGGCGTTCGAGGACCGGGGCCCCGGCTCGGGAAGGGGCGGGCAGGGCCCGTGCGGCGGCTCGCCCTACCCGCTCTGCCCCCGCCACCTCACGTACTGCTCGCGCGCATCCCCGGTGTACGACCACGGCACCCGTGCAGCGCGGCCCCCCAGCAGGGCGAAAGCCTCCCGCGCGATGTCCGGCAGGTCGGCGTAACAGGACGCGTGGGCCAGGTAGTTCAGCTCGCCCACCTCCTCGGGGCGCACCGGGCCCGGCGGCCGCCCGCCCAGCCACCGCTCCCTCGTCCGGCGTACCTCCGTCACGGCCAGCTCGTGGTGCCAGTGCTGGTCGAAGCCGCGCACCGGCCGGCCCTGGGCGGCGGCCGCGACGTACCGGTACTCCTCCACCCGGGCGATCTGGACCAGCACCGGCAGCGGCGAGCCCTCGGGCGCCGCTCCCGCAGCGTCGCGGGCGAAGTCGTACATCCGGCCGTGCGTGCCGTGCCAGCGCGCCGAGTGGTAGCGCAGCAGCTGCACATGGCCCTCGATGTTGTACGGGTCGCGGCGCCGCAGCTCCTCCCACCATTCGCGCAGCTCCGCCCGGCCGACCCCGTCGCCGTACAGCCGCGCCACCGTCAGCAGCGACACCCAGGGCATCGGGTCGGCGGGCCGTGCGTCGGCCGCGCTCAGGCAGGCCATGACGGCGACGTCGATGCGGGTGCGGTCGACCTCGGTGCCGCGTCCCGCCTCGATGGCCTGGTTGAAGACCCGTACGACCTCGGTGGCGGCACGCAGCACCGCCGCGTCCGGGCTGTCGGGCTCGGCGGCGCGCCATGCCTCGACCACGGAGCTGGCAGCGGCCGCGTGCGACAGGAGGCGCAGCCGGTGCGTGCGCAGGGGCCAGTCGTCGCCGGTCGCGCTGAGCAGGTCGCGTACGCCCTGCCAGCGGCCGATGACGATGTCCTGCCGGGCGGCGGTCAGCGGCCGGTCGCCGGAGTCCGGGTCGAAGTCGGGGGCCGGGCCCTGACCAGGACCGGGACCGGAAGACGAGCGGCGGCGGAGTGCGGCCATCGGGACACCTCCTGCTCAGAAGACGAGACGGTCAGAAACCGGTACGGGCCACAGCCCGGCAGCGCTCAGAAGTCGGTGGGGAGGCCGGCATCGGCGTAATCCCTGCGGTCGGAACCGGAGTTGACGTGCGCCGACTCGATCTCGATGGCGTGCGTGGCGTCGAGTCGCGCGGGGCTGTAGTACGCGCTGCCCCGGCGCCAGTACCAGAGCATGGGGAGCACTCCGACGGCCAGGCCGCCGAGGCCGATGGCGACGGCCGCCGCGCTGAGCCCGGAGAGGGAGGCCGCGAAGACGCAGAACATGAAGAGCGAGCCGAGCAGCGGCCAGGCCCCGCCGAGCACGAAGTCCTTCGCCGAGGTCAGCAGGGTCTTGCGGTATGCGACGACGGCGGCGAGACCCGCGAGCCCGTAGTACAGCGTGGTCTGGAGGCCGATCGCGGCGAGCGCGTCCGACATGATCTCCTCGGTCGAGCCCAGCGCGTTCGAGGCGACGAAGAGGACCAGCGCGACCGTACCCACGACGGCGACGGCGACCCACGGGGTGTTCCAGCGACGGTGCACGAGGCCGAGCGCGGACGGCATCGTACGGTCGCGGCCCATCGCGAAGAGTGAGCGCGTGACCTGGATCAGGGTGGTTTCGAGCGTGGCGATGGTGGAGAGCACCACGGCCAGGACCATGAGCTTGCCGCCGATGCCCGGCCAGATCGCGTCGCCGAGGACCGCGAGCACATTGGTGTCGTGGGCCGAGATCTGTTCGGTCGTCAGGATGACGTTGACGGCGATCGTGAAGACGACGAAGAGAAGAAACACGACGCCCACGCCGACGAGCGAGGCGAGCCCGGCCGTCCGCCGGCTGTTGCGGGTCTCCTCGCTGAGGTTGCTGGTGACGTCCCAGCCCCAGTAGTAGAAGGCGGCGATCAGGGTGCCCGCGGCGAACCCGGTGACGCCGTCGAAGTGGCCGAAGCCGAGCCACGACCATTCGAAGGCGGTCGCCGAACCCCGGTGGAGGAGGGCGCCGACCACGAAGAATACGAGGATCACGAGCTCGACACCGGAGACCAGGAGCTGGGCGCGGGCCGAGAGGCGGGCGCCGCCGAGTACGACGGCGAGCATCAGCAGGAACCAGCCGGCCCCGGCCGTGGTGGCGAGCGCGGTGTTGGACGCGAGGTCGGGATCGAAGAGGGAAAGGGTCATCTGACCTGCGGGAAGCGATCCGGCGACCATGAAGATCGTGGCGGCGACGACGAGCGCCCAGCCGCTGATGAAGCCGAGGAACGGGTGCAGGGTGCGCCCCACCCAGGAATAGGTGGCGCCCGCGTTGACGTCGATCCGGCCGAGGCGGCCGAAGGCCAGGACGATGCCGAGCATGGGTATCGCGCAGTAGAGCAGCGCGGCGGGGCTTGCCAGGCCGACGGTACCGACGAGGACGGCGGTGGTGGCGGCGAGGGAGTAGGCGGGGGCGCTGCCCGCGACGGCCATCACGATCGTTTCGAAGGTGCCGAGGGCGTTGGGCTGGAGCCCTCTGCCGGGGTTGTTGCTCATGCGGTTCTCAACTGCTTCCCGAGGTGTGCCGGGCGCAATTGGAATCGCCTGTTCCCCTTGCGTGGCACGACATTTGGCGACAAGTCAGAGATGAGGCCCCAGTCCGGAGGTGTCGGCTCCGCACGGGAGATCGTGCGCATAGTAGTGCGACCGGCGGGGAGGGCGGGCACGGGACGGCCGACGGTCGTACCCTCGGAGGCATGGCTTCGGACGACGTGACGACCGGGACCGTACGGATCGACGTCTGGATCTGGTCCGTACGGCTCACCAAGACCCGCGCACAGGCCGCGGCCGCCTGCAAGGCGGGCCACGTCCGTGTCGGCGGCGAGCGGGTCAAGCCCGCCCACGCGCTGAAGGCGGGCGACGAGGTGCGGCTGTTCCACGCGGGGCGCGAGCGGATCGTCGTCGTCTCGCGGATCATCCGCAAGCGGGTGGGCGCTCCCGCGGCGGCCGAGTGCTACGCCGACAACAGCCCGCCGCCTCCGCCCCGGGAGTTCGTCGCACCCGTCGCGGTACGGGACCGGGGCGCGGGCCGCCCGACGAAGCGCGACCGGCGCGAGATGGAACGGCTGCAGGGCCTGGCAGAGTGAGGCACATGTCGTCGACCTCTCCGCGCCGTCCGTGCCCTTCGTGCGGCCGGGAGGTCGCCGTTGTCGCGGGCCGGTTCGTCCGCCACGACCCGCGCACGCGGGCCGCGGCCGCCGAGCTGACGCTGTGCGCCGGCTCGAAGCGCGCGGCCCCGCCCGCCGCGTCGCAGCGGACACTCGACGGCTACGAGCTGCCGCCGTTCCCGGGCCAGCTGCCGCTGTTCTGAGGCGGCAGCCGACCAGGAACTCACCCGGCGGCAGCGCCGAACCACCTGGGCAGCTGACTGAGCAGCTCCTGCTGATCTTCACCGACCCACGCCACGTGGCCGTCCGGCCGCAGCAGCGCCGCGGGCACGTCCAGCTCCTCGCTGACGTCGACGACGTGGTCGACCCGGTCTGCCCAGCCCGCCACCGAAAGCCGGCCGGTCTGGTCGAGCAGCAGCCCGCGGCCGCCGTGCGTCAGCTCGTAGAGGCGCCCCCGCTTCAGCCCCACGTCCCGCATCCGCCGACCGAGCAGTTCATGCCCCTCGCCGAAGTCGTAGCGGACCCCGATCGCAGTGATCTTCTCGATCACGTACCGGTTCACGTCCTCGATTTCCATCAGTTCCGACAACAGCCGGCGCACCGACCGGGCACCCGGCTCGGGGGACATCAGCTCCATCTGCGCGCGGGTGTTGTCCAGCACGTCGGCGGCCACCGGGTGGCGTTCGGCCTGGTAGCTGTCCAGCAGCCCTTCCGGCGCCCAGCCGTTGACCGCGGCGGCCAGTTTCCAGCCGAGGTTGAACGCGTCCTGGATGCCGAGGTTGAGACCCTGTCCGCCGGTCGGCGGGTGGACGTGCGCCGCGTCGCCCGCCAGCAGCACCCGGTCGACCCGGTAGCGCTCGGCCAGCCTGGTGGCGTCGCCGAAGCGGGAGAGCCAGCGCGGGGAGTGCGCGCCGAAGTCGGTGCCCGCGACGGCCCGCAGCTGCTTCTTGAACTCCTCCAAGGTCGGCGCCGCACGGTCCTCGGACACCCCTTCGGCGGGCACGACGAGGCGGTACATCCCGTTCGGCCCGGGTATGGCGCCGAACCGCATCTGGGTCTTGCGGACTTCGGCCACCACGGCGGCCAGCGTCTCCGGGTCCTCGGTCACCGCCATCTCGCCCAGGAGCGTCTCCACCTTGGCGGGCTCGCCGGGGAAGCCGACACCGAGCAGCTTGCGCACCGTGCTGCGTCCGCCGTCGCAGCCGACGAGGTAGCGCGACCGCAGCCGCGTGCCGTCCGCCAGCTCGGCGGTCACCCCGTCCTCGTCCTGGCTGAGCCCGACCAGTTCGCAGCGGCGCCGGATCTCGGTGCCGAGCTCGATGGCGTGCTCGGTCAGCAGGCGCTCGGTGACGGTCTGCGGGATCGCGAGGACGTACGAATGGGCGGTGTCCAACCGGTCGGGCCAGGTCGTGCCGAGGCCGGCGAAGAATCCCCCGACCGTGAACTGCTTGCCGAGCGGAAGGAACCTCTCCAGCAGGCCGCGCTGGTCCATCACCTCGACGCTGCGTGCGTGCAGGCCGAGCGCGCGGGTCTGCACGGTCGGCTCCGCGTCCCTCTCCAGTACGAGCGCCCGCACGCCCTGCAGCCGCAACTCGGCCGCCAGCATCAGGCCGGTCGGTCCGCAGCCAACAATGATCACGTCAAGCATGAATCCCCCATTTAACAAGATTTCCGGCCAGCCGCTCCGGAACGGAACATGCACTTCGCACATCCCTGTTTCCGCAGGTACTGGCTTCGGTCGACGATTCTGCGCCACGACCCGGGTCTTGCCGCAAGGCCCCCGGTGCGCTATATGTTGAGAGTGGCAAGGAGCGGGTACCCTCCTTGCCTTTTGCTTTTGCCGTCCGCTGCGGACGCCCAAGCACCCCCGGAGCGGTGGCACTTGGCTGCCCCCTCGCACCGCCCGCGTGCCCTACCCCGGCGGCCGTACCGGTGACGCCATGGCCCGTGCCGCCGCGACCTCCTGACGCAGCGGGGCCAGGACCGACTCGTCGTCGCGCGGGAGGTCCGTCCGCACCTCCACCAGCGTGTCGCTCGCCCGCAGCCCCTCGGCCAGCTCACGCAGCTCCCGCGCCACCTCCGCCACTTCCGCCCCACCCGGAGCCTGCGCCCCATGGTTGATCCGGACCCGCGCCGCCGTGGTGGCGTCCACGATCCGCTCGGTCGCGACCACCAGGGGCCACCACGCCGCCGCCCGCGCCCCCGTCGGCGGCGGTTCGGTCAGCGCGCGCTGGAATTCGGAGCGTACGACCGACAGGTCCCGGTAGAGCCGGCGCCGCAGTCGCTGCCGCTGCCGCTCGCCCTGGTGGTCCGGCGGGCCGAACGCGCACTCCACATAGCCCGCCGTGTCCGCCACCGTGTCCGCGAGCCGCGCCCCCACCCGCGTGCTCCAGCTCTCCGGCCACAGCAGGTACCCGGCGACCAGCGAGATGCCGCACCCGATGAGGCTGTCGTACAGGCGCGGCATGACGAGCCCGAACCCCTCGTGGTTCAGAAGGTCGGAGAGCAGCAGGATCACCGGGGTGATCGCGGCCGTCTGGAACGCGTACCCCTTCGCCGTGAACGCCGGAATGAGCGCCGCCAGCACCAGCATCACCGGCACGTCCCACCACCCCCGCTCCAGCTCCGCCAGGATCGCCGCGGCCACCACCAGCCCGAGCGCCGTACCGAACGCCCGCTGCACGGCCCGTGAGAACACCGATCCGAAGTCCGGCTTCAGGACGAACACCACGGTCAGGGCCACCCAGTACGAGCGCGGCACGGCGATCAGCGACACGAGCGCCTGCGCCAGGCCGATGCACAGGGCGAGCCGCAGGCCATAGCGCCAGGACGCCTTGGACAGCAGGACGTTGCGGGTGGCGCGGCGGGCCCGTACGCCGAGCGCGGCGGGCCGGCCGAGCCGGTCGTCGAGGGGGGCGGCGTCGGGGTCGGCGCTGAGCACGACCGCCGCCGCGTGCCGCAGCGCGTGGTCGACGGCGCGCCCGGACTGCGACGTCGGCTCGGGAAGGTGGAGTTCGAGCTCGGAGGCGTCGCCCGTGCGGCCCCGCGCCACGGCGTCGGCCAGCTCTCGTACGGCGGCCGGGATTTCCGGCGGCAGCGGCCGTCGCCGCAGATGTGCGGCGGGCGCCGACTCGACGAGCGGTACGACGACGTTGAGCTGCGCCAGCAGCCGTACGAGCGGACGCCTGCGGCCGTGGTCGCGCGCCCGTCGCGCCAGGACCAGGTCGTACGCCGCGTTCAGGGCCTCGGTGACGGCCTGGCGCCCGGCGTCGTAGGTGTCCGTGTCCCGGCCCGCCGCCTCCAACAGACCGGCCGCTGCCCGGTAGGTGTCCGCCACCGCGTCACGCTCCGGCACCCCGCCCCGCAGCGGCCACGCGACGAGCGTCAGGGCGAGGACGAAGAGGCCGCCCAGGGTGAGCAGCAGCGGCGCCGTCCACCAGGGTTCGGGCATCGGCAGCCCGGCGCCGACGACCGCCTGGAGCAGGAGCAGCAGCCCGGACACGGAAGCGACAGCGCCGATGGTCGAGATCATCCCGGACACGAGCGCGACGAAGGTGAGGACTCCGACGGCGAGCCACCCCTGCCCGTACACGAGCGTGCCCAGAGTGACGCCGATCGCCCCGAAGAGCTGCGGTACGGCGATGTTGAGCAGGCGCATCCGGTACGCGTCGGCGGTGTCGCCGATGACGCCGGACAGTGCCCCCATCGACACGAGGGCCCCGTACTCCGGTTCGTCGACGGCGAACCCGACGGCGAGCGGAGCGGCCATCGCGATCCCGGCCCGGACGACGGCGGCCCACGGCACGGGCGCGGACTGCGGCCGCAGCCCCTGCGTCAGCCATTCGGGCGGCGTCAGCCGGCCCCCTGCTCTCTGCTCAGCCATGACCCCAACAGACCGAAACTGATCTCTCTACGCAAGTCGCCGGGGAACCGCAACCGCAACCGCACCTGCCCTCTCGCCGTCCACAGCCTGTGGACAACTTTTCCGGTGGCGAGTCGATCATGGTCGGCGAGGTCGCCCACGGACCCCGCACCGCCAAGCACACGGCACCGCACAGCTCGCCCCGCACAGCACGCCCCGCACCGGCTCAGCTCTTGTAGTTCTCCACCTCGGCCGCCGGCCGCACCCGCGCCTCGCCCGGGTCCTCACCGAACTCCGACTTCGCGCGCCGCTGACGCAGCAGGTCCCAGCACTGGTCCAGCTGAATCTCCACAGCCCTCAGCCGGGCGCGCTCGGCATCGTCGAGTCCCAGCTTCCGGGTGGAGCGGTCGCGCAGTTCGCGCTCCTCGGCGACCAGATCGGTGATGTTGTCGAGAATCTGCTGGTTGGCGTCTTCCCTGTCTTCCATGTTCTCCATGGCGGACTCGCCTCCGTCTGATCGGTCCCTACCAACCCCAGCACACCTCTAGTCCCTGTGCAGCTCCAGCTCGACGAGCAGCGCCCGGTGGTCGGTGTCCCTGAGCGTGAGGAAGCGTGCCGACCGTACGGAGAAGTCGTCGCTCGCCAGCACGTGGTCGATCTGGGTGCCGATCCGCGCGCCCGTCCACGGCCTGCCCGCGGGCCAGGACGGCGCACGGAACGCCCCGCCGAGCACCGCGCTGTCCCGCAGCCTGCCCGCGTCGAGCACGCGCCGGAAGGCGGCATGGTCCTGGGAGGCGTTGAAGTCGCCCGCGATCAGCGTCGGCCGGTCCCCTCCCCCGGCGGCGTAGTCGCGGATCGCCCCGAGTTCGGCGCCCCACTCCGGCACGGTGCCCGGCACGGGCGGCAGCGGATGGACGAGCTGGAGACGTACGGGACGGTCCTCCACCAGTGCCACGGCGCCCGGCATGGCGAACGTGCCGTCGATCCCGGGCGCGGGCCGCAGTGGGTACTTGCTGAGGATCGCCGAACCCTCGGGCCCGCTCCCCTCGACGACCTTCCGGTACGGGTACGACGCCTCCGGGAGGCCGGCGTCGAGGGCGCGCGCGCAGTCGTGATCGCACTCCTGGACGAAGACGAGACCGGGCTTCTCGCGTGCGACGGCGGCGATCAGGTCCGGAGTGCCGCCGCCGAATTCGACGTTCGAGGTCAGGACGCGGACGCCGGCGACCACGGGGCCGGCGGGCCCGGCATCCTCGCCGGGCCCGTACGGCCGGACGTACCACCCGGTCGCGGCGAGCACGACCATCGCCCACACCAGACCGGGGCGCCAGCGGGCGAGGAGCGAGAGAAGGAGGCCGAGGCCGGCCGGTACGAGCAGCCAGGGCAGGAACGCGAGGAGCTGGGGGACGGGCGTCGGGCCGTCGATGTCGAGGGCCCGGCAGCCGACGACGACGCTGGGCGCGGCGAGGCCGAGCCCGGCTGCCCACGTCAGCAGCCGCTGCCAGGGAGGGCGGCGGTACGGGGGCGGTGACGCGGAGGTCCGCGCGGCCGCGAGCGCGTCTCGGGGACTCCCCAACGAACCAACCAGCCTCTCGCTCGGTCTGCGTGCTCTGCATCTTCCCGTAGGGACGGGGCCGGGCGGAGGCTGGTTGCCCCGGTGTCGGCGGCGGCCGGGGCGCCGACACGCGGTGACGCGGACGGGGGCGGCTACCGGGCCAGGTGCCTGCGGAGCGCGGTGTTGAAGGCGTCGGGGCGTTCCAGGTTGGGGAGATGGGCCGACGCCTCGATGATCGCGAGGGCCGAGCCCGGGATCGCGGCGTGCATCGCCTCGGCGTCCGCCACGGGTGTGTACGTGTCGTCGCGCCCCACGACGACCAGGGTGGGAACGCTCACGCGGGTCAGCAGGTCGCGGTAGTCGGGCCGCTGCGCCCGCCCGCGCAGGGCGGCTGCCGCGCCCTCGGGCGAGGTGGCGGTCATCATGCGGTGGACGTGGGTCGCCGCACCGGTGTTGTACGGGGCGACCATCTTGTCCAGGACCTCGTCGGCGTACCCCTTCATCCCCTCGGCGAGGAGGCGGTCGGCGAGGGCGTTCCGCGACCGCTTCCCGTCCTCCGTCTCGGCGGCGGGGAAGGTGTCGGCGAGGACCAGGCCGGTGACGCGGCCGGGAAAGAGGCGGTAGCACTCCATGACGATCTGGCCGCCCATGGAGAGGCCGCCGAATACGGCGCGCCCGATGCCGAGGTGGTCGAGGAGGGCGGCGATGTCCGCGGCGAAGACGGACAGCGGGGTGGTGCCCGGGACGACATCGCTTTCGCCGTATCCGCGCAGGTCGGGGGCGATCACGCGGTGGGTGGGGGAGAAGGCGGCGATCTGCGGGGCCCACATCGTGCGGTCGAAGGGGTGGCCGTGGACGAGGACGAGGGGCGGTCCGCTGCCCTCGTCGGTGTAGCCGACGGTGATGCCGTTGACGTCTGCTGCGAGCTGTGCGGTTGCCATGACGAGGAGGCTAGGCGCGGTCAACTGCTCGGTGCAATAGGATCTTTGCTCTCGGTGCAATGTCCCAGGGCGGACCACGTACCCCGCGCGGACGACGGCAACGGCAACAGCAACAGCAACAGCGACGGACGGTGGACCGACGTGGCAGAGGACTTCCGACGGGTGGCCGACCAGGTGGCCGCCGAGATCGCCGCGGGCCGGCTGCGCCCCGGCGACCGCCTGCCCACGCAGCGCGCCTTCGCCCGCAGCCGCCGGATCGCGAACTCCACCGCGATCCGGGTGTACGGCGAACTGGTGCGGCGGGGCCTCGCGGTCGGCGAGGTGGGGCGCGGCACGTTCGTACGGGCCGCCCCGGCCTCGCCCGGTCACGCGCTCGCGGAGGAGGCCGCGCCGACGGGGGGCAGGGCGGCGAACGCGGTCAATCTGGAGCTCAACTACCCGGTGGCGGAGGGCCAGTCGGAGCTCATGGCGCAGTCGCTCGCCGGCCTGCTGCGCCCCGACGTACTGGAAGCGGCCACCCGCCCGGCCGCCGCCGACGGCACCCCGGCGGCGCGGGAGGCGGCGGCGTCGCTGCTGGCCAGGGGCGGATGGCGGCCGGACGCCGGGCAGCTGCTCTTCGCGGGCAACGGCCGCCAGGCCATCGCCGCGGCCGTCGCCTCGTTCGTACGCCCGGGAGGCCGGCTCGGCGTCGAGGCGCTGACGTATCCGCTGGTCAAGGCTGTCGCGGAACGGCTCGGGGTGAGCCTGGTCCCGATCGCGGCGGACGCTGACGGGCTGTGTCCGGACGCGCTGTACGCCGCGCACCGCAGCGCGCCGCTCGGTGCTGTGTACGTCCAGCCGACCCTGCACAATCCGACGTCGGTGACGATGAGTGAGGAGCGGCGGGCCCGGCTGGCGCGGGCGTGCGAGGGGTTGGGCATCGGGGTGGTCGAGGACACCACGTGGGCCTTCCTGGCGCCCGAAGCCCCCGCTCCGCTGGCCGCCCACGCGCCCACCCGTACGGTCCTCGTCGACAGCCTCTCCAAGCGCCTCGCACCCGGCCTGACCACCGGCTTCCTGGTCGCCCCCGCCGATCACACCGGCCCGTCGGCCGACGCCCTGCGCTCCGGCGCCTGGACCGCCGCGCGCTTCAATCTGGAGGCCGCCACCCGCTGGATCACGGACGGCACGGTGGTCACGGTCGCCGCCGCCAAGCGCGCGGACACCGCCGCCCGCCACCGGCTCGTCCGGCGCCGGCTCGGCGGCTTCCGGGTCCGCACGGACCCGCGCGCGTACTACTGCTGGTGGGAGCTGCCCGCGCCCTGGCGTACGGACACCTTCGTCGCGGCGGCAGCGGCCCGGGGCATGGCGATCACGCCGGGGCAGGCCTTCGCCGTACCGCCGCACACCGCCCCGGACGCGGTGCGGATCGGCCTGGCGTCGCCCTCGCACGAGGTCCTGTCGTACGCGCTGGAAACGCTCGCGGAGCTGGCGGCGCAAGGCCCGGCGGATGCTCCGGGGACAGCCGGTACTTAGTTCCACTTGCCGACCGCCGCCCGCGGGTGTGACCTGGTAGCGAGGGTGGGGTGTGCGTGCGCGAGTGCGCTGCGGAAGGAGTGCTGCGATGGCTGGACATGCGGCGATCCCGGGCCGTTCCCGCAGGCCGGCGGCCCCGTCTGGGCAGCCGGGACACAGCGGAGCCGACTCCGGATCAGGATCCGGGACCGTACGACGCCGACGGGGAATCGTGCCCGTGGTGCTCGGCCTGGTGTACGGCTTCTACGCGGCCTTCCTCGCCCGCGACGCCGGCGCCATGACCGGCTGGAACGTCGGTTTCGGCTTCCTCTGCGCGGCCGTCCTGGCGGTCCTGTGCTTCCTGCTGGGGCGCACCCAGCACGCGATGATCCCCCTGGTCCGCGCCGCCGCGTACGGGACGCTCTTCGGCGTCGCGATCGGCTTCCTGCACAGCCTGGCGGACAACACCATCCTCGACGCCGCTGTCATCGGAGCCGTGCTCGCGGCCGCCATGACGGCAGCGACGTTCTACATCTTCTACACGCGGGAGTGAGGGCGTGCTGAGAACCTCGGCCGGCCGGGATTCTCAGCCGTAGGACCAAAGAACGATTACTTCCGGCCCCCGGGGCGGTCAACACTGGGTAAGACGATCCGACGACCCCTCGGAGGGGCGGAAGACATGAGTGGACACCCCGGGCCGGAGCTCGCCATCGAGACGGCGGGCCTGGTCAAAGTGTTCGGTGAGAACCGGGCCGTCGACGGCATCGACCTGGCCGTCCCCGCCGGCACCGTGTACGGCGTGCTCGGCCCGAACGGCGCGGGCAAGACCACCGCCGTGAAGATGCTCGCGACGCTGCTGCGCCCCGACGGCGGCGAGGCGCACGTCTTCGGCAAGGACGTGGTGCGGGAAGCCGACGCGGTGCGCGGGCGGGTCAGCCTGACCGGGCAGTACGCGTCGGTCGACGAGGACCTGACCGGCACGGAGAACCTCGTGCTCCTCGGTCGGCTCCTCGGCCACTCCAAGGCCGCGGCGCGCGTCAGGTCGGCGCAGCTTCTGGAGGCGTTCGGGCTCGCGGAGGCGGCCGACCGGCAGGTCAAGAACTTCTCGGGCGGCATGCGGCGCCGTATCGACATCGCGGCGAGCATCCTCAACACGCCCGACCTGCTCTTCCTCGACGAGCCGACGACCGGCCTCGACCCGCGAAGCCGCAACCAGGTGTGGGACATCGTGCGGGCGGTCGTGGCGCAGGGGACAACGGTCCTGCTGACCACGCAGTACCTCGACGAGGCCGACCAGCTGGCGTCCCGTATCGCGGTGATCGACCACGGCAAGGTCATCGCCGAGGGCACGAAGGGCGAGCTCAAGGCGTCGGTCGGCTCGGGCTCCGTACATCTGCGACTGCGCGATCCGGCGCAGCGCCCGGAGGCCGAGCGGGTCCTGCGCAAGGCGCTGAACGTCGCCGTACAGCTGGACGCGGATCCCGTCGCCCTGACCGCGACGGTCAACGGGCACGCGAGTGACCTCGGCGCGGCGGAACAGGCGGCGCGGGCGCTGTCCGAGCTGGCGTCGTCGGGGATCACGGTCGACAACTTCGCGCTGGGCCAGCCGAGCCTGGACGAGGTCTTCCTGGCGCTGACGGACCGGAACAAGAAGACCGGCACTCCCGGCGAGCCGACCGGCGATCCGGCGACCGCCCCGGCCGACGACTCGACGAACGACCCGACGACAGGAGTGCCCGCATGAGCACCGTCGCGACCAAGGACAAGAACCAAGGCCCCGACGAAGTCGCCTTCGAAGCCCCGAGGGCCGAGGAGCTCGCCGCTCTGCTCGTGAGCAAGGACCGCCCGCCGCGTCCGAGCGCGCTTTCCGCGTCCCTGACGTTCGGCTGGCGCGCCATGCTCAAGATCAAGCACGTCCCGGAGCAGCTGTTCGACGTGACGGCCTTCCCGATCATGATGGTGCTGATGTACGCGTACCTCTTCGGCGGGGCGCTGGCGGGATCGGTCGAGGAGTACGTCCAGTTCCTGCTGCCCGGCATCCTCACGATGAGCATCGTGATGATCACGATGTACACGGGCGTCGCCGTCAACACCGACATCACCAAGGGCGTCTTCGACCGCTTCCGTACGCTCCCGATCTGGCGCCCGGCGCCCATGGTCGGCTACCTGCTCGGCGACGTGATCCGCTATCTGATCGCGTCCGCCGTGATGCTGGGGATCGGCATGATCATCGGCTACCGCCCGGAAGGCGGCGCAATCGGCGTCGTGGCCGGTGTGGCGCTGCTGATGGTCTTCTCGTTCGCGTTCTCGTGGATCTGGACCATGTTCGGCCTGCTCCTGCGCACCGAGAAGTCGGTGATGGGCGTCAGCATGATGGTGATCTTCCCGCTGACGTTCCTGAGCAACGTCTTCGTCGACCCGAAGACGATGCCGGGCTGGCTCCAGGCGTTCGTGAACAACAGCCCCGTGACCCATGTGGCGACGGCGGTCCGGGAGCTGATGGCGGGCAACTGGCCGGCCGCCGACATCGGCTGGTCGCTGGCCTGGTCGGCGGTGCTGCTGGTCGTGTTCGGCACGGTGACGATGCGGCTCTACAACCGCAAGTGATCCCCCGGCTCGTACGGGACCACGACGATCTGGTGCTCGTCCTCGTAGACGACCCGCCCCGGATCGGTGGACCGTACGAGTCGGCATTCGACGCCGTGGGCGGCCAGGATCTCCAGATAGCCGCCGACGCGCGCGATCAGCTCCACGGCGGTGGGCTTGAACCAGGCCGCCGCGCCCGGATTGAGGCGCTCGTCGTAGACGGCCGGGTCGACGGTGCTCGGATCGGTGTACGCCGCGTCGTACCAGTCGTTGTTCGTACGCCGCAGCCGCTCCTGAGCGGGGGTCAGCCTGCCCTCCCGCGCAAGGCCGTTGACGAGCCCGAACACTCCGGGGAAGTTGCCCCGCGCCCGTGGGGCCGTTCCCTGGAACCGTATGTACGCGATCGGATCGTGAGCCATCACGGCATCGTAGGCACCGGCACCGGCACCGGCACCGGCACCGGCACCGGCACCGGCACCGGCACCGGCACCGGCACCGGCACCGGCACCGGCACCGGCTCCGCGCTGTCGCGGCCAGGCCGGAGCCGGGGCGGGTACTTCGCGGTGTGGGTCTCCCACGCCGCTTCCTGGCGGCAGCGGCCGCACTGCGCCTCGTCGCCCAGGGGGCGGAAGACGTGTTCGGGGCCGGGCCCCTCGCAGGTGATGAGTGGCCTCGGCAGGCGCTCCGTCTGCGGGGGCAGGCCGGGTGTCCGGCGTACGAGGGCCCGCTCCTGCGGCATCTTCACCGTCAGGCGGTGCCGCAGGAACCCGACGGCGGAACGGACACCGTTCGGCGGCAGAGCGCTGCTCAGTGCGTGACGCAGGTCCGCCGGGCTGATGCCTCTGCGCAGCCAGTCGGCCGCGATCGCGGAGAGCGTACGGGCCTCGCTCTCGCCCAGGTGCAGTTCGCGGCGCGTCCGGCGCAGGGACAGCAGCACGTCCTCGGCGGCGGCACGTTCCGGATCGTCCTGCGGCGGCTCGTGGGGTGGGTGGGGGGTGTTCTCTTCCCCGTTGTTGTCCCCCGAAGGGGAGTCACCGACCGTCTGGGGTGCCGGTTCACCGACCGTCCGCATGTGCGTACTCGGTACGTCGCCGTCGCGGACGGCCGCCGCCTCCTCGGTGGTGAGGTGGACGTTGGCGAGAAGCTGGTCGGTCACCCAGCGGCCGCGCTCGTTCTGGTGACGCCACTCGTGCAGGAACCCGCAGGCGGCCAGGGATTGCTTGACCTTCTGATACGCCCGGCCCTTGATGCCGAGACGTTCGGCGTGCGCGCTGAGGGGCCTGTCGGTCGAGCCCTCGGGGAGCCCCTGTACGTACAGAAGCAAGATCTTCGCGTCGCTGTTCAGACGCGGGTGCTGCACGACGTCGTGCGAAGCCTTCGTATAGCGCCGGAGGGGCGCGATAGCATGCCGAAGCATCCTCGGGACTCCTGTTTCAGTCCTCGATGGTGAAGGTCCTCGGATGGTGTTGGTAGCACCGCCGGGGACCGCCCCGCGTCCGGGCGGACACGAAGCGTGATGACGCGGTTACCGTACAGCACCGGCCCGAACTCCCGCACACGCACAGCGAAATGCCCCCACCCAGGGGGTGAGGGCACTCGTGCCTGCCGCGGTGAGGTCCGGCCACAGGGTCAGCCGGTCCGCAGCTCTGCGAGCTGCCGCGCGAACGGCGTCACCGCTTCGTCAGTGGGACGGCGGGACCGCGCGCGCAGCCCCATCAGCTCCGCCAGCTCGGCTCCCGCCCGCTCGATCCGGCGCGGGAGGTCGTCCGTACGGGCGTCTCCCCGCGAGCCCCAGTCCTCCGAGGCGGCGTACACCGCCGTCGGCACGACCAGGGCCCGCAGGTAGGCGAAGAGGGGACGCACGGCGTGCTCCAGCGCCAGGGAATGGCGGGCCGTGCCCCCGGTCGCGGCGATCAGGACCGGCTTGCCGGCGAGGGCGGTGTTGTCGATCAGGTCGAAGAAGGACTTGAACAGACCGCTGTACGAGGCGGCGAAGACGGGGGTGACGGCGATCAGGCCGTCGGCCTCCGTGACCGCGTCGATCGCATCGGAGAGAGCCGGGCTCGGAAAGCCGGTGACCAGATGGTTCGCGATGGCGGTCGCCAGCTCCCGTACCTCGACGACCCGTACCTCGACGACCCCGACGTCGACCGGGGAGGTCCGCGTCGCCTCCGCCAGCCGGTCCGCGAGGAGCCGGGTCGACGAGGGCACGCTCAGGCCCGCCGATACGACCACGAGCTTCATGCCGTCACCTCTCCCTGTGCGATCGCGGCGGCGACGCGCGCCGCGTGGGTCGGGCCGTCCGGCACCTGGGCCGGGCGGTTCTTGGCGAATTCCCTACGGAGTACCGGCACGACCTCCTCGCCGAGCAGATCGAGCTGTTCCAGCACCGTCTTGAGGGGCAGCCCGGCGTGGTCCATCAGGAACAGCTGACGCTGGTAGTCGCCGAAGCTCTCCCGGAAGGTGAGTGTCTTCTCGATGACCTCCTGCGGCGAGCCGACGGTCAGCGGGGTCTGCTCGGTGAAGTCCTCCAGGGAGGGCCCGTGCCCGTACACCGGCGCGTTGTCGAAGTACGGACGGAACTCGCGCACGGCGTCCTGCGAGTTCTTCCGCATGAACACCTGCCCGCCGAGCCCGACGAACGCCTGGTCCGGAGTGCCGTGCCCGTAGAAGGCGTAACGCTCGCGATAGAGGCTGATCAGCCGGCGGAAGTGGTCCTTCGGCCAGAAGATGTTGTTCGCGAAGAAGCCGTCGCCGTAGTACGCCGCCTGCTCGGCGATCTCCGGGCTGCGGATGGAGCCGTGCCAGACGAATGGCGGTACGCCGTCCAGCGGGCGCGGCGTCGACGTGAAGCCCTGGAGCGCCGTGCGGAACTTGCCCTCCCAGTCGACGACGTCCTTGCGCCACAGCTCGTGCAGCAGGGCGTAGTTCTCGACGGCGAGCGGGATGCCCTGGCGGATGTCCTGGCCGAACCACGGATAGACGGGGCCGGTGTTGCCGCGCCCCATCATCAGGTCGACCCGGCCGTCGGCCAGGTGCTGGAGCATCGCGTAGTCCTCGGCGATCTTCACCGGGTCGTTGGTGGTGATCAGCGTGGTGGACGTGGACAGGATGATGTTCTCGGTGCGGGCGGCGATCCAGCCGAGCATGGTGGTGGGCGAGGACGGGACGAAGGGCGGGTTGTGGTGCTCGCCGGTCGCGAAGACGTCGAGCCCGACCTCCTCGGCCTTGAGTGCGATGGCCGTCATGGCCTTGATGCGCTCGTTCTCCGTCGGCGTCCTGCCGGTGGTCGGGTCGGTCGTCACATCACCGACGCTGAAGATCCCGAACTGCAACGCGCTCACCTCCGAGGTTGTCCTGCGACCTATTGTTGAATATTGAACAATACCCACAACGGCGCATGCCACCGAGGTATTCCAGGCCGAGGCATGCCAGGCGCACGACGGCAGCTGCCGCCGACGCGCACGCCCGTCACCCCGTCACCTCGCCCCGTCAGTCCTCACTCCTCACCCCGTCACCCCCGTGGCCGGAGCGATAGCCTCCTCAGGGGACGACGGGCCGGACGCCCGCATCTCCGGCGTCCTGTCGGGTCCCTTCCCGAGCCCCTTGCCGCGCCCCTTCCCCCGTCCCCGCCGCATGCGCGAAACCAGCGGCTCGGTCCACCGGGCCGCCAGGGGGCCCAGGATGACCAGGATCAGCACGTACGCCGTGGCTATCGGTCCGATCCGCGGCTCCGTCGCCACCGCCAGACCGGCGATCACGATGGAGAACTCGCCCCGCGCCACCAGCGCCCCTCCCGCCCGCAGCCGGCCGCGCGAACCGATGCCGGCCCGCCTCGCGGCGTACCAGCCCGTGACGATCTTCGTGAACGCCGTCACGATCGCCAGCACCAGCGCGGGCAGCAGCACCGGCGGGATGTCCGCCGGAGCCGTCGACAGGCCGAAGAAGACGAAGAAGACGGCCGCGAAGAGATCCCGCAGTGGCGTCAGCAGCTTGTGCGCGCCCTCCGCGACCTCCCCCGACAGCGCGATGCCGACCAGGAACGCCCCCACCGCCGCCGAGACCTGCAGCTGCTGTGCCACACCGGCCACCAGCACCGTCAGCCCCAGCACGACGAGCAGCAGCATCTCCGGGTTGTCCGACGAGACCGCCCGGCTGATCAGGCGCCCGTGTCGCAGCGCGACGTACAGGACCAGCCCGACCGTGCCCAGCGCGATCAGCAGCGCCACGCTGCCGCCCGCCAGGCCGACGCCCGCGACCAGCGCCGTCAGCAGCGGCAGGTAGACCGCCATCGACAGGTCTTCCATCACCAGGACCCCGAGCACGACCGGCGTCTCGCGGTTGCCGAGGCGGCCGAGGTCGGTGAGCACCTTGGCGATGACCCCCGACGACGAGATCCAGGTGACACCCGCCAGCGCGACGGCCGCGACCGGACCCCAGCCCAGGAGAAGCGCGGCCACCGCACCCGGTGTCGCGTTGAGGACGAAGTCGACGGCGCCCGACGGGTATTGCGTCTTCAGGCTGGTGACCAGTTCCGAGGCGCTGTACTCCAGCCCCAGCAGAAGCAGCAGCAGAATGACGCCGATCTCGGCGCCCACGGCCACGAAGTCCTCGCTCGCGGCGAGCGGCAGCAGCCCGCCGTGCCCGAAGGCGAGCCCGGCCAGCAGATAGAGCGGTATGGGGGAGAGGCCCACCCGCCCCGCCAGTCTTCCGATCAGGCCGAGCGCGAGGATGAGCGAGCCGAGTTCGATGAGCAGCGCGGTGGTGTCGTGCACGGCTCAGCCCCCCGCGATGATCTCGACGAGCGCGTCGACGCCCTCGCGCGTCCCGACGGCGACCAGCGTGTCCCCGATGGAGAGACGGAACTCCGGCCCCGGTGACGGCGTCGCGGAGGTCCGCTGGAGTACGGCGACGATCGACGCGCCGGTACGGGTGCGCGCCCGCGTGTCGCCCAGCGGCCGTCCGGCGTACGGCGACTTGCCGGTCACCTGGATGTGCTCGGTGACGAGATCGATCCCGTCGGTGCGTACGGCGTCGATGGGCGCCGTGTCGATCAGGTGGGCCAGGGCCGTGGCCTCGTCGGGCGACATAGGTACGGAGAGCACGCACGCGTCGGGGTCGTCGCGGTCGTAGAAGCCGATGAAGCGCCGGCCGTCCTTGTGCACGACGACCGAGATGTGCTGGCCCAGCTCGGTCGTGAAGTCGTACTGCGTGCCGACTCCCGGCAACGTGGTCCGGCGCGTGCCCATGGTCTGCCTCCCGGTCTGCTGCCCGGCCGCGGCACGTGCGGACTTCCGGGCACGGCGGCCGAAAGGGACAACAGCGCGACCGGCTACTTTGCCTTGGCATTACCCTACTCCGCGCGTGCGCCCGCCTCCTGTCGGACGTAAGCGCATCTCAGAGGCGTGACGAGGGCGGCGGCGCCCCCACCGGGGACGCCGCCGCCCGCTTGCCGCCTCGCAGCTACGCGGAAGCGGGGTCCTCCTCACCGCGCCTGCCGCCCCTGACGCGGCCCGAGCCGACGGCTTCGCCGCCGGCGTCGGACTGCTGCGACTCGGGCCGGCCGGGAGGCGCGGCGACGGGCGGTTCGGACGAGCGGGCGACTTCGGCGCGCACCATGGCGTTCAGGGCGGCGTACGGGTCGATGGGCATGACGAACATCCTTACGGTCGAGGGAGATTCAGCGCCGGTACGGCGACGACGCACGGCCGCCACGGGCCGTGCCGGCCCCCTCAGCAGCGCAGAATCACCGACCGCCGCACCTCGCCCGGCGCCCCCGGCGCCAGGCCGGGCCACACCCGCCGCTGACCGCGCCCGGCACGCCGGTACGCCGCCACCGCCTCCGGAGCCCGCCCCCGGCCGCCACGGAGCAGACGGCCCCGCCGGGCACTGCGGGCGCCCTCACCGCCCCCGCGCACCTCACTGTCGACGGAGTCCGCCTCGCCCCCGGAAGCACCACCGCCACCCATTCCGGAAGGAGCCGCTTCACCGACCGCTCCCCACACCGGCGGCCGCGCCTGCCCGGACGGCCCGCCCTCCCCCAGCAGCACGGCGAAGGCGGCGACGAGCACCAGCAGCGCCATCAGAGTGCCGCTGCGCACCGCGCGCGGGACGTGGCACAAGGCAGGCATGTGCCTCTCGTCCCACGGGCGGGCCGGTTCCTAGCCCTACGGCGCCCAAGTCCCCTCCACCGGGCTAGTGCCGTAAGACTTTCGTCATGGAAATACCGAGGTCGCAGCCGTCTTCCGGGCGTTGAATGGGCACATGAGGCGCACACTCGGCAAGCCCGTGATCATCGGACTTCTGCTGCTCGGCATGCTCGTGGCCGGCGCGGGACTGTACTGGTTCCAGCCGTGGAAGCTGTGGGTGGACGACACGGTCCGGGAAGGACTGCCCGTCCCGGCCCCCGCCGCCACCCCGCCTGACGCCCCCTCCGGCAAGCCCACCCCGTCGGCCCCTCCCACCGCCGTGGCCTCCGGCACGTTGATCAGCCACGAGCACAGCACCAGCGGCACCGTGAAGATCATCCGGCTGCCCGACGGCTCCCGCACCCTGCGTCTGGAGAACCTCGACACGAGCAACGGCCCCGACCTGCGCGTGTGGCTCACCGATGCCCGGGTGAAGGAAGGCAGGGACGGCTGGCACGTGTTCGACGACGGCAAGCACGTCAGCCTGGGCAAGCTCAAGGGCAACAAGGGCGACCAGAACTACGCGCTGCCCGCCGACCTGGACCTCAAGGACCTCACGAGCGTCAGCATCTGGTGCGACCGCTTCGACGTCTCCTTCGGCGCCGCCGAGCTCACCGCCCGCATGTAGCCCCCGGCCGTCTGCCTCAGCCCGGCAGCCACATGGTGAAGGCCACAACGCTCCCGCGCCGGCTCTCCCCCTCCCCCGTGATGACCAGCCGGTCAGTGATCAGCCGTGTGAGCCACAGACCCCGCCCGCAGTGGCTGCCGGCCAGCCCCGGTGCCAGCTCCGGGATGACCGAGGCGGCGAAGCCGGGCCCGGAGTCGCTGATCGCGCACTCCAGAGCGCCGGGCGAACCCGGCGACCGGTGCAGCACCAGCCTGCCGCCTCCGCCGCCGTGCTCGACGGCGTTCGTCGCCACCGCGTCCGCCGCGAGGACGAAGTCGCCCCGCCGGGGCTCCGCGAGCCCGGCCCAGGCGGCGTACTGGTCGACCAGTACACGCAGCCGGGGCATGTCCTCGCGGGTGAAATCGAATTCCAGCAACCGCTCCTGCGGTCCGCCGTTGTTGAGGTGCAGCCCTTCCGTCACCATTCCCGGACCGCCTCCGTCAGCGTGAGGCGCCGGACCCGGTCCGAACCGAGTCGGCGCAGCAGCACCGCCTGCGCCGTGCCGCAGCGGACCTCGACGCCGTCGTGTCCGGCGGCCCCGGCGATGTGGTCGATGAGGTCGAGGGCGCACCGTACGCCGAGAAAGTGCAGCGGCATCAGATCCACCAGCAGCCGCCGGGACGCCGCGGTTCGCTTCAGCGCGTCGTCCAGGGCGGCAACGAAGGCTCCCCCCGTGGCGTGGTCGGCCTCGCCCGCTATTCTGACCGACTCCCGCGCCTGTAGAACCCGCATCTCACCGAGCGACCCGAGCAGCGAGCAGGGATGCGCGTCCGACATGGCGTCGAGTACGTCGTCGTCGAACGCGCGCCGGTCGTAGGAGCAGATCTCGTTGTACGGCCGCCCCTCGAACAGGTGCTCGGCGTGGGACTCGCGGTACATCATCGTCTCGATGTCGGCGTCGAGGTCCGCCACCCAGTGCATGTCGATGAACGCCCGCAGCCCCTGGTAGCCCTGCGCGACGGCGAGCGCGGTCTCCTCGCGGAGGCGCTCCCACTGCCGTTCGGGAGTGAAGCCGCGGTCGGGCCGGATCAGTGCCCGCATGCTGCTGTGCGTCAGCTGCCCCCGCCCCCGCGCCTCGGCGAGCAGCCGGCTGGTCCCGTCCAGGCGCGTGCGTACGGTGTCGGCGTCGAGCTGCGGCGCCGCGAAGACGATCACTTTCTCGCCGCGCGCCAGTCCGGTGCGGGTGTACGTGATGAGCGCGTCCCAGTTGGCTTCGTCGTCGTCATAGCTGAGAAACGCGTGGTCACCCGCTCGCATCCCTTGTACGGGCATGAGGCCCGGATGCGTGTCTGCCCGTTCATGCATCGCTTCTGGGGGTCCCTTCCTGCTGTGCGCCCAACCATAGGGATAGCGGAAGGAGTTGAGTAGCCGTACCCGAAGTCGCGTGACGGCACCCGAACGGAGCGGCCGCGCGCGTGGGCCGGCCCAGATCACGTGACAGCAAGGGTGGTTCGACCTACGATCGCCGCACGGCATCGCGTGTCGGTCACCGACCGGGTGAGGCATGGAGGTAGCCCGTGAGTTTGCCTTACGGAGGCATTCCACAGTGTCAGTACAGCTGAATCACACCATCGTTCACTCCCGGGACAACCGGGAATCCGCCGCGTTCTTCACCCACGTCATGGGCCTGGAGATCGCGGCCGAGTGGGGCCCGTTCATCGCCGTCGAGCTGAGCAACGGGGTCACGCTGGACTTCGCGACCGTCCCCGCGGAGTCGATCACCGTGCAGCACTACGCCTTCCTCGTCACGGAGGAGGAGTTCGACGGGATCTTCCAGCGTCTCCAGGACGCCGGGGTCACGTACTACGCCGATCCGCACGGCAAGCAGCCGGGCGAGATCAACCGCAATGACGGCGGTCGCGGCATGTACTTCATGGACCCGTCCGGCCACGGCCTGGAAGCCATCACCCGTCCGTACGGCAGCACCGGGGCGTAACTGCGGCAGGCGACGGCAGCAGGGGAATCCGTACGCACGAACTAGCCCTCATTACATAGGGCGAACGTTGTAAGGGCCCGTCCGGGTGGGCGCGTATAAAGGTTGCCGGACAAACTCGGAGGAGCGACGAGTGGCCAGTGCGACAGATGCCGTCAGCACGCTGATGGTGCAGAAATTCGGCGTAGCCCCTGCGGCCGTCCGTCCCGAAATCCCGCTCCACGAATTGCGCATGGATTCACTCGCGCTGGAGGAATTCCGCATCCTCATCGAGGAGCAGCTGGAGATCGACCTGGAGGACGCGACGCTGACCTCCCGGAACACCGTGGGTGAGCTGGTCGAACTCGTCCAGGCCAAACTCGCACACACCAAGGCCGTCGGATGACCAGGCCGGCGAATCCGCCCTTCACCGCGGCGGTGACAGGACTCGGCCTGGTCACAGCGGCGGGAGTGGGCGTCGACGAGGTGTGGCGAAACGTCACGCGTGGCGAGGTCCGCCCCTCGTCCGTCCGCGCGCGCGAGGAACTGCGCGACCTGCCCTGTGACTTCATGTACGCCATCGGTGCCGAGGACCTCGACACGGCGCGGCTCCTCGGCGTGGCGGCCCAGCGCCTGATGGACCGCTTCTCGCAGCTTGCCGTGCTGGCGGCGCGGGAGGCGGTCGCGGACGCCGGACTCGACCCCTGCGTCTGGGAGAGCGGCAGGGTCGCGGTCGTCATCGGATCCGCCCACGGCGGGCTCCCCTTCTACGACGAGCAGCACGCCGCACTGACCACCAAGGGCCCGCGCCGGGTCTCCCCCAAGCTCGCCCCGCTCACCGTCGTCAACAGCGCGGCCAGCAGCGTCTGCACGGACCTCGGCGCCCGGGGCCCGAGCATGGCGGTCTCCACGGCGTGCTCGTCGGGCACGGTCGCGATCGGCACCGCGCACCAGATGCTCCGCACGGGGGCCTGCGACATCGTCGTCGCGGGCGGTGCGGAATCGGTGTGCTCGCGACTGCTGATCGCCAGCGCCTGCCAGATGAAGGCGGTGTCGACGCGTCGCGACGACCCCGCCGCGGCCTGCCGCCCGTTCGACGCGGACCGCGACGGCTTCGTCGTGGGCGAGGGCGCCGGCCTGCTCGTCATGGAACGCCCCGAGCACGCCAGGGCCCGCGGCGCCCGGATCCGGGCGGGCATCGCGGGCTACGGCGCGTCCAGCGACGCGTACTCCGCCGTCGCCCCCGACCCCGAGGGCAAGGGCATCGAGAGCGCGCTGCGCACCGCGCTGTCGGACGCGGGCGTGACCCCGTCCGACATCGGGCACGTCAACGCGCACGGGACTTCGACGGTGTTCAACGACCTCATCGAGGCGACGATGCTGCACCGGCTGCTGGGCGCGGACCCGCTCGTCACCTCGACCAAGGCCATGACGGGCCACACCCTGGGCGCGGCCGGCGGGATCGAGACGGCGCTGACCGTGCTGGCCCTGGAGCGCCAGCTCGTCCCGCCGACGGCGAACCTGGACTCACTCGACCCGCACATCCCGGTCGAGGTGGTCGCCAAGGCCGCCCGCCCCGCCGCGTTCGACTGCGCGGTCAAGACGTCGCTCGGCTTCGGCGGCCACAACGCCGCGCTGGTCCTCACCCGCTAGCCGGAACGGCGGTCGGCCGCCCCCGTCGCGACGAGCCGGCGGGCACGACCAGGACGCGAAGCCGCGCCCCGCACACCGGAGAAGGAGCAAGGAGCATGCCCGAGGAAACCGTTCGCTCGCTGTCGGTGGACGGGCTGCGCTACTCCTACCGTCTGCTGCACCGGTCCGGTCCGGTCACGGAACCGGCCGCCGGACCGCCCACCGAACCGGTCGTCCTCCTCGGCGGCGCGCTGCAGGGGATGCTCGGCTGGCCCCAGATGGACGGGCGCCTCGGTCCGGTGGCGAGCGTCGTGACCGCGGATCTGCCGGGCATGGGAAGCGCGGCGCCCCTGCCGCCGGGCCCGAGCCGGGACATCCTGTGCGCCGCCGTCACCCGGATCATCGACGACCTCGACGTACCGCGCGTCAACCTCTTCGGTTTCTCGTACGGTGCCGCACTCGCCTTCCACTGCGCCCAGCGCAACCCGGCCCGCATCGCCCGGCTGATCCTCGGCGGAGTTCCCACGCACATCACGGACGCCCAGCGGGCCCACTGGCAGTGCGCCACCGACCGGCTCGCCGCCGGGGACAGGGACGGCTTCGCCACGATGGTGACCGAGGCCCTGATGTGCCTGGACCCCGACCGGTACGTCGCCCGCAGGGACCTCGCGTACCGGTACGTGAAGCGGTCCATGCTGCACGCGGTCGCGCACTCCCCGCACGCCGCGGACTCCGTGTACCGCTCCCTCGGCGACCGGCCGGACTTCTCGGGGGGCCTGTCCGGAGTACCGGCGCTGGTCTTCACGGGGGAGCACGACACGGTGACGTCGGCGGAGCGCCAGCGGGCCTTCGCCGCGACCATCCGGGGCAGCCGCTTCACCACGATCCGGGACGCCGATCACTGGGTCGTACTCGAAAAGGCGGACGAGGTCGCGGACTTGACGCTGCGGTTCTTCACCGACCGCCCGCTGGAGCCGGCCGGGTACCTGAGCTCGGTGCCGCACCAGGAGCACGCGGCGAACCGCAGTACGGCCTGAGGAGCGTCGGTGCTCAACCGGGTGCGGGCCGCGCGCGTGACCTGTGGCGACTCCAGCCGTTGGCAGAACATGAAGACACGAAGCACGGCCGCCGGCGCCGCCGCACTCGTAGCCGGGCTCGCGGCGGTCCTCGCGGGCCCCGCCCCGTCGGCCCTGGCGGCGCAGCCGGAGCAGCCCGACCGGCCGGCGCGGCTCCTGATCGCCCTTCCGGACGTGGGCGACGAGAGCTTCCAGGGTCTTGAGAAGGCGATCCAGTATTGACGCAGCGTGTGGGAAAAGTTGCGGAGCGTGGTCACTGGTTGCACGGTGGCGTTGTCCCCACTCTTCAACCCCTCACGTAAGGACACTCGCATGCGCATTTCCCGAACCGCCGGACTCGTCGTCTCCTCCGTGGCGTGCGGAGTACTGGCGTTCGGCTCGGCCGGGGGCGCGATAGCGGCCCCGGTGCCGCCCTCGCTCGCCGCGGAGGGCTCCGCTGCCGAAGACCCGCTGCCCGGCGCCGACAAACTCACTCCGCAGGTCAAGCTGCTGAGTGAGATCGCCGGCGTACTGAAGCCCGTCACCGACCTCCTCGGCGCCGTCATCGCCGGGGGCGGAAAGCTGTCGCCGGAGGCGATCGCCCAGCACACGAAGGCCGTCGAGGGGGCGCTGAAGGACGTCCCCAAGGCACCCGGCAAGGCGCCCGGCACCGCCCTCGAAGTCCCGGTCACCCCGAGGCCCGAGCTGCCCTCGGTGGCGGCTCCGCGGGCCGCCGACGCGAGCCCGGAGCTCAAGGCCAAGGCGGTCGCCGACCTGCGGACCAAGGTCGACGCGCTGCTGAAGGCCGCGGAGAAGGGCGATGCGGCGAAGGTGGCGGAGGCCGTCGTGGCCACGATCACCGCCACCACCAACGTGGTCGCCAGCGTCGTCGTCGGCGGCGGCCTCCCGGCTCCGAACCTCGCCGGTCTGCCCCCGCTGCCCAAGGTCCCGGGTGCCCCGGAAGCGCCCAAGGTCCCCGGCGCGCCCGCCTGACCGCCGGCGCCGCCCGCCAATCCCCGGTTCTCCCTGTTGGGGAGGCCGGGCATTGGCGTGCGGGAAAGAATTTCCGCCGCGCCGGGCCGAAATGAAAGGTTAGGGCGTTCGGGTGACGGTCGATGGATAGCTTCTTTTATGGAGTTTCCTCGGTGGAACCGGATCGTTACCGATGACGACGGCGACGCTACGGGCGTGAAGAAACAGACTCGTGCAGCGCGAAGGACGTGGCTGTGTAGGGTGTCGCCGCCGGAAAGGTTCTTAAAGTGAAGTACATGAAGAGCGCCGCATTCATCGCCGGCTCGCTCCTGGCCGTCGGTGTCGCCTCCCCGGCCCTCGCCGACTCCGGTGCGAACGGTGACGTCAAGGGCAGCCCGGGCTTCATCTCCGGCAACAACGTGCAGGTTCCGATCCACATCCCGATCAACCTCTGCGGCAACACCGTGAACGTCATCGCGCTCCTGAACCCGGCCTTCGGCAACGAGTGCGTCAACAAGTAGTTCCCAGTCCGAACCGCTAGATGTTCGGTCGCAGTCGGCCCCCCGAGCGCACGCCATGCGCTCGGGGGCCGACTGAACCTCCCTCATCGCGTGTGAGCAATCGGCTCACCCGCAGGCATGAAAGACAGGGAACGGCAAAGTGCGACAGGTTTTGAGCAGAGGTGTGTTCGCCGCGGCGGCTGCTTCCGGGATCCTCGCCATTTCCGGCGGTACCGCTGTGGCGGACGCCGGGGCCGATGGGGAGACCTCCAACTCGCCGGGCGTTGTGTCCGGCAACAACGTTCAGGTGCCTGTACACGTTCCGGTGAACGCGTGCGGCAACACCATCAACGTCATCGCCCTCCTGAACCCGGCGTTCGGCAACGACTGCGTCAACGGCGGGTCGGCCAGGCCGCACAAGCCCGGCCACGACAAGCCGGGCCATGGCCACCCCGGCCCCGGCAAGCCCCACGACGAGGGCAAGCCCGGCCACGAGCACCCCGGTGGTGGTCACCCGGGTGACCACCACGGCGACAAGCCTGGTGGCAACCCGGGCGGAAACCCGGACGCCAAGCCGCCCACGGGCGACCACTCCGGTGGCGAGCGTCCCGATGATGAGCGTCCCGGTGGTCACCCGGGTGACGAGCCGCCGCGCCACCAGCCGCCCCACCAGGAGAACCCCGGCGACGAGCCGTGCGACGAGCCCCCCGCCAAGACGCCGCCCGGCCACGGCCCCGCCGAGCCGCCGGCCGCCGAGCCGCCGGCCAAGGAAGTGCCCGCCGCGGAGGTGCCGGTCGACGAGCCGTCCGTCAACAAGCCGCCCAAGGCCGAGCCCCAGGCCCAGGAGCCGGCCGCGCGGGTGCTTCCCGCCGCGCAGGTCGCCCCGAGCCTGGCCGACACGGGCGCCGGCGAACTGGGAGCCGCCGCTGCGATCAGTGCCGGGCTGCTCGGTGGCGGTGTGCTGATGTTCCGACGTAAGAAGTTCGCGCAGGTCTGACACGCCACGCACGTCACATGAGGGAGCGGGTTCTCCGGAACCCGCTCCCTCTTTGTGTTCAAGTACTTCTCGGCCCGGTTTTCAACCGCATCCGAGTGAATCGCCAAGAACGGCCTACGGCGTCAGTTTCTCACCGTCGGGGCCTTCGTTAGTCATGGTGTAAGTGGCATGGAACAGCAGTGTCGGAATGTCACGGGATTCGTAGTTCGCGGATTGCGCCAGCACGAAGAGGGATTACTGGAATGAAGCACATGAAGGCCGCCTCGGCCATTGCCGTTTCGATGATGGCCGCGGGAGCGGCCGCGGGAGCGGTGTCGCCCGCCGTGGCTGCCGACTACGAGTCGATGAGCCTGAACGGGGGCGTGCAGCAGCTGACCGACGCCCTGAACACCCATCAGCCCGTGGACTCGACCGTCCAGCCCCTCCTGCACATCGCCACCGACACCGCGCTGGCCGTCAACGAGGCCAGGAACGGTGACCCCTCCAGGCTGCTGGGCAATGCCGGGGAGGCCGCCAAGTCGGCTGCCCCGACGCTCGGCGGAATGCCGCTCGGGAGCTGAGCAGCGCCCGCGCTTCTCCCCGCGGTGCCGGAAGGCCGGCGCGTACACCAGTCGGTGTGTGCGCCGGCCTTCTGACGTGTGCGGCCGCCGCCGGATGTCGCCGGCGTTCCCCGGTCGCAGCAGTGCGCCCCTGACGAGTGTCAGGGGCGCACTGTGGATCAGACCGCGATCGGCGTCAGCGGTTCTCCGCGCCGTTGGCGGAGATGGCGTTGTCCAGGAGGTGCGAGAGGGTCTCGTCTTCCTTGGTCTGCGTGGAGCTCTCCGCGCACTGCTGCTCCTGCGGGTTGGACAGGATGTTCTGAACCCCGACGTTGATGAGGAGCACGTTCTGGAGGTTCTTCACCGGGACGGCGACACACGGCTTGTTGAGCGCGCCCTGGACGATGGACAGCTGCGGGCTCTGCTTGCCGCGCGTGACAGAGTTGCCGTACTTCTGCTCGGCCCCGTTGCCACTCGCGTTCGTGGTCACCTCGTCGTCACCGGCCGCCATCGCCTGACCGGCCCCGGCAGCGCCGAACCCGACTACAGAAGCAGCGACTGCCGCCGTGGCCATCATCTTCTTGAGCATTTGATTTCCTTGTTAGTCCGGTACTCAGGGTTCTGCGTCAGGCTCAACTCTGATTATGAGGATTGGTTGCGTCGATTCACTCGAATGGTATTCAGGGTCCTTCTGCAGTAATTCTGCACGGCCAAATGGGTGATGCAGGAGAACTAACACACTCCAGTGAAGTTGGTCAGTGAGCCTCACCTCGGGGTACGACATGGAAAGAGGAAAACAGTGATCAAGAAGGTCATGGCTACCGCTGCCGTCGCCGTCTCCGTCATGGGCCTCGGTGCCGCGGCCGCCCCGCAGGCAATGGCGGCCGCTGACGACCAGGACACGCGCACCGCGAGTGGCAACGGGTCGAAGCAGATCTACGGCAACTCCGCCACGCACGGTGACATGAGCCCCCAGATGTCTCTCATCCAGGGCTCGTTCAACAAGCCTTGCGTCGCCGTCCCGATCAAGAACGTCCAGAACGTGGTCGGCTTCGTCAACGTCGGCGTTCAGGACATCCTGTCCAACCCGCAGAACCAGCAGTGCGTCGAGAACTCCACCCAGAACAAGGGTGACGAGACGCTCTCGCACGTCCTGGACAACCTCCTCGCGGCCAACGGCGCGGAGAACCGCTGATATCAGTCGGCGACGGCCCGGGCCACCCCTCTTCCTCCTGGGTGGTGGCCAGGACCGGCACCCGGCCGGGTCGTGGTGGAGCCCCAGCCACTCCTCCGCCCCTGGTCACAGCCTTCAGGCCCTGCAGATGAATTCACATCTGCAGGGCCTGAAGGCTGTGGCGTGTCCAGTGGGGAAGGAGTGGCCGGGGAAGCCGGGGGGCTACTTGCGCAGGGTGGTCACCGGAATCACGCAGTGTGCGGAGGCCGCGAGTACTTCCTCATCGGTGACGAACGCCTTCAGGTCCTCCGCCTCTACGGGAACGCCGGGTGTGCCCTCCGGCCACGGGCGGGTCGTGAAGATGAAATGCACGTGCTTGCGCCTGAGGGCCGCCGCGGTCCACTCCTCGGGCACGAGGCACTGGACGCGCAGGCTCGGCATCGTCAGTGACGCACTGCCACTCTCGACGAGCAGGCTCACGGGCTCCTTGGACTTGGACGCGTCGAAGATTCCCTCGCCGACCGGCAGGCCGGTCTGTTCCAGGAGCAGCCGGACGGCCTTCTCGCCGGCCTCGGGGCCGGCCGTTCCGTCGCCGAGCGAATATGCGAGCAGGAAAGCCATGTCGCGGCCGTCGTCGATATTCTCCCCCGACCATGCGATTACCGAGATGGTTCCCAAGTGGCTTTGTTCGACAGCGGTTTGAGCGGTCTGTGAGGTCATACAGCGGGACCCTAATTGCCCGGAGCGGGTACGCCCGTCCGGAAGTCACCCGGTCGGGCTAACCGGCTTTCCTCAATACCCCTTACGAGGGGTGCGACAATCGGCATTGTCGCAAAGCTGGGCTTCGTGATTGTCGTACGGGGACCGGTCTGGTTCGGGCGGGTGCCGGGGCGTCAGGCGGCGTACTCGCCCAGCATCTTGCCCATCGCGGTCAGTACGGACGGGGCGACGCGGTAGTAGACCCAGGTGCCCCGGCGTTCGGAGGTCAGCAGGCCGGCCTCTTTGAGCTTCTTCAAGTGGTGGCTGACGGTCGGCTGCGAGACGCCGACGTCGGAGATGTCGCAGACGCACGCCTCGCCGCCCTCGTGCGACGCGACGGCCGAGAAGAGGCGCAGTCGCACCGGGTCGCCGAGCGCCTTGAACATGGCGGCTGTGCGGACTGCCTCCTCGGCCGAGAGGGGGCGCTCGTTCAGTGGCGGGCAGCACGGCTCGACGGCGGCGTCCGGCTCCAGCAGCGGCAACACCTTCGCATTCGACATGTGTCTATGTTGACACATGTCGAAGCAAGTGTGCTGATTAGATTTCTATCTATGTTGACGGACGTCTAAGCAGTGTGCCATGCTGACATCAAGAGATTGATGGATGTCTATATGGGGAGTCGTCATGACCGAGTCGCGTGCACAGGGGCCCACCGTCGTGATCGGCGCCGGCCCGGTCGGTCTGGCGGCCGCCGCCCACCTGGTCGGGCGCGGTCAGGAACCGCTCGTCCTAGAGGCCGGCCGCCAGGCCGGTGCGGCGGTCAGGGAGTGGGCGCACGTGCGGCTGTTCTCGACGTGGGCCGAGGTCGTGGACCCGGCTGCCGAGAAGCTTCTGGCGCCGACCGGGTGGACTGCCCCGGACGGGGCGACGTATCCGACCGGGGGTGACTGGGCCGAGCGGTATCTCCAGCCGCTCGCCGATGTTCTGGGGGACAGGGTCCGCTACGGCGCCCGGGTCACCGGCGTCTCGCGCGCCGGGCGTGATCGGGTCGTCGACTCCGGGCGGGAGGAGCAGCCCTTCTCGGTCCACGTCCGGTACGACGACGGTACGGAGGAGCGGATCCTCGCCCGCGCCGTGATCGACGCATCCGGTACGTGGGCGACACCGAGCCCGGTCGGCGGCGACGGTCTCCCGGCTCTGGGCGAGCGCGCGGCCGCCGACCGGGTTTCGTACCGCGTGCCGGATCTCAGGGACGCGGAGGTCGCGCGGCGTTACTCCGGCCGC
The DNA here is from genome assembly GCF_053646035.1 of Streptomyces sp. NPDC055287. Taxonomy (NCBI): domain Bacteria; kingdom Bacillati; phylum Actinomycetota; class Actinomycetes; order Kitasatosporales; family Streptomycetaceae; genus Streptomyces; species Streptomyces sp. NPDC055287. Next base: position 31,287 of record NZ_JBSHNE010000005.1, on the reverse strand, counting down.
CGCACCGCCGTCATCGGTTCCGGCGCCTCCGCCTTCACCGCCCTCGCCTCCCTCGCCGACCTGGCGAAGGACGCCCCCGCCACGCACGCCGTCTGGGTCCTGCGCCGGGGTATCGGCGGCGACACCTTCGGCGGCGGCGAGGCCGACCAGCTGCCGGCGCGCGGTGCGCTCGGGCTGCGGGCGAAGGCGGCCGTCGACGAGGGGTACGCGGATGCCGTGACCGGGTTCCGTACGAGTGCCGTCGAGAAGGCCGACGGCGGGCGGCTCGTGCTGGTCGCCGAGGACGGGCGGCGGCTCGAACCGGTCGACGAGGTCATCGTCCTCACCGGGCTCCGCCCCGACCTGACGTTCGTCTCCGAGCTGCGGCTGGGGCTGGACGAACGGCTCCAGGCGCCCCTCGCGCTCGCCCCGCTGATCGACCCGAACGCCCACTCCTGCGGCACCGTCTATCCGCACGGCGTCGTCGAGCTCTCGCACCCCGAGAAGGACGTCTACCTCGTCGGCATGAAGAGCTACGGCCGAGCTCCGACCTTCCTCGCCATGACCGGCTACGAGCAGGTCCGGTCGATCGCGGCCGCGCTTGCCGGGGACCGGGAAGCGGCGGAGCGGGTTGAACTGACACTGCCGGAGACGGGTGTGTGCGGAGGGGCCGGGCTGTTCGAGGAGGCCGACGCCTCGGCAGTGTCCGGGGAGGGCGGCGGTGGTGGTGGCTGTTGTGCCGCTCCGGTCCAGACCCTTCAGATCGGCACGGGGGCCGGACCGGTCTCCTCCGGGGGCTGCTGACCGCTGCGGGAGTCGTGCCGCTACGGTCGGGCGATGACCCGAGCGGACACTGGTACGGACGTCGCACGCCGGTGGGAGTGGCGGCGGGACCCTGTCCTCGCCGCGCTCGCCGTGGGGGTAGCGGTTCTGCTGGCCTTCCCTTCCGCCGTGCCCGACATGAGCGGACGGCCCGGCAGTCTGCTGGAGACGTTCCTGCCCTGGCTCGGGCTGGTGGTTCCCGTACTGCTCGTCCTGTCGGTCGTGCGCCGCTCACTCGCCGGGACGGTCGCCCTGCTACTGCCCGTCGCCGCCTGGCTCGGCTGCTTCGGCGGGCTGCTGCTGCCCACGGACGGTTCGGGTTCGGCGTACGACATCGTCGCGGTTCAGCACAACGCGAGTGACGAGAACGCCGACCCGGCGGGCACGGCACGGACCCTGATGGAATCGGGCGCCGGGCTCATCGCCGTCGAGGAACTGACCTCCGCCGCCCTTCCCGCCTACGCGTCGGCGTTCGCCCCGGGGTATGCCCACCACGCCGTGGTGGGCACGGTCGGGCTCTGGTCGAAGTACCCGCTGACGGGCGTGCGGCCGGTGGACATCAAGCCGGACGGGATCGCGGCGGGCTGGAACCGGGGACTGCGGGCCGAGGTCCGGCTGCCGGGCGGCGGGGAAGAGCCCGTCGCCGTGTACGTCGCCCATCTGCCCTCGGTACGGATCGGGCCGTCCACGGGATTCCGTTCGGGGTGGCGGGACGAGAGCGCCCGGCTGCTGGGCGCGGCCCTCGCCGACGAGCGGCGGGAACGCGTGATTCTGCTCGGCGACCTCAACGGCACGATGGACGACCGGGGGCTCGACCCGCTCACTGGGCAGCTCACCCCGCCCGGGCCGGGCTTCGCCTTCAGCTGGCCCGCCTCCTTCCCCGTGGCGCGGATCGACCAGGTCATGACCCGGAACGCAACTGTCACCGAGGTGTGGTCGCTGCCCGCCACGGGGAGCGACCACCTGCCGGTCGCCGCCCGCATCAAGCTGTGACGATCGCACGGCCCGGTGCGCTGGAGGTGGAGTACGTGATCTTCTCTCCGACGGGAACGGAACACATGTCCAACTCGGTCCGCATTCACAGCCGGTGGCGCGCCGCCGCCACGTTCGCAGTCGCGTCGTCGGTCGTCGCGGGGACCTTCGTCGCCGCCGCGCCCGCGCAGGCGGCAAAGCCGGTGCCGGCGCCCACAGGGTCGTACTCCTACACCAGTGACCCCTACGAGTACATCGGCCAGGGCGGCAGCGGCAGCTACGCCGGCCCCACGTACGAATTCGGCATGACCTCCGGCAGCAATGCCGTCAACATCAGCGTGAGCAGTGACAACTGGCCGGTGTGGTCGATCGCGCTGGAGGCCGACGACGGCGAGCAGCTGACGCTGGGCCGGACCTACCGCGACCACGGTGACCCCGACTCGGCCCGCGTCTGGGTCGAGAGCAACGAGCGCGTGTGCTCCAGCGACTCGCTCACCATGGGGACCTTCACCGTCACCGCGCTCCAGAAGGACCGCCGCACGGGTGAGATCACGGAGTTCGCGGCCGACTTCGAGCAGCACTGCGACGAGGCGTACGAGGCGCTGCGCGGCAGCGTCCACTTCACACGGGGCTGACGGCCGGTCCGGGGCCGGGCCGGTGGCACTCGAACCACACGGTTTTGCCGTCCCTGCCCGGCCCCGGGTCCACCCCCCACCGGTCGCTGACCGCCTCCACGAGCGCCAGCCCCCGGCCGCCCTCGTCCAGGGGGCCGGAGCCTTCCGCCTTCGGCAGCCGGGCGCACGCGTCGGCCACCTCGACCCGTACGCCGTGCTCCGCCCGGAGGATCAGGACCGAGCACCGGCGGCCGGGTACGTGGCGTACGACGTTGGCGACCAGCTCCGTGAGCGCGAGCTCCGCCGCGTCCGAGACGGCGGACAGCTGCCAGGTCGTGAGGTACATCCGCAGGATGCACCGCAGATGCCGGGCCGAATGGTCACCCACGGTGAAGTTCGCCCCGTAGCGGCGCGCGCCAACTTCGGCGTCCGGTTCGTCAGTTACGTGATTCACGTCACCAGAGTGTGGGCTGATGACTACCCTCGGCTACGGGTGGAAAACAACGTTACGTTGCGTGAGCTTGTCCGTGAGCCAGGGAGACCCCGTATGGCCAACATCCGTGACCTCGACCCCCACGCCTCCGCGCTCGACTACTACGGGGCCGAACTGCGCCGGCTGCGGGAGGCGGCGGACCTCAACCAGAAGCAGCTCGGCTCGATCATCTTCTGTACGGCGTCGCTGGTCGGCCAGATCGAGACGGCCCGGAAGGTCCCGACCCGGGCGTTCTCGGAGCGCGCGGACGCGGCGCTGGGGACGGAGGGAGCACTGAGCCGGCTGGTGGGCCTGGTACTGCGGAGTCAGCTGCCGTCGTGGTTCCAGCCGTACGCGGAGATGGAGGCGCGGGCGGCGTACATCTCGACGTACCAGGCGCAATTGGTCTACGGGCTGCTGCAGACGGAGGAGTACGCGCGCGCGGTGCTCGCGACCGGGATGCCCAGCAACCTGGAGGAACTGGTTGCGGCGAGGATGGAGCGGCAGCGGGTTCTGCAACGAGAGCGGCCACCCATGGTGTGGGTAATGCTGGACGAGGCTGCTGTGTTCCGGCCAATCGGCGGTCATAAGGTCATGCGCAGCCAACTTGCACATCTGTTGGACCTGCAAGATCAGCGATGGGTCCAGATTCAGGTTCTGCCATTCGAAGCCGGTGAACACGCAAGCCTGATCGGCTCGTTCAATGTTCTTCGTTTCGACGATGACCCCGACATTGTCTACACCGAGGATCTGATTTCCGGTCACATGACAGCCAACCCTGACGCGGTCAGGGAGGCGTCGCTCCGTTACGCTCACTTGCAGGCCGCTGCACTCTCTGTGGAGCATTCGGCGGCACTGATCACCCGCGCGATGGAGGAACGTTATGGGGACCAGTCAGGACCTGACGGGCGCGCGGTGGCGTAAGTCGAGCTACAGCGGCAACACCGGTGGCGACTGCGTCGAAATCGCCCAGCTCGCCGCGCGCGTCGCCGTTCGTGACTCCAAGAATCCCGGGGGCCCCGCCCTCACCGTCACCCCCGCCGCCTTCGCCGCGTTCGTCGCCGCCGTGGCCGGTGGGCCCGGGCGGTAGCTAGCGCGGGGTGGCCAGGAGCAGTGTCCACCAGCCCTGGCCGCCCCGGGTTCTGACGGGCCACGCCCGCGTGGCGGTAGGAGCAGGTGAGCATCGCGGCGCGGTGCTTCGGGCCGGCCTTCCACAGGGGGAAGGCCGTGGCCGCGTTCGGTTGGGAGCGGGCCAGGTTCTCCGCTGCCCGGCGCCATCTGTACCCCTCGTCCGTGAGCCGGTCGCCCGGGCCGGACGTATGGGGGCCGGTGTGGGAGAGCACGCCGACGCGGGCCATGTAGTCGCTGTGCCGCTGGGCGGTTCCGGTCACGGTGCGGTGGATCCGTACCGGGCGGCAGCCCTTGCGGGCCCGCTCGCGGTTGAGGAGACGGATCACGGCCGCCTGGCTCTGGGGGCGGTACTGCTGCGAGGTGATGGGGGGGCCGCCACGTGTCCTCCCAGGGGTCCGGCAGGGGCCAGCTCGTGTGGGGAGGAGGCCGCTCGGCCGGACGGGGTCCGGGGGCGGGGAGTGGGGCGCGACGCCGGCCCATCGAGGGGTGAGGATCCACAGTGCGGCCTTGGGCGCCGTACGGCGTCTGACGCTCCGGTACGTGGGTCCTCGCACGGCTGCCCCCGTCTATGCGGCGACTGTGGGAACAATCGTGTCAGAGGCTGACGGCCGCGCAGATCTGCTTGCCCCCTTCGGGGGAGGGGGTGACCGTGACCAAACGGGCCAGGAAGTTGACCAGGGTCAGGCCGTAGCCGCCCTCGTAGCCGGTGATGTCCGGGTGGCGCGGGCGCGGGCGGGACGGGCTGGGGTCCTGCACCGTGATCTCCACGGTGTGCCGGTTCGCGGCCAGGCAGAGCTTCGTGATGCCGCCCGCGTGCCGCAGCGCGTTGGTCACCAGCTCGGAGACCACCAGCACCACGTTCTCGGCGATCTCCTGGGTGGGCGCCGGGGCCAGATCGGACAGGAACGCGCGAGCCGTGTCGCGGGCCTCGGCGGCCGTGTCCGGCCGAGTGGTCCTCTCGGCGGCCTCGGTCCTTGTCTGCGTGCGGTTCATGTCATTTCACCCCCGTTGGATGGAAAGTGCTGCTCGGGTGACCCCGGGGCTCCTGCCCCGCTTCTACTGTCCGCTAACTTCGCGTGTCGCCCGGCCGAACCAGTCCAGGCAGACGACGAGGGCGTCGTCGTCGAGGTCCGCGTCGGTGTCACGGTACGAGGACAGTTCCTGGAGAACCGCACGGGGTACCGCGGCGGCGGGCAGCAGGCTCGCGGCCTGGATGGCCCGGGCGAGTGCGCGTTCGCCGTACTCTTCGCCTGCCCGGGTCGCCGCCGCGTACACCCCGTCGCTGACGAAGACCAGCCGGTCGCCGGGGAGGGCGCGGAACTCCTGGGGGACGTACGCCGTCTCCTCGAACATGCCGAGGGGGAGCTGGGCCTCGAAGTCCATGCGCTCGACGGTCTTGTCGCGCTGGCGCCACAGCTGGGGGGAACCGGCGTCGACGACCTGGACGTGTCCGGTGGCCAGCTCGAAGGAGAGCAGGAGCGTCGAGACGTAGGCCTCGCCGTGGTGCTGTCCGTGGATGGCCTGGTCGGCGAGGGCGGCCTGGTCGGCGATGCCGATGCCGGCCCGGCGGGCGTTGCGCAGGGCGTTGACGGCGAGGTTGGTCAGGAGGGACGCCTCGATGCCCTCGCCCATCCCGTTCGTGACCGTGAGGGTGAGGGTCTCGGACGTGGCGGCCCAGTCGAAGTTGTCGCCGTGGATGTCGTACGCCGGTTCCAGCTGGGCCCCGATGGCGTACTCCTGGCGGGAGCAGGCGCGGCCGGGCAGCAACTGCCACTGCATCTCGGCGGCGAGGGTGAGGCGGCTGGAGCGGCGGGCCTGGAGGTAGAGGTCGGTGTCGCGCTCGGCGACGATGATCTCGTGGCCGAGCAGTTCGGCGAGTTCGGTGAGTTCCGCGGTGGCCTCGGGCGTGCGTCTGTGTTTGGGCAGGCGCACGGTGAGGATGCCGAGTCTGTCCCCGCGGACGGTCACCGGCAGGTGGAGGTCGACGGCCCCGTCCCGGGCCACGTACTGGCCGTAGGGCTCCTGGCTGCCGAAGGCGCGGCCCTCGGGGCTCGAATGGACCGGCAGGGCGTGCCCGTTGCCGGGCCGGGCGGTGACCGACTGGAGGACCGTGAGGCTGTAATCGGCCATCAGGAGGTCGACGTGGGTGGCTTCGTAGTGCTCGACCAGCGCGGCACGTGCCGTATCGAGGAGGGCGTGCGGTGCGGCGGTGCGCACGGCACGCTCTACGGCAAGGAAACGCGTCACGGTCGGTGATCCTTTGTGAAGAGGTGGTGTGTTCGGGACGGTGCAGCGTAACGGGATGAAGGAGATTCGGTGTGCCGACTGTTGACAAATGGCGAGTGTTGCCAAGTGGCAACTATCAATCCTAGGGTGATTGTGCCGCACATCGGGGCAGTTGTGCCGGCCTCGGTCGGCTTGCTGCCACATCTGAGGGGCCAGTCGTGCACACACGCAGCACCGGAGAGCGCGTGCTCGTCGTCACCCACCGGTCCGAACGGGCCGTCGTGCTCGCCCTGCGGGGTGAGGTGGATCTGGAGCCGGTCGGGCCCTTGCGGCTGGCACTGGACCGCGAGACGCGGCAGGGGGGAGTGCCAGTGGTGCTCGATCTGTCGGCGGTGGACTTCGCCGACACGGTGATGATCAACGTCCTGCTACGGGCACGCGCCGGGCTCGGGGACCGCCTGCGCCTCGCCGCGCCCTCCGGACTGGTCGAGCGTCTGCTGCGGGTGCTTGGTCCGGACGGAGCCTTCACCGTCCGCGACAGCCGCGAGGCGGCGGTGAACTGTTAGGCGGGGCGTACTACGCGCATACCGGACGCGTCCGCGGCCGTGTCGCCGTGGACCACCGCCGAGGCGGCGTCCCGGAACGCGGCAAGGCCCTTCGCGAGTTGCGTCAGGGCTTCGGGAGACATCGTTTCCAGCACGGGGGCGAGCTCCAGTACCTGCGCCTGCCGTACTTCGTCGAGCAGCACGCGTCCCGGCCTGCTCAGGTGGAGCTCCACTTCGCGTCGGCTGGCCGGGCTGAGGCGGCGCTCCACCAGGCCGGCCGCCTCCAGCCGGTCGCACAGCCGGCTGGTCGCGGGAGGACTGGAGCCGAGCGTGGCGCCGAGGGCCCGCAGGTTGCCGCTCTCAAGGCGCTCGATCACCAGCAGCGCGCGCAGCTGCGACGGTGAAATGGGCCCGGACGGGGCCTGCAGCTGCGCCCTCCCCCACAGGACGGCAAGCAGATCCGTCACCTCGGACGCGGTGTGCGCCGGAGTCTGCGGGGGTGACGGAGGTCTGCGGGGCATCATTCCACTGTGCCACCCCGGGGGCGGCGCTGTCAGTAAGGGGCGGGTACGTCGGGCCTGGGCCGCCCGTCAGCGCTCGTCGACCAGCATCCCGCTGCGGAGCTGCTTCAGCACGCGCGTCAGGAGGCGGGAGACCTGCATCTGGGAGACGCCGAGCTCCTCGCCGATCTGCGACTGGGTCATCTCCTGGCCGAAGCGCATCTCGACGATGCGGCGGTCGCGGGCGTCGAGCCGCTCCAGGAGCGGGGCCAGTGTGTGCAGGTCCTCGACGCTCTCCATGGCAGGGTCGGGCTCGCCGAGGCGGTCGGCGAACGTCCGCCCGCTGTCGGGCCCGTCACCGCTGTCGTTGGGTGCGTCGAGGGAGCCCGCGGTGTAGCCGTTGGCGGCGACGAGGCCCTCGATGATCTCTTCCTCGGAGAGGTCCAGGTGCTCGGCGAGCTCCTTCACGGTGGGGTCGCGGTCCAGGCGCAGGGAGAGTTCCTCCTTGGCCTTCGCGAGGTCCACACGCAGTTCCTGGAGCCGCCGGGGGACGTGGACGGCCCAGCTGGTGTCGCGGAAGAACCGCTTGATCTCACCGACGATGTACGGCACGGCGAAGGTGGCGAAACCGACCTCGCGGCTGAGGTCGAACCGGTCGATGGCCTTGATCAGGCCGATGGTGCCGACCTGGACGATGTCCTCCATGTCGCCGCCGCCACCACGATTGCGGAAGCGTCCGGCGGCGAACCGCACGAGGGACAGGTTCATCTCGATGAGGGTGTTGCGCGCGTACTGGTACTCGTGCGTCCCCTCTTCGAGGACCTGGAGCCGGTCGAAGAAGAGCTGCGACAGTTCGCGGGCGTCCTTGGGCGCGACCTTGCCGGCGTCCTCGATCCAGGGCAGTCCACCGATCGTCTCCGCATCGGCGGTCCCCACGGACACGGTCGTCATCGTCGCGGTCCTCGTCATCGTCCTGACCCCTCCCGGTGTTTCAGACCCTTCAAAGGGCGCTCCTGCCCCGCAATCAAGAACCCATGCCAACTCACTCTCCGCTTTTTCGCGGCCGGAACCATCAGGCCCCGGCGGACATCGGGCGGGGCCGCCCTGTTCCACTTGGCGTACTGGTTCAGCCGTCGACGGGGAGTTGTGCGTGTCCGGTCAGTCCAAGCCGTTTCTGTACGTCGTCGTGTGCGCCGCCGGGGGCGCCGAAGGGGTCGGGGAGCTCATCACCGCCGCGCAGCGGCAGGGCTGGGAGGTCGGCGTGATCGCCACGCCGCAGAGCCTCGGTTTCATCGACGCGCGGGCGGTGGAGGAGCAGACCGGCCGGCACGTCCGCTCCGCGTGGCGCCCGCCGAGTGACCCGCGGCCCTTTCCTCCCGCCGACGCGATAGCGGTCGCGCCGGCCACGTTCAACACCATCAACAAGTGGGCGGCCGGCATCGCGGACACCCTTGCGGTGGCCACCTTGTGCGAGGCGTCCGGCGCCGGAGTACCCACCGCCGTGCTGCCCTCTGTGAACCCTGCCCTGGCTGCCCATCCCGCGTACCGGCAGAGCGTCGAGCGGCTGCGGGGAATGGGTGTCCTGGTGGGGGGCGGCGCGGGGCCGCTCCGGTGGGAGGAGGCGCTGGAGCTGCTCGCGGCGGGCGTGCGCGGGCAGGGCGCACCCCTGACGGCTGATCAGCCGAGGTCGGCCGCCGCCGAATAGACGCCGTCAGCTCACTGGGGGGACTCGGCGGTGCTCCCGGGACCGGGCTCCGGGGTCTCGGCGGAGCTGGGTTCGGGGGAGAGCCAGGCCATGCCGACGAGAACCGCCACCAGGAAGGCGATGGCCCCGGCGATGGCGCTCGCGACGCGGGGGCGGCGGCGTACGAACTTCCGGGTGCTCGGCCGCTGGGCGGGCGGCGCCGCGCGGCGTCGGGAGGCCGGGCGCGGGGCGCCCGTGGACGGCAGTGCGTACGTCGCCGTGGTCCGGGGCGCCTGCTCGCTCACCGGGAGCGGCGGCGGGAGGGGCTCGGGGTGGCCGCGCCAGGAGTCCTGGCGGAACCAGTCGGCGGCCTGCTCGGCCGTCGGCCGGTCCTCGGGCTGCTTGGCGAGCAGCCCCAGCAGGTACGCCTCGAAGGGGCCGGGTACGTCGACGCCGAGGGTCCGCGGGGGCACGGGCGCGGCGTCCACATGCTGGTAGAGCGTGCCGGTGGCGGTGTCGGCCTGGAACGGCGGGCGGCCCGCCAGCAACTGGTAGAGGACACAGCCGAGGGAGTACATGTCGGAGGCGGGGCCGGCGGGTCTCCCCAGCGCGCGCTCGGGGGCCAGGTAGAGGCTGGTGCCCACGATCTGGCCGGCGGTGGTGAGCGCCGTCGCGGGGTCGTCCACGAACTGGGCGATGCCGAAGTCCGCGATCTTGACCGTACCGTCATGACTCGTCATCAGGTTGCCGGGCTTGATGTCCCGGTGTACGACGCCCTGACGGTGGGCGGCTGCCAGTCCGGCGGCTGCCTGGGCAGCGATGCCGGCGACCCGCTCGGCCCGCAACGCCCCTTCGGACAGCAGCGTCTGGGCCAGGCTCGTGCCCTCGACGAGCTCCATGACGAGGTAGAAACGGTCCTCCCACGCCCCGAAGTCGAACACCGCCACGAGATGCGGATGGCTCAGCCGGGCGGCGGTCTGGGCCTCCAGCCGGAACCGGGCCGCGGCCGACGCGTCGGCCCCGTTGCCGAGCAGCAGCTTGACGGCGACTGGCCGGCCCAGCACCTCGTCCGTGGCCCGCCAGACCTCACCCATCCCGCCCCGCCCGATGGGTGTGTCCAGCCGGTATCTGTCCGCCACCAGCACTTGCGCACCAACCCCGATTCACTGTGACAATCTCAAGGCTGCTGAACCTACTTCACCCCGTTGGCGACTCCTTCGGTGAGGGCCCGTCACGAGTGATGCGCGCGATGTGGTTTGCGGTGCGGTCCGAGGGGGGGCCGGGCCGGATCAGGGGAACAGGAACGTCGCTGCCGTCGCAGCGCCGAGGGCCGCTCCGGCCACCGTCTGGGCGACGGTGTGGTACCGCAGGGCGACACGGGACCAGCAGACCGCGCCGGTCATGGCGAAGGCGAGCAGCCACCAGGGCGAGTGCACGACGGCGAGCAGGGCCACGACGGCGGACGCGACCGCCGAATCCACCGAGATCTTCCAGGCGGTGTTCACGGTCAGGAGGAGGACGGTCATCGTCCAGAGGCCGAGCATCGCGCGGAGGATGCCGGCCGGGGCGCCGCCGAGGACCATGACGAGCGCGCCGGAGCCCAGGGAACCGAGGATGACGAAGAAGATCGGTGCCCGCTTGGTGCGGTCGACGACGTGCCGGTCGTCCCACGTTCCGCGCTTGCGCTCCCACTCGATGTAAGCGGCGGGGACGAGCCCCGCGCACAGGGCGCCGAGCAGGCCCCACAGCAGCCCGGTCCAGTCGCCGGCGGCGGCGGTCCCGATGCCGAGCATGCCCGCCAGCAGGACGTTGCGGGGCTGGAGGGCGTCGGTGACGGTACGGGCCGCCGTGGTGGTGCGGGTGTACACGTGCTTCTCTCCGTGGGGCGGGCGTGGTGCGTTCGATGACGTCGTCGAACGGTATGCGGCCGGGGTGGCCGTTCCGGGGGCTACCCCCACCGCAGGCTTCATGCCTGCCGCATGGGCAGGGGCAATCCCTTCAACAACCCTTGTTCCATGACTACTTGCTCCCCGAGAGTTGCCCGGCCGCTCCTTCTCGCGCTCGCCGCCGCAGTCGCCGCCTCCACGCTGAGCGCCGTTCCTGCCGCCGCCTCGGCCGCCGGCGCGGTGCCCGCCCTGGAGTGGAAGCCCTGCGCCCGGACCGGAGGCCCTGACGACCAGGAGTGCGCCGAGCTGCCCGTACCGCTCGACTACCGCGACCCGGACGGACGGCACCTCACCCTCGCGGTCTCCCGTTTGCGCAGCGACCGGCCCGAGGCGCGGCGCGGGACGCTGCTGGTGATCGCCGGAGGGCCGGGAAGTTCCGGTGTGCAGCGGCTGACGCAGAAGGGGGCGGCGCTGCGGAAGGAGATGGGGGGCGCGTACGACATCGTCAGCCTCGACCCGCGAGGGGTGGGCGGGAGCACCACGGCGAGCTGCGGGCTCGACCCGGACGACCGCCACCTCGTGAACCTGCGCGCCTGGCCCGGCCCCGACGGCGAGGTCGCCGCCGCCCTGGCCCGGTCCCGGCGGGTCGCCGAGGCCTGCGACCGCAACGGCGGCGACCGGCTGCGCAGCTTCACCACGGCGAACGAGGTGCGGGACATCGACCGCTTCCGGCAGGCCCTGGGGGAGGAGGAACTCTCGGCGTGGGGAATCTCGTACGGGACGTACGTCGGGGCGGTGTACGCGCAGAAGTACCCGCGGCGCACCGACCGCTGGGTGCTGGACAGCAGTGGGGACCCCGATCCGTCCCGCGTCGGCCGGGGGTGGCTGGCGAACATGTCGGCGGGGGCGGACAGCCGCTTCCCCGACTTCGCGGCCTGGGCGGCGGACCCGGCCAGGGACGAGACGGGGCTGCGGCTGGCCCGGCGTCCCACGGACGTACGTCCGCTGGTGCTCGGCCTGGCGGCGAAGCTGGACCGGGAGCCGAGGACGTCGGACCGGCCGGGCACCCTGCTCACGGGCAACCGACTGCGGCAGGCCCTGCAGAACGCCCTGTACAGCGACACCGCGTTCGCGCAGGTGGCACGGCTCATCAAGCAGGCCCAGGACCCCGGCGTGACGCCCGTACTGACGCCCGACATCGCCGCGCCCGTCTCGGACCAGGAGGCGGCGGTGTCGATGGGAGTCGTCTGCAACGACGTGCGCTGGCATCCTCCCACGGTCGCCTCGTACGAGCGAGCGGTCGCCGCCGACCGCGCCCGGTACCCGCTCACCGCCGGGATGCCCGTGAACGTCACGCCCTGCGCCTTCTGGAAGGGCGCGCCGGTGGAGAAGCCCACTCGGATCACCGGCCGGGGCCCGTCCAACATCCTGATGATCCAGAGCCTCCGCGACCCCGCCACGCCGTACTTCGGAGCCCTGAAGATGCGCGAGGCCCTCGGCGACCGCGCCCGCCTGGTCACCGTCGAACACGGCGGCCACGGCGTCTACCTGGGCAACGGCAACGCCTGCGGCGACCGCGAGGTCACCCGGTACCTGACGACCGGCCGACGGCCTGCCGGGGACACGTACTGCGCGGACTGAGGTGTCAGCGCCGGGTGAGCCGCCGCCCGGCCTATTCGCCGATGCGCAGCATCGCGAGCGTGATGTTGTCGGGGCCGCCGGCCTCGATGGCGCCCTTCCACAGCTCGAAGGCCGCCCTGGCGCCGTCGTACCGCCGCAGCACGCTGCCGATCGCCTCGTCCGGGCACGGGTCGGTCAGCCCGTCCGTGCACAGGAGGTAGCGGTCGCCGGCGGACAGCGGGCGGGCCGTCACATGCGGCGTGACGGAACTGAACACGGGACTGCCGCCTAGCGTCTGGGTGACGGCCGACGTGGTGCGGTGTCCCGGCGGCGGCAGCGGGCTGTCGTCCACGCTGACCTGCCGGAGCCCGCCGGGCGCCGCGTCGAACACCTTGCTGTCGCCGACGTTGAACACCAGCAGCGACTCCGCCAGGACGACGGCGCCCGCGACCGTCGTCCCCATGGTGATCAGTTCCGGATCGCCGTCGGCGGCCGAGTACACGACCTGATTGCAGACGTCCAGAGCGTCACGGACAGAATCCTCGCCGTCCAACGCCGGTCCCAGCGAGGCGAGTTGGCGGACGACCAGCGAACTGGCCACCTCGCCGGCCGGCTGCCCGCCGAGCCCGTCGGCCACCGCCACGACGAGCGGGCCGCCGAGGGGGAAGACGAGCGTCTGCGGATTCTCGGTCACGGTGCCGCACAGCGTCCACGGCCCGACCACGAGGCTGTCCTCGTTGTGATCGCGAATGAGTCCGGCATGGCTCAGGGCAGTCACAGCTATGTACGGCACCGGAAGTCCCGCCTCTCCGCGATGGAAGGCATCCCTCCCCACCATTGTCCCGCTTGTCGTGCCCGCCCTGCCTGTCCTGCCGGCCCTGCCTGTCGCGTCCGCCCCGCCTGCATGCACGGACCTGCATGCACGGACCTGCATGTACGGAACCGGGAAGTGCGGCTCCGGCTCGGTCAATGGCAATCCGGGGCCGCCAGGAGATGATTCGTCCATGTGTGTCCGGCAAGTAATCAATGAAGGCGACATGTGACAGCAGGCCGCATGCGCGCCGGGTGGGAGGCGCATTGATCCGGGTTCTGCTCGTCGAGGACACCGGCCTCATGCGCGGACGGCGGGCGTACGGCTCACCGTCCGGCCCAGTGCCGCCGCCCCACGCGCGAACCACGCGGCGTCCACGACGGCCGCGCCGCCCGTGTCGTTGTTGAAGTACACGAACACGTCGTCCTCGTCGGGCCACGCGCCCGCGACGCGCCGGGCCCACGACGTGAGCGCCTGCCGGCCGTAGCGCGGCGGCGGCGCGGCGGCGCCGCCGTGGAAGCGTACGTACGCCCAGGACGCGGTACGCCAGAGCGGCGTCACCGGGCGGGATCCCCGGTCCGCCCAGCACAGGGCGCTGCCGTGCCGCTCCAGCACCGCCCGGAGGTCCCGCTCCGCGTCCCACCACGAGGTGTGCCGCAGCTCGACGGCGACCCTGACCGTGCGCGGGAAGCACCCCAGGCAGGCATCCAACAATCCGGTGTCCGCACGGAAGTCGGGCGGCAGCTGCAGCAGAACGGGACCCATCCGGTCACCGAGCCCGTCGGCGCGGTCCAGGAGCCGGCTCACCGGCTCCTCGGGGTCGCGCAGCCGCTTGATGTGGGTCAGGTAGCGGCTGGCCTTGACCGCCATGACGAACCCTTCCGGCGTCCGCTCCCGCCAGGAGGCGAAGATCTCCCTGGTGGGGAGCCGGTAGAAGGCGTTGTTGTTCTCGACCGTGGCGAAGTGCCGGACGTACTCCTCCAGCCAGAGCCGTTGCGGCTGCTCGGACGGGTAGAGACCGCCGCGCCAGTCCCTGTACTGCCATCCAGAGGTTCCGACGAGCATGGGCATGCTCCGATGCCTGCCCCCGAATCCTCCGGCCCGCACGACGCGGCGCCAGGATCAGCCTTCGCGGCGCCGGCACCAGCCTCCAAGCGGGTGAAAGCGCGGCAGGTCGAGGTCGGCGTGCACACAGAAAAGCGTACTGCCGGGTTATCTGTTGCTCACCCACCGGCCGTGGCCACACCGCGTCACGGCGCTGCCGAGTCAGTCAGCGGAGGAGAAACAGGATGTCGCCTTCACCCTTTGCCACGCGGTCCGTCCAAACGGTTCTGTCTCTGCTGCTGGTCCTCCTGAGCGCCCTGGGCCTCGCGGGCCAGAGCACGGCGAGCGCCGCTCCGAAGCCGGCCGCTCCGAAGCCGGCCGCCCCGCAGGTCCACGCCCCGAAGGCCTTCGGCCCGCAGTCGGCCGCGCCGCACTCGGTGCCGGTGCGGACCGACTGGGAGTCCATCGCCGCCTGCGAGAGCAACGGCCGCTGGAACATCAACACGGGCAACGGCTACTACGGCGGGCTCCAGTTCAACCCCTCGACCTGGCGGGCCTACGGCGGCCACCGCTACGCGCCACGCGCCGACCTCGCATCGCGCTCCGAACAGATCGCCATCGCCTCGCGCGTCGCCCAGGACCGCGGCTTGTCCGCCTGGCCCCACTGCGGGCGTCGCCATAGTACGAGCGGCTCCAGCAGTACCGGGTCGGGCGCGGGCAACACCTGGACCGGCTCCAGCAACACCGGGGCCAGCGTGGGAAGCAGCGGTTCCGGCGCGACCACCACTCAGCCGCAGCGTCAGCCCCAGGCCCAGCGCCAGTACAAGGCCCAGCCCCCGGCAGCCGTCCCCGCTCCGTCCCGCGGCTCGCAGGAAGCCATCAGCTCCCAGACCTATGTGGTGCAGCAGGGCGACTGTCTGTCCGTCATCGCTGACCGCGCCGATGTCCGGGGTGGCACCCAGGCTCTGTACGAAATGAACAAGCACAAGCTCGACGAGGGGCCCGACCGCATCTACCCCGGCCAGCGTCTGCGACTGCGCGCATGAGGTGCGCGGCGCGGTCGACAGGGAGCGGCCGGATGGCGGCCGAGCGTCATGGGTCACGTCGCAGGCACGACGGATACGGAACAAGCGGAACGGTCGGAACAAGCGCACCGGGCGGAAACTGCCAGGCCGGCGCCAGGGCCAGGGCCCGGATTCGGGACCGTGAGACGGCACGCGACAGCTTCAGCAGTACCGGCGTAAGCATGGGATCGGGCGGTCCCGACCGTGAGTCCACGGTCAGCACCGCTGCGGATGATCGAGATCCACAGATCGGATCGCTCGTACGAGCTCGCGTTCCGCACCAGCATTCGGGCCGGCCGGGTGATGAGGCAGGTGACAGGCCGACTGAGCAGAGCGGCGTACTCGGCGACCGAGGCCGTGAACGTGACCGTGACGATCCGATCACACGACGTGTCTGCCACCGGAGCGAGCCCGGCGTGATCCCTTCCCCCGCAGGCGAGACCGAGCGGACCGGCGGCCCTGGAACGACACGACCGGCCAACATCCTTACGTGGCAGGACAGTTCAGCGAAGCCGACGACACGTCCGAGGTCAGGGCCGCTGATAGGACTCAGCGCCCCGGCACGGCACCCGCCCCCGACCCGGATCCCGCCCCGGGCGCGTGCGCTGTCCTCGTCACCGTGCTCAGGAGGAGTCGCCCGGCGGAATCGTGAGCTCGCCGCCGCGGTAATAGCCTTCCGTCTCCTCGACGACGTACGGAGCCATGGCCTCGCGCCGCTGCTTCTCCGCTTCGGAGCCACGCCAGGAGTCACAGGCTTGCCTGGAGTCCCAGAACGACATTCCCGTGACCTCTTGGCCGTCCTCGGACCAGTACGCGAAAGCCTTGCGCATGCCCTCCGGATGAGCGCTCGGGCGCCATGCCCTCTCGAAGTCCTCCAAGGTGCCCGGCTTGACGCGGCGCGTCGTCACCCAGACGAAGTGCTCGTCCATCGCGGCCTCCTCCGGAGCGCCGGTTCGGGTGGACGGCGCCCTCTTTGACCACGGTAGGCGCGTGGCGGTGCCACCGCCTATCGGCGGTCGGCGCTCAGCAGCAGCGAGGTGTGCTGCCAGACGTCGTCCAGCAGGGCCGGGTCGTTCTTGAGCTTGGCGAACAGGACCATGCCTTCGAGCTGGGCGATCACGGCCCGCGCCGTGGCCGTGGTCGCACGGTCGGGCGGAACGCTGCCCTCCGCCGCGGCCCCCTCCAGCGTCGCGGTGACGAGGGCGATCTGCTCGTCGAAGATCTCTTCGAGCCGGGTGCGGACATCCGGCTCCTGAGTGCTGAGCTCGAGGGCGAGGTTGCCCAGCAGGCATCCGTCGACCGTTCCGGCCGTCTCTTTTCTGCGTCGCTGGGCGGATGCCATGGCGGTCAGGAGGCGCTGGAGCCGGGTGAGGGCGGGGTCGGAACCCGCCAGTTCGCTGTTCCAGCAGGCGCGCTCGCTGTGCCAGTAGGCGTTGATCACTTCCAGAGTGAGGGCCTGCTTCGACGGGAAGAAGTGGTAGAAGCTGCCTTTGCGCACGTCGGCACCGGCGCAGATCTCGGCGATCCCGAGGCTGCTGTAGCCGCGGCCGCGCATCAGCTCGCCGGTGGCGGCGAGCAGCCGTTCGCGTGCGGTGCTGGTGCGTCCCATGGCGGGAGTATACGGGCGGTCAACTACCCCCTCTTCCCGAATCGGCAGCGTACTAGTTGACCGGTCGTCTAGTGTCGTGATCAGCGGCGGACAACGGCCCGCCGACGACCTGGAGGACATTCATGTCCATACCGGAATCCGTGAGCTCCGCCGGACGGCTGGGCGATCTGCTCGGCATCGAACACCCCGTCGTGCAGGGTCCGTTCGGGGGCGGACTGTCCTCGGTCGCGCTCGCCGTGGCGGTCTCCGAGGGCGGCGGACTCGGCTCGTACGGCGCTCACATCCTGTCGCCGCAGGCGATCGTGGACGTCGTCGCGGAGCTGAAGGCCGGCACCGGACGCCCCTTCGCGGTGAACCTCTGGGTGCCGCTGGACGGCGAGGCGGACCTGCGGCCGGACGACGCCGAGCTGGCCCGGCACGCGGAACGCCTTCGCCCGTACTACGGCGAGCTCGGCCTGGAGGTGCCGTCCGCCGGGGAAGTCGACGGCGCCCGGCCGGACTTCGCCGCTCAGGCCGAGGCCCTGCTGGCGGCCGGGCCGCCTGTCGTCAGCTTCGTCATGGGTGTCCCGCCCCGGTGGGTGAGGGAGGAGGCGCGGCGCCGTGGCATCGCGGTGATCGGCACGGCGACGACCGTGGAGGAAGCGGTCGTACTGGAGCGCGCCGGTGTAGACGCGGTCGTGGCCTCCGGCAGCGATGCCGGCGGGCACCGGGGCGCGTTCCTGAGGCCCGTACGGGAGTCGCTGGTCGGTACGTTCTCCCTGGTCCCGCAGGTGGCGGACGCCGTTTCGGTGCCCGTCGTCGCCGCAGGCGGGATCGCGGACGGCCGAGGGGTCGCCGCCGCGCTCGCCCTGGGGGCCGACGCCGTGCAGGTCGGCACCGGGTTCCTGGCGACCCGCGAGTCAGGGGCAAGCGCCGTGCACAAGAAGGCGCTGAGCGGGCCAGACGCCCGTACGACGGTGCTGACCCGGCTCTTCTCCGGCCGGACAGCACGCGGAATCCCGAACCGCTTTGTGCGAGAGATGGAGGCGTACGAGGACGACGTACCCCCGTACCCGGTGCAGAACGCACTGATGCAGCCGATCCGCCGCGCGGCGGCGGCGCAGGGGCGCGCGGACTACGTCAACCTGTGGGCCGGCCAAGCGGCTTCGCTGACGCGCGGGTCGCTCGGTGCGGCGGAGTACCTGGCGTAGCTGGTCAAGGGGGCGCGGCAGTACGGGGCTTGAGTGCGACCGGCGGATCGTGCGGGCTCGCGGGACGGCGTACACCGTCCCGCCGCTCAGGCGTCGTCCTCCGTAAGGGCCCATGCGGGGCGGCTCGATGCTGCCTGCCGGGGTGGCCTCGGGCGGCTCGTGCCGCTGTCACGGTCCGTACGGCTGTCCCGGTCCGTACCGCTGTCCCGGTTCGTGTTGCGCATCGCGGCGGCCGGTGCGCCGGGTGGGGGCGGCGGGCCGAGCTGCCAGGGACGTGAGCCGGATGAACGGCGGGCCGGGGGGAGTTGCGAGACCTCCTGGTGAGACAGGCCGAGCAGCCGGCCGGCGTCGCTCTGGCTGACGTGGTGGTCCTCGATCAGGGTGCGGGCGGCATCGGCGAGTGCCTGCTGTTCGGCGGCATCGGCCGCGGCCCGGTGCGTCCTTGCCTCCCGTACGCCGCGCAGCAGTGGCGCGAATTCCGGGACCACGAGCGTCACGGCGACCGTGTCGGGCCGGATCCCACACGCTTCGGCGATGGCGTCGCGGGCCATGTCCTCGGCTTCGCCGAGGGTGCGGCACTGGGTGTGGACGGCGGCTTGGGGAATGTCGACGGCCCACCAGCGGCCGATCCTGTGCAGCCGGGCCTCGTAGGCAGCGGGGCTCACGGGGAGTCGGCCTCCTTGATGTCGCGGCGGTGAGATACGGCTGTCGGGCCGGCGGGGTGCGCCGGCGCGCGAGCGGACGCCGAAAGTGATGCCGAAGGTGAAGAGGACGGGGACGGGGGAGGGGAGGGGCGGGGCGATCAGCCGAGGCAGACACCGATGACGCAGACGTGCGCCGACTCCGGCTCGTCCGCCGGGGCGGTCGGCAACAGGCCACCGACCAGCGTGCCTACGACGCCGGGACGCTCGGCGGAAGCGGTGGCCTCGGGGGCGGGGGCCGGGGCGGGGTCCTGGGCTTCGGGTGCGGCGGGGGCCGGAGCCGGTGCGGAGGCTTCGGCGTTGCCCGGGCCCGTGCCGTCCGACGACCGGGCTGCTGATTGCGGCGCGAGGTGCGGCTTCGCGCTGCGGGGCGCGGGGGCCTGCGCAGCGGCGGCGGTTTCGGCCTGGCGGCCGTTCGCCGTGGAGGGAGGGGTGGTTGTGGCGCTGTTCTGCTGCCGACCGTTCGTACCGGCCGGGCGAGCGTTGCCGGGGTCCTGCGCGTCCCGGATGCCCGGCTGCTCGGAGGCCGAGTCGGTGGCCGCTGCCCGGGGCGTGGCCGACGCGTTCACCGGCTCCGGCGGCGGGGCCGCGTGGGTGTGGCTGGTGGTCGGCCTGGACGCCGGCAGCGCGGCCAGGGTCAGCCCGCCGCCTACCAGGGCAACGGCCGTCGCGGCCACGGCCCGGCGCCGGTGCTTCTTCCACCGGGCCAACTGCCGCCGCCGAGCCGCCCGGCCCTGGCCGGTGGGGGAGGTGCCTTCGGCGCGGGCGGCATCGGGCCCGGGAGCCGCCGCTGCGTCGGCGGACATCCCCGCGGGTATCTCCGCTGGTGTCTCCGCACTTATCTCTGGGGCCGAATCTGCGTCCGCGCCGTGGAGCAGATGGGCGGGCGGGGCAATGTCCGGAGCGTATGCGCCGCACCCGGGACACACGAGAGCGCCATTGAGATGCCGACGGCACGACGAGCAGTAGTCCATCTGCGATCTTTCTGCTGACTGCGCCCGCCAGGGACGCCGGCGACCTGTTCCAGTTCGCACGCGGGCTCGAGCGGCGTAACGCTAGCGGCACCCCCCGAAGGTGGTGCGCAGTCCTTGTGATGCTGCTGCGAAGATTTACTGGCCGCGATTCAGGACGATTGTCCGTTTGGGGCGGCTTACCGCCGTGGTGTGAGGGTGGCGGGATCGACGCGCCGTGAAGCGGCCTCCCGCGCGCGCGTGATGACTCCACGGGTGACGACTCCAGTACGAGGAAGGCCTGCGCCGCGAGGCGTGCGGCCCGGCCTGCGTACGGCTGTTGACCGGACGGGCCGTTCATCTTCCCTTTCACCGCGTACAACCCTTCGTCCATCAGGCGTGTCATACGTCACCGAAGCTTCGAACCGGCTTCCGCTTTTCAGACAGGAGCACCACCTTGCGCGTACGTACCCTGGCCGCAGTCACGGCCGCTGTCCTTGCGGTCGCCGGGCTCGGTGCCCCGGCCGCCGTCGCGGCCCCCTCCGGTCTGCCGGACGACTTCAACGGGGACGGCTACCGCGACCTCGCCATCGGTACGCCGAAGGCGAGCGGAGGCACGGTCACCGTCGTCTTCGGCTCGGCCGACGGCGTCAGCCCCGCGCGATCGGTGAGCATCACCCAGAACACGCCGGGCGTTCCCGGGACCTCGGAGTCCGTGGACAAGTTCGGCGAGAACGTCACCGGCGGTGACGTCGACGGCGACGGCTACGCCGACCTGATCATCGGCGCGCCCGGGGAACTGATCACGGGCAAGGCGAGTGGCGCGGTGACCATCGTCTGGGGCGGAGCGAAGCCGTTCACGTCCGGTGGCTCCATGCTCACCGCCCCGAGCGCCGAGGCCTTCCGGTTCGGGGAGGGCACCTCCTTCACCGACCTCGACGGCGACGGCACGGGCAACCTCGTCGTCGTCAGCAGCAACACCTTCTGGTGGTACGAGGACGGGAAGGCCAACCAGGGCGGGGCGATGGCGCCGGAGGCGAAGTTCCTCCCCGACAACGTGCGCCTCGACGGCGTCGTCGGCGGCCACTTCTCCGGCACTGACGGCAGCGACTTCGTCCTGTACGGCCAGCGCGTGGACGACGCCGCTTCCCGCACCACCAGTTACGTGGGCCTGCTGCGCGGCGGCCCCGGCGACATCGGCTCCTCCTACTCGGTTCTGGCCGAGGGCAGCGCCCCGGGCGCCACCGCCTGGGCGCCGGCTGTGTCGGAGGGCGACATCAACGGCGACGGATACGACGACCTGGTCACCGGCAACACGGCGTTCGGGCAGGGCGGTTCGTTCACCGTGCGCTACGGCAAGGCGGCCGGACTCCCCGCCACGGGCACCACCTACACCCAGGACAGCGCCGGAGTGCCCGGCACCGACGAGGCGTACGACTCCTTCGGCGCCGCCGTCGCGGTCGGCGACGCGACCGGCGACGGTTACGCGGACCTGGCGGTCGGCGCCACCTACGAGGACGTGGACGGCCGCAACAGCGTCGGCAACGTGACGTTCCTGAAGGGCAGCGCGGGCGGCCTGACCACGAGCGGTGCCCAGTCCATCCACCAGGCGAAGGCGGGCGTGCCGGGCGCCGCCGAGGGCGGCGACCACTTCGGCTCCTCGCTGCGCCTGCGGGACATCAACGGCAACGGCACGGCGGACCTGGCGATCGGCGCGTTCGGGGAGGACATCCTGCCCAACGGGTACGACGACGGGGCGGCCTGGGTGCTGCGCGGCGCGGCCTCGGGCGTGACGACGACGAACGCCACCTCCTTCAACGCGACGGACTTCGGCTACCCGCAGGTCGAGGGCCGCAAGTTCGCGGATGTCTTCGCCCGCTGACGCCCGCCCCCCGCACCCGCGCTCAAGCCAACAGCCACCCCGCAAACCAAGAGGAACGCAGACAGCGATGCGCAACAAGATCCTCGCCGCGACGGCGATCTGCGCGGCGACCCTGCTGGGCGTGACCGCGCCCGGTACCGCAGCGGCGGCCGGGACCGCCGCGGCCACCGCGCGGCAGGGAGACTTCAACGGCGACGGCTACCCGGACCTGGCGGTGGGCGTGCCCTCCGCGCAGGTCGGTGACCAGACCAAGGCCGGCTATGTGCACGTCCTGTGGGGCGGCGCCGACGGCCCGGGCAAGCACGGCTCCGTACGGATCAGCCAGGCCACGACCGGGGTGCCCGGCACCCCCGAGACCGGCGACTTCTTCGGCTCCGCGGTCACCGCCGCTGACGTCGACGGCGACCGCTACGCGGACCTGGTCGTGGGCGCCTCCAGCGAGTCCCTCACCTCCGACAAGTACGCCGAGCACGGCACGGTGACCGTGCTGCGCGGCTCCGCCTCCGGACTCAAGAGCGGGGGTTATACGGTCGCGAAGGGCCAGAGCGAGTTCTCCCGGCTCGGCGCGGTACTCGCCGCAGGGGACGTCACCGGCGACGGCCGCACGGACCTCGCCCTCGGCCGTAGCGGCGAGGAGCACGGCGGCGCGGTACTGCGTCCGGGCCCGCTCACCGCCGCCTCCCCGGACACCGTGACCGGGGAGTTCGCCGGGGCGGACTTCGGCCGCGTGAACGCCCTCACCACGGGCGATTTCGACGGTGACGGCGACGGCGACCTGGCGCTCTCCGTCACGGCGACGGACACCAGGTTCACCCGGGTCTACCACTGGCAGGACGGCGCCCCCGTGGAGCTCTGGAGCACCACGGCCTCCGCCGCTTCCCTCGCTGCCGCCGACTTCGACGCGGACGGCACGGACGACCTGGCACTCGGCGCCTGCTACCCCAACTACGAGGCCGACACCCCCGCCTGCGCGGACTACTCGACGGGCAGAGCCGAGGCGTTCAAGGGAGGGTTGGTGCATGTCGCGTACGGCTCGAAGGCCGACGGCTTCGGCTCCCGCATCCACGACATCCACCAGGACACCCAGGGCGTCGCCGGCACCGCCGAGTCCGAGGACCGCCTCGGCACCGACCTCGCCGCGGCCGACATCGATGGCGACGGCCGCGCGGACCTCGCCATCGGCGACCCGTACGAGGCGATCGGCTCGCAGCAGAACGCGGGCACGGTGGCCCTCGTGCGCGGCACCGCCACCGGCCTGCTGACCTCCGCCGGCACGGCCATGGGTCTGGGCTTCAGCCAGAGCACGACCGGCGTCCCGGGCAGCGCGGAGTGGGGCGACCGCTTCGGCGCCTCGGTCCGCCTCCAGGACTACGACGCCGACGGCTACGCGGACCTCACGGCGGGCACCCCCGGCGAGGACTCCGCCAAGGGCGGCGCCTGGCTCCTCCCGGGCACCACCCAGGGCCCGACCGCGACGGGCTCCAGGGCCCTGACACCGAAGACCCTGGGCCTGCCGTCGTCGACGAGTGCGCTGCAGTACGGGCTGGTGCTCGGCCACGGCTAGTGATCTGGTTCGGAGATGCGTGAGCAGTAGCGGCAGATGCGGTCGAGGATCTGGTCGCTGCCGGGCAGCACACACGGCACACGGGGCCCGCACGGCGGCACACGCGTCACGCGCCGCCGTACGGGCCCCAGGACGAGGCAGCCACCAACAAACCCCGAGCCACGTCGGTGCGCACAGGCCGAAAGGCGCCCCCTCATGCCGCGTACTCGGGTAGAGCTGCGTACTCGGGTAGAACTGAGTACGTGCGCTCTGGTCGGCCACGGGCTGAGCCGAAAAGCTTGGGGCCATGGAACAACGACTCCCGAAACCCGCTCTGCACCTGTTGGCGACCCTCGTGCTGACCGGGGTGACACTGGCGCTGTGGGCTGCCTGGCTGGGATGGGACCAGCACCGTGACGTGCAGCCTGACGGTTCGACGACCGGCCCGTACGAGGCGTGGCAGGTCATCGGGCTCGTGCTGACTCTGCTGGCGCCGGTGTACTGGGCGGCATCCCGGCGCTCCATCGCAGGCGCTGTGCTCGGCACCACGGCCGGCCTGACCCTTGCCGCCTACTACGACTGGTCGGACGACTCCAGCGGCCTGTTCGTGGTCGGCGTGGGGATGGTCATGGCGGGAAGCCTCGTCGTGACCACCGCTGTCTCCGCCGTGATCGTCTCAGTGAAACGGCAAGGCCCCCCGGCAGTCGCCGCTGAGTAGCGGTGCGGCGCTCAGCGGTTGCCCGTGGCAGGCCCTGACCATCCGCCGTGCGGACAACGGGACATGGGAACTTCCGGGCGGAGTACCGGGAGCCTCGGCCTGGTCCGGCGCGACGCGTGAGGGCGCGATGACGGGGGACTTGGGGCTGCGGTACTGCGCTGTTGTACGCCGCCAGAGGTTGGCGGTCCGGACTCGGATGGCCGCGCAGCACTCTGGCTGTCATCCGCTCATGGACACGTCCGGCCAGGTGCTCGATCTCCATCGTTTCACTGTCAAGGCGAAGCGGTGGCCCGTCGGTGCGGCGATCGGAATATGGCTGCTGCTCCTGTTCGTGGTGATCCCCGAGGCCCGGAAGCTCCTTGACGGCGCCGAGATGCTCGGTGCGGCAGCCACCAGCGGCACGCCTTCCGCGTCGGCCGGAGATGCGGCGTACACGAAGCTCTATACGACGGCCCATCTCGGTTCGATCTCACCGGCGAGCGTCGCCGTGGGGCGACCAGTGCACCGGGGCGGCGATCGGCGAGGAACTGGAAAGCGCCGGTATCAGTCTGTGGGGCGCGACGCCATGGAGCGCGGGTGGTACGTGGGATTTGCGGCGTTGGTCGTGGGCGCTGCGGTGCTGTCGTTCTCCATCTCCCGACAGCCCCGGCACCAGATGTGGTGGGTCCTGGGCCTGATGCCGTTCGCCGTAGGCGTTCCGTGGTTGCTTCTCGCAGGCCCGTACCTCTGAGCGGCCGCAAGGCCACGCGGGCGGGCGCGCTCTGGTCAGGCGCACCGCTCCGGGATCGGCAGCCGATGGCCGGTGACGTGTCTCCATGAGTCGGCGCCCGCAGCTCGGGATGCCGACAGAGCGCCGTCGTGCCACGCTGAGAGAGATCACGCCGCTGCGAGAGCTCGGCCGACCGGATGGCTCTGCCGCCCAAGGAGTCCGACATGGCCAGTGACGCCGTCCCATCCAGAACGGCCAATGCCGACCCGCGCCCGTGGCATGCGCCCACATCGGGTACCACCGTCTTCGCAGCAGCACTGATGATGGTCGGTGGCGCGATGGCGATCCTTGAAGGAATCGCGGCCATCGCCAAGGACGATCTGTTCATTGCGACGCGCCACTACGTGTTCGAGTTCAGTCTGGCGGGCTGGGGCTGGGTGCACCTCATCCTGGGCATTGTCATTGTCGTTGCGGGGTGCGCCGTGCTCAGCGGAGCGCTGTGGGCGCGCTACTTCGGTGTATCCGCGGCAGGGCTCGGCGTGATCGCCAACTTCCTGTGGGTGCCGTATTACCCCCTGTGGGCCCTCACGTTGGTCGCCGTCAACATCTTCATCGTCTGGGCTCTGTGCACGGGTATGCACAGAGAGGCCGACGACGGTGGCACTTGAACCTGTTCAGACAACAAAGAAGCCCCCGGCCGATGGCCTGGGGCTTTTGCGTGGAGCGGGTGACGAGAATCGAACTCGCGCTCTGAGCTTGGGAATCAACCAGCATATGAGTGGCTGACGCAGCGCTGACCAGGTGAAACGCCCGAGATGGCATCGTCTCGGGACGGCGCGCAGATGCCCGTGGTGACCGTTGTTTACCGCTTCGAATGGCACGTAGTGGCACGGCGACGGCTTCCGCTCGGTCGGACCAGCTCGGCGAGTAGTTGCAGGGGTGCAGGATCGCTCGCGATGGTGAGGGCCGATCATGGTTCGCGGGAGCACGGAGGTTGGCCAGCCAAGGCGAGGGGCAGGCTGCGGTCGGATCCTGGCACCACGCAGTGCTTCGGGACGGCCGCGGAGCGAGGCTTGGTGCCGTGGGCCGCGGCGAGAACGGTGGCGGCCAGGGGGAGCCAGAGGCTGGTCACGCCGGTGAGTCCTTGTGGAGGCTGGGCTTCGCGTCGAGCTCACCGCGCAGGGCGTCGACTTCCTTACGGCGGCGCCGGAGCTCCTGCTCCTGCTCGGCAGTGGGGGCCGTGTGCGGCGGCTGGGCGGTGGTCGCGGGGCGCTTGGAGCGCAGCACCGGGCCGACGCAACGCGCTCTTGCGGCACTGGCTCGATTCGGCCGCAGCGATCGACGGACCTGATGGCATCGAGGGCGAAATCGGCGACTCGATTTGTGACGAGGCAGGTCCGGCACCGGCGCAAGGTGTGCTCCCGATGGAGCGCCGTTGCTTTTCGATGCTACCGGGGGGCGCCCGGGGGCTGCACCGCGCACGGCAGTCGTCGCCGCAGGTCCTGAAGAGACGTCAAGTCTTCAGCCAGGCAAGGTGGTCGGGCCGGCCTGAGGCGCTATCCGCAACCTTTGGTCAGGACTACGCTGTTGAGTGAGGCCCCGGTCCCCGGCAGCGATGTCTTGTTGCGCTCCGGGAAGGGTCGCCGTGTTCGTCTTGCTTCTCATCCTCATCGTGGTCCTGCTCGGACTCGGATTCCTCAGCCCCGTCTGGTGGGTGGCCGCAGCCGTTCTCATCTTCGGTCTCGTGCACTACGGCCGCGGTGGCGCCAGGAGCGGGGCCCGTGGCGGTGGTTCCGGTTACCGGGATTATCGGGATTACAGGGACCGTCAGGACCGCTGGGATCGCCGGTACAGGCGGCAGCGCCGGGGCGGCCGGAATGGCCGGGACAGCGAATATCACAGGTGACCGATGGGGCGGACTGGCATCCAGGCGTGCCAACGGCTTTCGCCCAGGCCGGACGCGCTGACTGTGCTGCGAGGTACACACCATGCGTCAGACGATCACGCTTCATGAAGCACAGCGGGCTGTGACGACTGTGGGCGTGGTGGCAGACGCCGCTCTGGTCGCGGAAATTCTTGCACTGCGTGCCGAGAACAAGCAGTTGGGGCAGGCGCTGGTCAGCCACGCGGTGATCGACCAGGCGCGCGGGATGGTGATGGCCCTGGTGTCCTGTTCCAGTGAGGGGGCCTGGAATCTCCTGGTGGACGTATCGCAGCACTGCAACGTCAAACTCAGGGACGTAGCTGCGGCCCTGGTCGCCACCACGGAGGGCAAGAAGCTCCCGAAGGAGATGCAACACGAGTGGCGTCGTGCGTTGCGGCGCCTTCGTGCGGCGTAGTGACGGTGACTGCTCGCGCGTCCACGGGTGGCACCGGTCAGCGTGTGAGCCGGTAGGGCCGTACGCCGGAGAGGGGCCGTAAGGTCGCTGGAAGGCGGTGACCGAGGAACGGCTGCCGGGGGGTGGGCGCGAGGGCTATGCTGCGATGGACGTCCCAGACCCCGGCGTGGCCCAATGCTGTTGTCGTGCTGGTGCCTGTGGGGAGTGGACAGGACGTCTGGATCACCACAGGTCCACCTTCGAGGCGAAGTCGGTCGGGTTCACGGCCCTGCAACAGGGTGACCGTCCGTCGCTCTTGCCTGACCTGTAAAGGCGTCCGACCACGCGGAATACGTGCCAGGCGTAGCCGAAATTCCAGGCCCGCCCAGCGCTGCACCAGGTGGTCATAAGAACTGAGGCACTATGCCTGTTCTCTCAAGCTTGAACATCCACCGGCGCGACCGGGGAAGCCACGCGACCATCACCCTGGCGGGTGAACTCGACCTGGAGACAGCACACTCCGTGCGCGTGGTGATCGAAGACTGCCTGGGGGACGGAATCCGTACGGTCGACATCGACCTGACGCTCCTCGCCTTCTGCGATGTCAGCGGCCTCAATGCCTTCCTGGTCGCATCTCGGCTCACCACCACGGCCGGGGGGTCGCTGTGTCTGCGCCACCCGAGTCCGCTGCTGACCCGCCTCCTGGATCTGACCGCCACCGGTTTCCTTCTTTACGACCGGCCCCAGGTCCCCGCGCCGCGCGTCCCTGCCACGGACGACGTGGCGGCCGCGTGTCCCACGTTGTTGGCCTCGTGACCGGGCCCGAGAGCATGGCCATGGGCCCGCCCGGCGGCACGGGGCGAGGTGGTGGTGGGTGATCAGTGACCGCATGGTCGGGGTTCTGCGTCTGCTGCAGTCCGACGACGGCTCCGGCCAGGTCGCCGATGTCACCGCGGCCGGCGCCGCCGCGTTGGGCGTGGACGGCCTCGCGGTCTCCCTGGTCACCGAGGGCGACCTCACCGAGCTCCTGTGGTGCTCGGACGCCGCGACGCGCCGCTTCGAGGACCTTCAGCTCACCCTCGGGGAGGGCCCTGGGCCTGACGCGGCCCGTACCGGCGCGATGGTGTGGGTGCCCGACCTGGCCGGCGTTCGCTTTGCGCGCTGGCCCGCGCTGGCCATGGAGGCCCCCGGCCTGCCGGCCCGGGCGGTCTTCTGCTTCCCGATGGGGATCGGAGCGATCCGCACCGGTGTCCTGACCGCCGTACGCCGCACCCCGGGCCCGCTGACCGCAGAGCAGGCAGACGACGCGCTGATCTTGGCCGACGCGCTCACCGCCCGGTGCCTGGGCAGTGGCGAGCCTCGCGTGGACGGGCCGTCCCCCGCCGGCTCCCCGGGCACCCTGCAGCACGCCGTGATCCACCAGGCGACGGGCATGGTCAGCGTCCAACTCTCCCTGCCCCTGCCCCAAGCCCTGCTCCGGCTGCGCGCGCATGCTTACAGCAGTGGGCGTTCCATCACCGACATCTCCCAGGACGTGGTGGACCGGCGGCTCCGCCTGGACCACAACGGCAACGGCACGCCCCCGACCGTCGTAGACAAGGACTGATCGACATGCCCCGCGAACAACGGCTCACCGAGGTCTTCGTGGAAGTCGCCGACTCCCTGACCGACGACTTCGACCTCATCGACTTTCTCCAGCAGCTCTCGGTGCGCTGCATGGAACTGCTGGACGTGGCGGCGGTCGGCATCCTGCTGGCCGACCAACACGACACCCTGCAGACCATCGCCGCCTCCGACGAACACACCCGGCTGCTGGAGCTCTTCGCCCTGCAGCACGACCAAGGCCCCTGCGTGGAGTGCTACAAGAGCGGCCAGGCCCGCACCAACATCAACCTCACCGATCCGAAAGCCACGGAGAGCTGGCCGCAGTTCGCCACCCGCGCCCACGAGACCGGGTTCGTGGCCACCAACGCCCTTCCGCTGCGGCTACGCGGCCGTGTGATCGGCGCGCTCTCCCTGTTCCAGACCGACCCCGACCCCCTCGGTGATCAGGACATCACCCTCGCCCAGGCCCTGGCCGACATCGCGACCATCGCCATCCTGCAGCAGCGCACCCTGGACCACAGCCACATCGAGCGTGCCCAACTCCAGTACGCCCTCACCAGCCGCATCGTCCTGGAACAGGTCAAGGGCATCCTCGCGGAACGCTGGCAGATCTCGCTGGACGATGCGTTCACCGCCTTCCGCTCGTACGCCCGCGCCCACCAACGTCAGCTCGCACAGCTCGCTCGCGAGATCGCCGACGGCGACTTCGACACCACCCTGATCCCCCACCCGGCCACCGCATCCCCGCGGCGCTGAGCGGCGCGTCATGTGCGCGCTTCGTTGGAACGGCATGACGGATGAGAGCACTCGTACGACGAGCTTGTGATTAACCATCCGCGGAACGGCCTGCTGAATTCCGACGACGAGTGGCAGCAGGAGGTCGCCGAGGGCATCGACACGAGGGTACGGGCCGCCCGCCAGAAGGCGACCGAGCAACGGCTCGCGCGGGCAGCCTGACCACCGCGGGCGGGGGCGACACGGCGTCGTCCCCGCTGTCGGGACGGTCATACCGGCCGCTTCACGGCCACGGAGGGGCGCTAGCGGGAACCGGGCGCATCAGGGTTCTCTTCCCTGCCGAGGGCGGACCGCAGTTTCTGGTGTGCTTCTCCAGGACCGCCGCCCTCCTGAACTTCCAGCAGGACGGCTGCGATGGCATCCAGCTTGCGCTGGACGGCGCGTTCGGCCCGCAGCTCGGAGTTCTTCAGCAGCGCCACCATGAGCAGGGTCACCGCCGACATTGCCTCGCCCACGAACAGAAGCCACGTGATCGGCAGGCCGATCACGTGCAACGTGACAGCCACGGCAACCAGGATCAGGCAGATCCCGAAGAACGTCGCTGAACTGGTGAACCGTGAGGCATTCTCGGCCAGCCTCTCAAAGGGCTGACTCCGCGAGCCCCCGCGGTCGGACGGATGCTTGAGAATCATGCCCATTCTCTACAGCGGGCGGTGGTATGCCTGAGGGCTGCCACGCCCGGCCAGGATGCGGAGTTTCCTCTCCGCGGGTTCGGCGAGATTCCGTCCTGGTATGCGGCGAAGGGTTCCTAGTCGACGCGATGGGTGCGGTGACGGGCTTCCCGGAGGCGAACGTTCGACGGGAGGCGGTCCAAGCCTGCCGAGTCCCGTGCGCGTGCGAGTGCTTCCCGGCTGAGCCGCCCCAGGGTCTGCTCTGGTTCCCCGTGAGGCTCCAGCCACAGCCGCACTCGTGCGACCGGAGCAGTACGCCGGCCCGTCAGCCGCAGGTGAGCCCGCGAGACTCCGTCCAGGGCTTGCAATTCTTCCTCGATCACGCCCTCCAGCGCACGGCCGTTGACTTGGGCCGTCGCGCCGTCTTCGCTGTCGACAACAACCTGGCCCAGCCGGTCTTTGCGCAGTTGCGCGAGAAGCCACCACAGCAGCAGCACCAGCAGCACGGCGAGCGCCGCGATGACGGCCGGCCACCACCAGCCCTCTTCCCTCCACCGGGTGCGTCCCTCGATGCCTAGAACTACATCGTCCGGACCACGAAAGGGCCACCAGCCCGGCACGTCGAAACCCCAGTGGCGCTGCAGATCCAGGCCGCCCAGCAGCACGCCGCCACCCAGGGCGAACAGTCCAAGGCCAAGCAACCCCAGCAGGACCCGGTTCACTGTCTTGAGCATCAGGTCAACCTCAGCCTTTCTTCGAGCGCCGGACACGCACGGTCAGCGTGGGTTGCCGGGAGAGACCCAGGGTTGTCGCGGCTTCACCCAGCGTGGCATCGAGGTCCGCGCGGACCTCGTCGAGATCACGGAAATGTGACTTGGCATGGGCTTTGACCTTCCGGCGCCCGACATCGACCCGAGCCGACTCGACACCGGACACCCGCATGGCCCGGTCACGCAGGAGCAGGGCGGCCACGCGGCGGTCGAGCCCGGCGCGGACCTCCCATGTTCCTCGGGTACCGGTGGGCTGCCGCATGGGTAGCAGCCTGCGCAGTCCCGGCGTCACCGCCAGCAGGAAAAGCCACAGGCCGAGAACCATCGCCACTGCGGCCCCGACGATCAACCAGATGTCCTCCAGCGGTCGTGTCGCCAGCTCCTCGGCGAGCCGCCGTCGCCAGCGCATCTCAGGCCCACTTGCCCGCACCGAGACCACGTCGTACAGGAGCAGCCCGGTGGCTGCGACGGACAGCAGGGCCACAATGGTCGCGGGGATCCGCCGCGCAGACCAGA